>NZ_LZHG01000015.1 GCF_001690355.1 Gilliamella sp. Choc4-2
AAGTAGCAATAGCTTTTATGCAAGGCAACCCTGACAGACCGTATATTGCCCATGCAATGCACGACAGTGCTCACCCAGACCCTGTCACCGCCATTAACAAACACCGCAATGTGATACGCACCCCAGCGAATAATAAATTACGCATGGACGACAAACGGGGGCAAGAGCACATCAAACTCGCCACCGAATACGGCAAAACCCAACTGAATTTAGGTCACTTAGTTGACCAAAGCAAAGCGCAGCGTGGCGAAGGCTTTGAGCTAAGAACCGACGAATGGGGCGCCATAGCAGCTGCACGGGGATTATACTTAACCACCCAAACCGAGCCCAAAGCACAAGGCAAACAGCTCGACATGCAAGCCGCCATTACCCAGCTTGAAAATGCGCTATCCATTGCCAAAGCCCTACAAAATGCCGCTACTCAGTCTGAAGCCCACGGAGCAGACACTGACAGCCAAGAACAACTTAACAAAACATTAAGCCAACTGACCCAAAGCGGCATACTTGCCTATGCCCAAGAAGGCATTGCCTTAACCAGTCCACAAAACATTCAACTCTCCACCGGCAACAGCGTTACTTTAACCAGTGAAAACCAAACTGACATTGCCGCCTTAAAAAACCTTACCCTCTCATCGGGCGAAGCGATGGGCTTATTTGCCCACAAATCAGGCATGAAACTGTTTGCCAACCAAGGCGATATTGTGGTGCAAGCCCAAAACGCCAACCTCAACATGGCCGCCAAGCAGGATATAAAAATTGACAGTGTCGATGGTGAGCTCACTGTCACCGCAAGCGAACAGCTTACGTTAATGTGTGGCGGTTCATATATAAAAATCAGCAGTGAAGGCATTGAACTGGGCACACAGGATAATGTTTATCTGAAGTGTAATGTGATGCAGAAGATGGGGGTGGCACAAAAAGATAGATTCGAAATAGCACTGCCTGAAGCAATTGAAACTAACTTTTCACCAAATAAACCGAATAAAAATGATAAGTATAGCTTAATGTACCTTATGGTTAATGATGAAGGTGAGCCATATAAAAATATTGAATATTTAGCGTTTATGGAAGATGGTTCAGTCAAACGAGGGAAAACAGATGATAAAGGCTATACAGAAAGGTTTTATACAAAAAAAGAAGAAAAAATTGCTGTCCGTTTAGTATTAAGTAAAACAAGCAATGGGGAACTTATCAACCAATAAAAAATTGCATAAAAATCATTAATAATTAATATGATACATTTTTAAATACAATGATAACATAATGGATGAAAATTTAATGACAGTATACAATATATTTACAAGCATAGAGACAAAAACCAATCATGAATATATTATTTATGAAATGGAATTATATAAAATGGACGACAAAGGTAATAAAATTTATGCTTTAGAATCAACAGGTAAACAGCCGTTACAAGCTGATAAGAAAACATTAATTCACCAATCGTTAGATATTTCAGATCCCGAAAATACCTCTTATATATTAGAACTAAATCTTTATCATAAACATAAATTAGCTAAAGAGGATTATACAGTATTAGAAGAACCTATGACAGCAATTATCCCACTTAAGGGATTTATTATCTTGGACAAAAAGTGGGGGCTATCAAGGGAATTTAAGTACAATGAAACAGTCAAAGAAACACAATCTGGCACATCATCTATATTTCAAGTGACAATCACATCAAAGCCAAGAGTTTTTGAAGTTAAAGAACATCCGGTTGGTGACCCAATGGATCCGTTTACCAAAGCTAAAATAGAAAGAGCTTTGCAATTAAGATTAGCCAAATACAATTTTCCTAATCAAGGTGATGCCAGTTTATGTGGACCTGCAGCTTTTTTTTATTGCTTATTGATGGATAGACCAGACTTATATAAACAGATTGTCAAAGAACTTTGGGAATCAGGTAAAACTAAAATTGGCACATTAAAAATAAAGTCTGGTTATGATTGTCGCCATCCTACAAATTTTTTTAAAAATGATTCAACAGGGTATACCCCAAAAGTTTCGTGCATAGATTGGATTACCTTGGCAAGTTTAAGGGGTTCAGAAAACAGTGTTTTTGATTATGATTCGCCTGATGATAAATTCTCAGGTATTACAACTGCAGGAAACCTTAAAACATGGTTTGAAAAGTCTGGTGCTAAAATTTTATACAGCATCAATACAAGTTTAATGAAACAGATCAGCGGACCCCATTTAACTTTACAAGATTTATGTCGTTTAAATTCTTATATTAGCCCTGATACACATGTTGTTGTATTAATAGCAGCAAAAATGATTAATAATCAGAATATCTTAACAACTAAAAACCACTGGATAGTTTGGACAGATAAATTAAAATTACACAATGGTCTGGAAATAACAGAACAAACAGCAATAACTGAAAAGGTTCAACTTGAACTATTTTCATGGGGCGAGGTATACAACCAGTTGGATTCAGGCAGAACTTTGGGAGAAGTTATGCAATACTCCTTCGCAGCTATGGTGGTAAGTAAAATTCCTTAAATAAAAAATATATGGCAACAAGATAAATGGTAAAGTGTTTAAGACATACTTATTTTTAATAAAAATTCAATTAATCGCAATAAACTATATGAAAAAATCACGATATTATTTAATTTTAATTATTAACTTATTTTTAGTTTTTTCGCTTATGGGATGTTTTTGTAGACAAGAAATTGAAGTACTACCAAAATCTTTGCCCAATGCCACTTTTGGTATACCTTATTATGCTGAAATAAATATTAAAGGTGGTGAAGTTCGCAGTGATTCCTATCATATTAAACCAGAAAATTCAGGGTTAGAAGTATCCGCCAACCTCAACATGGCCGCCAAGCAGGATATAAAAATTGACAGTGTCGATGGTGAGCTCACTGTCACCGCAAGCGAACAGCTTACGTTAATGTGTGGCGGTTCATATATAAAAATCAGCAGTGAAGGCATTGAACTGGGCACACAGGATAATGTTTATCTGAAGTGTAATGTCATGCAAAAGATGGGCGCGGCGAGTAATGATTTATCCGCAAAGCTAAATAACAATGATTCGGAACTCGAAATGTTATTAAGAAAACATGTATCGTTCAATTCAAAAAGCTTTTCGGAATAATTTGTAAGGAAGTAACACAATGACTATAAAAAAAATAACCGACTTTAACTTTCCTGTTGGCGAAAAACAATTAAGTCAAGACGCCTATTATAAAGCCTTATCAGAAGCAA
>NZ_LZHG01000016.1 GCF_001690355.1 Gilliamella sp. Choc4-2
TACCGCAGGATGCCGTAATACTTTAAAGTTAAAAAAGTAACTTTCATTAACATAGACTTTACCGGTTTTACGATTAAATATAATGGGGCTGCCACGGCGGGAAAACAAGCTTTGATAAACGGCAGGAATAGTTATATACAAAGAAAAAATACTCACCATCAAAGCCAATATTGCTATAATTACTATTGAATTACCCGCTTCAGGTTTATGAATAAGTAATAACCAAATCCATAAAATAACAGCAATGAATAAAAGTATGGTTGCAATAAGATATAAAGATGAATAAAAAATCTGATCATTGTGATCCTGACGAATAAATGCACAATAGGTGTTATTGGCATAACTTAAGCGATCGTCATGCAAAGGTACACTATAAGGACCTTTATCTAGATCCCCAAACCAACCAAAGATTTGTGGGCGGTATTTTGATGGCATTTTATTCTCCTTTTATTTATTCATCGTGAAATTGGTTGCTGCTTCGATTAATGATAAGCGGGATTTCGTCATCATCTTGTGCATTAGAGCTGATATTGATTTGGTAGTTATTTATTAGATCATAAGCAAAGGTGCCCGCTACCCAGGTTATTACCGTTAGGTGACTTTCTGGCTGGTTAGGAGCTGGCTCTTTTACTTCGATTTTTTCAATATCGGTAAAATTAGATTGCCATACCGCTTTGCCCTGAGTGAGGGTTTTAAAGGTTTTTGCTTCATAATGGTCGATAAAATAGTTTTTATCGGTGGTGACATATTCGGTGATTTTTAGGGTTTCTTTGGCTTTATCTTCGTTTAGGTGGATTGGGGAGTGCGCCACTACTGAGTGGTTATTTACCCCTGTTGAACTGATATTAAAGCGAGATTCAATCATATCCTCATCACGTTGCCCATTCTTGCCAAATAATGTAACCGTGGCCTGCAACGGCAGGTGGGCGATGGTTGCATTATTCGGGTATGTTAAATAAAAATAGAGGTGGCGGTGATGTAGCTTCATCCCACTAAATGAACTTGGTTTTTTAAAGATCATAAAGGTGTCAATGCCCGACACCGCAACCAAATAGTCATTTACCGACTGCCCAAAACCCACAAATGCCTCTTGCTCTTCGTGATAAGCGCCATACCCTAAATAGGCAAACTCTTCTTGCACCCCAAAATAACAGCGGTTTAACCAGTGATCGATAGG
>NZ_LZHG01000017.1 GCF_001690355.1 Gilliamella sp. Choc4-2
CTTTGAATTCGCGTTTTATAATCGGTAAAATCGCACCCTGTCAGTAACGATAACATCAGTAAACTACTACCTAATATTAAGACTTTTTTGATTTGTGTTTTCATCAGTTATTACCTGTTAGTTAAAATTTGTTAATCGATTCTGTCACTGCTTCGGCTTATGGCTCGTATCAGCTGTATATTGGTATGACAGTAAGTATGGAAACACTTTTTTACCCCGCAAATCTTAAACTTAACAGTAATCTAATGAATTAAAATAACTTTATAAAATATAACCGCCACTTTTAGCCCTTCTTAGCTTTAATTCACCATAATCATTAACATTATAATAATGAGTCCCTCTGGCAAGATCCTTACCTGTTACGACATCTTCAAGACCATCAAAATTAGGATACAAGCTATAAATATCCTTATTTTTTATCCAATTTGGCACATTTTCCATATGGTAACGGAATGACACCATTCTCATACCTTTAAGTTGATTATCAACCTCTGTAATCCTATCAACTACAACCCGACCAAAGCAGAAGTTAGTGCCCCCCCACCAATCTACGTATTTGCGACCTTCATCCGTTAAATTATAACGGTACAGGGGCTTATCGCCATCATGACCAACCAGCTCTTCGGTAAATAATCCCTCTTTGGCATAGAGGGATAGCTTCAAGTTCAATCTTCTATTTTGTTTTACTTTATCATAAGGCTCTTTCGGATCAATTTCGCCTTCAACATAGTGAATAGTATAAGGATACATATCCTCAGTTAAATCTCCTACTGCCAAACAAACTGATTTATTTCCTGTTGGGTTATTAATATCGTTTTCCCTTTGAATTCGCGTTTTATAATCGGTAAAATCGCACCCTGTCAGTAACGATAACATCAGTAAACTACTACCTAATATTAAGATTTTTTTGATTTGTGTTTTCATCAGTTATTACCTGTTAGTTAAAATTTGTTAATCGCTTTTGTCACTGCTTCGGCTTATGGCTCGTTTCAGCTGTATATTGGTATGACAGTAAGTATGGAAACACTTTTTTACCCTGTTCATCCACTTTCCCCGTTGGCCAATATTGAACGGTGCAAATCACTTCAAACTGACCAGTTACCCGCCCTACTAGTTGGTTTATCATAAATAAACCGATATTTGGCGCTTTTGGCTTGGTCGTTGTAACCTCTGTGGTGGCGCTGTCTGCTGGTGTTGCCACTTTTTCCTGCGATGTTTTAATATCGATACCCATCACTTGCTGCATGGCATACCAATTTTTAACCGTATTTCCCAATTCTTTGGGCTCAGCCTGATAATATTCATACGTTTTTTCTTTCTCATTCCTTATCATATTTTCATTAACCAGTTTAAAATAGGCTGGATTGTATTGAACGGGTTCAATAATTATATTTTCACCGCCATGACTAACTTCTAATATGGTCTCTTGTGGTTCACCACGGTGGCGGATGGTGATTGTTCCTTCAAATTTGGCCTTATTTTTTACAAAGTCAGGCAGTTGCATCACTAAGTTTAAATTGTACAATTTACTGTTTGAGGTTTTATTTATTGCCTCTACCACTTCACGTTGGTCATCGGTTCCCCAAACGATCCCTGTGACTTTAGTGGGCGCACTATTTTTTAGATTTTGTTGACCTTTTTTCCCCAAATCGCTTGCATTCACTTCATGGTGGGCGGTTTGGCAAAGTCCTTTTCGGGATGCCAAATAAAAATCTTGCTCGGATAGGTAGTTGCCCGTATCACTAATGGGGTAAGGTGGGTATAAGTCATTGCGAGCTAGGTTGCCAAATATGGAGCGGTTTATCCATTTGTCCATTTCGTCCCATTGGCTGCCGTCGTCGTAAGTGCCAAATAGAAAATTAAGAATAAATGGCGCTAAAACTAAAACCAGCCCCCATGGTCCAGACAACGCAAACGATAACCCCAATCCGGCTATTGCAAAACCAATACAAGAACTGACCATAAAACTAACGGCGCCAACATCACCCCGGGCTAATGCTTTATTGGCACGACAGATATCATTTAAGCTATCCACCAATGCCAATACTTTACCTGCTGCGCCAACAAAGTTCCCTGCTTTACCTAGCTTATTGAGTACTTTTAATAAGCTTTCGTTACGTTCACCAAAAAGAGCCGCCAGTTTGATGCCGGAGATTGCCGCTTCAGATGCCGTTAGGGCTATATCTAAATAAGTCCTAAAT
>NZ_LZHG01000018.1 GCF_001690355.1 Gilliamella sp. Choc4-2
CCAGCGTAAATGCCTTTCCGTGATAGCATTCAACACCGAAATAATCACTGAATCATCCGGTAACTTAGGTTTATAATAGTAAGCACAACGGCTTAAGCCAACAATGGCACAACTCATAGTAATAGTAACTGAATGATTTTGTTGTAGTTGCTGTGCCCACGTTTTACGTGCCTTTGTGGGCACTAAAGCTTTTTTATGATTTCTTCCTGAAGCTGGGATTTTAAGCTCAGTTCGGCAAACATCTGCTTAAGCTTGCGATTTTCAGCCTCCAGCTCCTTTAAGCGTTTGATATCCGAAGTTTCCATTCCGCCATATTTTTCTCGCCATTTATAGAAAGTTGAATTACCCATGCCATATTTACGGCACAGTTCTTTAACCGGAATACCTGCTTCAGCTTCTTTTAAAATAGCGACGATTTGATGTTCAGTCATTTTTTTCATAATTAAATCCCCTTTTCTTTTATCATAGAGAATTTTCTACTTTTTTGCTGTACTATTTTTGGGGATAGTTACATAGATAGAATATACCGATTTATAAAACATTCGAAACTTAGCTATATAAAAATATTTTTTTATTTAAAATACTAAATTGTCATATGTTGATAAAGTGTGATTAACCCAATAGAGATAAGCACTAATCCACCAAAAAGCTCAGCCCGTTTACCAATTAAACAGCCAATTTTATTACCCAATAATAACCCAATAGTAACCATTGTACAGGTAGCTAGTCCAATCATTGATGCAGAAAAAAAGATATTAACACTTGCTAATGCTAAGCCAACACCAACGGCAAATGCATCTATACTGGTTGAAATTGCTGTAAAAATTAGCGTTAGAAAAGATTTTTTTGATGATGTTAATTCATCTTCTTGGCAATTTCCATCCGACTGTTTCTGGCTGTTATATATCATATTAATTCCTAAAAATAGCATGACAGCAAATACAACCCAATGATCCCATTGTTCAATATATTGAAGGGCAATGTAGCCAACTAACCAGCCAAGTAAAGGAGTAATAGCTTCAACAAAACCAAATAAAAGTCCGATTTTTAGCGCACTTATAAATGGCATTGATTTAAGTGAAACCCCTCGGCACAAAGCCACAGCAAAGGCATCGGTGGACATTGCCAGTGCTAATAACAAAATAGCCAAAAAACTCATGACATATACTCTTGCTTATAATTATAAAAAATTTATTACTCTTTAATAATTATTTACTTTTTGTTATTGAAAATAAATAATTAGCTATCTTCTTATCACCTTTACTTTGATAAAGCTTAGCTGTTTTTATGACGTTGTCTCGACGACTAGCATCATATTGAAAAAGTTGCCTGAACATTAAATTAGCTGTTTCTTGATCATCATTTTGTATTGCACAATAGCCATATTGTTCATAAGTGTCGGCTTTCCAGTGATGGTGATCAAGCGCAATGCTTTGTTCAAATTGCTGTTTTGCTTTTTGATAACGATCCCTACCACATAAGAAAGAACCATAATGAACGTGATATAAAGCATTGCCTGGTTCCATTAAGGTAATGCGTTTATAAATCTGTTCAGCTTCTTGGAATTCGCCAACGTGCTGATCAAACATTGCCATGGCTAACATTACCTGAGGATTATTAGGGGAATATTGTGCTGCTAATTTAAAATTATAATGTGCGGCTTTAATATTTTCTTCTGATTCATCCGCTTTAGCCAAATAACCTAGTCCTAATCTCATTCTTGCTAATGCTGCTACTTCTGGGTCAAATTCTTCATTATTTTTCATTTGACATCCAAATAAAGTTAATATAGCAAAATAAGCTAATAATATTACAAACTTTTTCATTAATTTTCCCTTTCTAAGTTTTTATGTGTATTTGTTTATTCTGTTTGCTGAGCAAGGCTTTGCCTTTTGTATAGTGTTCTTTTAGTGCGATCAACTACTTCTCCCGCCAATTGACCACATGCAGCATCGATATCATCACCACGTGTTTTACGGACTATCACAGTAAATCCACACCCCATTAATGTTTTCATAAAGCGATCAATTCGTGTATTTGAACATCTTGAATAAGGTGCACCAGGGAATGGGTTCCAAGGAATTAAATTAATTTTACTTGGTACATTTTTTAAGAATACTGCAAGCTCATGAGCATGCTCAACACTGTCATTTATTTGATTAAGAAGTACATATTCGATAGTGACTTTACCATGGTTAGCATTGGATGTTGAAAGGTATCGCAGAATCGAATCGCGTAGCATGGACATATTATATTTTTGATTAATCGGCATGATTTCGCTACGAATAACATCATTAGGAGCATGAAGCGAAATGGCTAGTGCCACGTCAATCATACCGGCGAGTTTATCTAATGCTGGCACTACGCCTGAGGTCGAGAGCGTAACGCGCCTTTTGGAAAGACCATAACCAAAATCATCTAACATGATTTCCATTGCTGGGACGACATTTGATAAATTAAGTAATGGCTCGCCCATGCCCATCATTACTACGTTAGTGATAGGTCTATCAACCAATTTACCTGTAACTCCGATCGCGTTTGAGGCACGCCATACTTGCCCAATAATTTCAGAAACGGTTAAGTTACGATTAAAACCTTGCTGAGCAGTTGAACAAAATTTGCATTCAAGTGCACACCCTACTTGCGAGGAAACACATAGTGTAGCGCGATCGCGCTCGGGGATATAAACAGACTCAATCATCTGGTTATTACCTACATCAAGCGCCCATTTGATAGTGCCATCAGATGAGCGCTGCTCTATAGCAATTTTAGGGGCTTTGATCTCAGCTAGTGTTTTTAATTGTTCACGTAACTTTTTATTAATATCTGTCATTTGATCGAAGTTATCAATACCAAAATGGTAGATCCATTTCATTACTTGATCTGCTCTAAATGGTTTTTCGCCTAATGAAATAAAAAATTCACGTAATTGCTGGCGAGTATAATTCAATAAATTTATTTTTTCGTTTGTTAGTTTATTTATATTGAGATTGGTTGTATTAGGATTCATTGTGTTTGTTAAGTTTGAGCAATTAGTAGATATATTTGATGTAGATGATATTAACATGTGGCCTCGTTTTTACACATTATGGCTATTTCAATTTTTAGGGAAAGGATTATACTGTTTTTCACAAAATCTGGCTAATAGAATATAACTAATATTTAGAATGAAAAAACGATCAGCAAAATTGAAAAAAAAATTCAAATTAACCCAAATGCTAACCTTACTTTTATGCTCAACTACAGCTATGGCACAAACAATTCCATTAACTAAATTGCTTGGGCAATTTGACGAAAAAAAGGATGATAATTTTATCTCACTGGATTCAACAGTGTTAGAGGTAAATAAAAAGGGGATGTATCTCCAAAAAGAAGCTACACAGCAGTTAATTAAAGCCTATCATGACTTTCGAAAATCCTACCCAAACATTCCTTTTATTGTAGTTAGTGCAACACGTAATTACATGTATCAAAATTCGATTTGGCAGCGTAAATGGAATGCATTATTACCAAAGTTAAGTGACCCACAAAAAATTGCTAAAGAAATTTTACAATACTCATCAATGCCGGGAACTTCTCGTCATCATTGGGGAACTGATATTGATATTACCAGTGTTTCATCGGAATATTTTCAATATGATCCAAAAGGCATTATTCTATATAAATGGCTTCAAGAAAACATGCCCAAGTATGGTTTTTGCCAAGCCTTCAATGAAGGACGAAAAGGTGGGTATCAGCCAGAAGAATGGCATTGGTCATATAAACCTATTGCTAGCCAGTATATTGCAGAATATAAGGCAATATTAGAACACTATCCAAACACAATTACACAAGTTTTAGATTTTATAGGTCATGATAAAATTGAGCTAGAAAAACTAGTTAAAGAGTACGTATTAACTGTCAATAATGACTGCTACTAATATTTTATTAACTGTTTTTTATAAAGCTAAAGCTTACGCCAATAAGGTAAGCATATTGTTACGATTAGCCCGCCGTCATCACGATTAGTGGCTTGAATGGTACCGTTATGCATGATAACCGTCTTTCTAGCAATCGCAAGCCCCAAACCATAACCTTTTCCTAATTGTGGTGATTGAATTCTCACAAAAGGTTCGAAAATGCTTGATAGCTTACTCTGTTCAACACCTGGACCGCGATCTTTAACTTCAATTTGTAAATACTTGCCTACTTCTTTTAACGATACTTCTACAGTTTGCCCAGGTCTAGAAAAGCGGATAGCATTCCGGATAATGTTTTCAATTGCTCGACGAATTTGCTCTGAATTCCCCTTAACAATAGAATGGGCGACTGGTGACAATACAGAGTGAACATGAATTGATTGATGATTAGCTTCATAATTGGCATCATTAATTACAACACGGATTAGGTCTTTTAAATCAAAATACTCGTCAGTTCGATTATTCATTTCAGCGCGAGAATAATTTAAAATTTCGCCAATTAATTGATCTAATCGTTGTGACTCTAACTCTATTCTTTCTAAAGCTGTATCAATATTTTGCTTATTTTGCTGCGCAAGACCAATCGCTAATTGTAACCGAGCTAGTGGTGTTCTAAGTTCATGAGATACATCATGAAGGAGTGCCTGGCGATCTGATATTAAGATGTTAAGTTGTTCAACCATCATGTCAAAATCCTTGCCTAGCTCACTAAGCTCATCGCGACGAGGTTTCAATTTATTAAATAATCTGACAGTAAGATCGCCTTGAGATACTCGGAAAAAACCTTGCCTTAATAGTCGCATAGGTCTGGTCAAGTTCCATGCTAAAAAGAGACTGAAAACAAGCCCTACACAGACCCCCATTAACACAATTGGCATCGGCATATTAAATAGCGCTTTTTTAACATGATCGTCTTTATCTTTATCTTCTTTAAACGAAACAGCGTAAATTGTACCATCGGGGGCAATTGCCGTACGTTGGTAAATATACGTTGGTGGTTCTAATTCATCTGTGATGATATTAACTTGGTCATTCTGAGGAGAGATCAACTTTATTGAAAGTAACATTCGTTCGCGTTCAGGCAAATGTGCTACAAAATTAAGTGTTTCATCTTCCCCAGCTACATGTAATAACTGAGCAATCATATCAACTTTTGTTGGCATATGATTGAGAAATCGTTGATTTTTATTTTCGATATAATAAGAAAACGCAATCCAAGTCAATTGGAAAGTAAGATAGAAAATAGTCCAAAAGATAACGAGTATTTTCCAAAATAATCGACGATTCATATCAACTCTACTATTGCATTAACGGATACGATAACCAACTGCCCTAATAGTTTCTATGGTCACGATATTTTGTGCAACTTGGTGTAATTTTTGGCGAATATTACTGATATGCACATCAACACTACGATCATAGAGTTCCCTAGCTCTACCTAATCCGATTTCAGACAGTTCTTCTTTAGTAACTACTCGCTCGCTGTGTTTTACAAGTAATACTAGCAAATTAAACTCGGTAGAAGTTAAATCAATAACTTGCCCATTCCAAGTACATAACCGTTGAGGAAGATCTAGTGTTAAACCATTAAAATGATATTTTTTATCATCAACTGTTTCCACTGAGCGCTCATCAAAGCGACGTAGAACCGCACGTAATCTGGCTAATAATTCACGAGGATAACATGGCTTCGGAATATAATCATCAGCTCCTAATTCTAATCCTAAAACGCGATCAATATTATCACCTTTAGCCGTTAACATAATAACTGGCATATTACAGTTCTGACGGATACTCTTAAGAACATCAATACCATTAATATCAGGTAACATTACATCTAAAATTGCTGCACGATATTTACCCGATAACGCTGCATCAATACCGTCTTTACCCAAATAAACACTTTTGATATTAAAACCTTCGTTGGTCAAATATTCACTAAGCATCTGTGATAGTTCAATATCATCATCAATTAATAAAATATTTATCATAATCGCCATTATTATTTAATTTTAAGTATTTATATTATTACAATAATAAAAAAAAAGTCAGGTAACTTTACTAAAATATTACATATTTTGAGCTGTTACTGGTTATTTTATTTACTATTTAATAATGTAAAGGAGTTTGCTGCAAACCGCAGGTTTAATCTAAATTTAATATAAAATTCAATTAAATAACGTTTTTATAAATAAGCCTATTAGCTATAAACGATAAAATCATTATATAGCCATTGTAAAATCACATCATTTAAAACTTACTTAATTTATAATAAAATATAATTAAATAAATTGTTAATTTTTTCATCTTTTAACATTACTACTAAAAAATAGAATAACAAATAGTATGATAGTAGCTAATTAAATTAGTGAAAGGTGAAGCTCTCCCATTTTTGATTGTACAAAACTAATCTCTTTATCATTAGCTACCGCTATAGTACTATCTTGATAAATGATATCAAAAAATTGATGCTTACAAGGCGTATAATGTTATAAAAAATAGAATGGGTGCAACATTGCCGAGTATTATAAGTAAAAATCGAATAATCAAAGCATTATTCATAATAAAGTGGAAGCTTCAATTAATCATTTAAAGAGGGATTGTGAATAACAGGACGAAAGTAATCGATAAATAACCTATTAATATAATGTCACATAAACCTTGATTTATAAAAAACATGATGGCTAGCTAAATGTTTAACCGGTTTTTATATAATCAATTAGTAAGTTTTTTAAAAAATCTTCTGGACAATATTATTTTTTATGCGTAATATTTCGTCCTACTTCTACGGTGGCTATAGCTCAGTTGGTAGAGCCCTGGATTGTGATTCCAGTTGTCGTGGGTTCGAGTCCCATTAGCCACCCCATTTTATTTATGCATAGCGTAAATGGTATCTAACGGCGAGTAGCGCAGCTTGGTAGCGCAACTGGTTTGGGACCAGTGGGTCGGAGGTTCGAATCCTCTCTCGCCGACCAATTTTAAATAAAAACCTATTTTAGAGCAGGAATCTTTATTGCCTGGTTTGTAAACTATTAGAGCTGATAATAAATCGAGTCGATCTTTCTGGTTCATTTACCCTCCCCCCCCAAAAAATTTGATTGTCATGATAGGATCATATTTCCTTAATTTTGCTTATTCCATAATTCATGGATTGCTAACTATAATCGCAATTTTAATGCATTAAATAATGCATTAAAGATGAAAATCTAAAATTATATAACGCCACGTTATCATTTTCTTATCAACAAAAATAATTCTTATCTAACTTGTTTTATGGTGATATTTTGCTTTAATAGAAAATATCTCTTCATATAACCTCTACTTTTGGAAATACATTATGAAAAATGTTGGTTTTGTTGGTTGGCGTGGAATGGTAGGCTCGGTTCTTATGCAACGTATGATTGAAGAACATGATTTTGATCATATTAACCCTATCTTTTTTTCTACTTCTCAAGCGGGTCAGGCCGCTCCTACATTTAGTGGTAAAGTAGGAATATTACAAAATGCTAATAATATTGATGCCTTAAAAGCATTAGATATTATAGTTACTTGCCAAGGTGGGGATTATACCTCCGTAGTCTATAAAAAATTACGTGCGACGGGATGGCAAGGGTATTGGATAGATGCAGCATCAACACTACGAATGGAAAATGATGCCATTATCGTTCTTGACCCAGTCAATAAAGCTAATATTCATGAAGCGATAAATAAAGGCATCAAAACTTTCGTGGGTGGCAACTGTACGGTGAGTTTAATGTTAATGTCACTCGGTGGTTTATTTTCTGAAAACTTAATTGAGTGGATCTCTGTTTCAACTTATCAAGCCGCCTCGGGCGGTGGTGCTCGTCATATGCGAGAGTTACTTACCCAAATGGGAGTATTAAACGCAGAGGTTGCCAAAGAACTACAAGATCCTCATTCTTCTATTTTAGATATTGAGAGAAAAGTGACCCAAAAAATGCGTGATGGTAGTTTACCAACTGATAATTTCGGTGTGCCATTAGCAGGAAGTTTAATTCCTTGGATTGATAAGGCGCTTGATAATGGTCAAAGCAAAGAAGAATGGAAAGGGCAGGCAGAAACCAATAAAATTTTAGGTACCAGTCAAATTATTCCGGTTGATGGACTTTGTGTTCGTATTGGAGCACTACGTTGTCATAGCCAAGCTTTTACTATTAAATTGAAAAAAGATATTAGCGTCTCTGAAATTGAAAAGCTGCTTGCTGCTCATAATGATTGGGTAAAAGTTGTGCCGAATGATCGTAATCTTTCGATGCGTGAACTTACCCCTGCAGCAGTAACAGGTACTTTAACAACACCTGTTGGGCGCTTACGTAAATTGAATATGGGCAAAGATTACCTTTCTGCTTTTACTGTTGGTGATCAATTATTATGGGGGGCGGCAGAACCATTACGTAGAATGTTGCATATTTTAGCGTAAATTAGAATAAAAAAGCTCGATTTATCGGGCTGTATTTTTATTCTAATAAACTACTGTTCTTTATCGTCCAATAATGCCATTAATAATGATCCATTAAATAAAGCTTGCTGCACTAGTGCAAATGCACCAATCGCTGATCTATCGTTAAGTGATGAGCAAGTAATGGTAAGGTTTTTGCGTAGTTCTTCCAAGCTTTGAGTGTTTAATGAACTAGTTACCGCATTTAATAGTATTTCTGGCGATTTAGTGAGTTCTCCTGCTAGCACGATTCGTTGAGGATTGAAGATGTTAACCATAATTGCAATCGCTCTACCAAGGTTTTCACCCGCATCTTTGATCAGTTTTATAGCTAATGCATCTCCTTGATTTGCATGTCGGCAGATATGATTAATGTCACAGTGCTCAACTGTTAATTTGGATACATAGCCTTGCTTAATCATTAGCCTACCTCGGTGTTCAATGGCTTTATTGACTACGCGGTTTTCTAAACAACCAAAGTTACCACAATGGCAACGTTCACCTAATGGATCGACTTGAATGTGTCCGACTTCACAAGCGCTTTGATTATGATTAGTTAGCAGTTGTTGATTAACAATAACGCCTGAGCCTACACCACGATGAACTCTTATTAAAATCGAGTCATCAACACCTTGTGTCGAGCCGAAATAACTTTCAGCTAATGCTAAACTTTGAATATCATTACCAAGAAATATAGAAACATTAAACTGCTTTTGTAATATTTCAGCTAAATACCATGCGTTAACTTGAATATGGGGCATATAACGAATGATACCACGCACTGAATCAATCAAACCAGGAAGCACAACCGAGATAGCAACAAGATGCTTAATTTGTTTCCCCTTTTTTTGAATAAATTGTTCAATTAATCCAATTAAATATTCCTGTGCAAGCTTCTGTTCAAAGGTAGTAAGCGGATGGATTTCTAATGCTAAGCTGTTAGCTCCAAGATCATAAAGTTCAATGGTTACATGAGAACGACTTAATTGAATGCCAATCGCTTGATAATGACTGAATTTAGCTTGTATTGATACCGCAGGTCGACCACCGGTCGATTGTTGAGTATTGACTTCTTTAATTAGTTCATTTTTAATCAGCTGTCGGGTGATTTTTGTGATACTGGCTGGTGCTAATTGGCTTATTTCAGCAAGCTGGATACGAGAAATCGGAGCTTGCTGAACAATCAAACGATAAATCATAGCATAATTTAGCTGTTTGATAAGTTCAGCATTTCCGACTAAGTGTAGATAATTAAATGACATACTTTATCTCAAAATTTTCATTAATTATCCTTACATTCTAATGACTCATTTTTCCATTAACAACCGTTTCAACGATTGTAAAATCGTGACGAAATACAACAAGGTTGGCAATTTTCCCTTCACTTATGGTTCCAAGTTTTTTATCAACACCAATTGCTTTGGCTGGGTAAAGAGTTGCCATTCTTAATGCTTCATCTAAGGCGATCCCAACATATTCAACTACATTTTTTACAGCTTCAATCATGGTTAAGGACGAACCACCTAATGTGCCATTTTTATCAACGCATCGCCCATCTTTATAATAAATAGTTTTACCTGCAAACACTCCTGACTCTAAATTGGATCCAGCAAGTAGCATTGCATCGGTAATTAAAATCAAACGATCTTGTTTAATTTTGTGGCTATTACGAATATTTGCCCAACTAACATGCTGACCATCAGCAATAACGCCCACATAAACTTCTGGTTCGTCATAAATTGCTCCAACTACACCTGGTTCACGCCCAGAAATATAAGGCATTGCATTAAATAGGTGAGTCCCCAAACGGATACCATCATTAAATCCACGACGACAATCATCATAATGTGCATTAGAATGACCAACCGATACATGAATACCTGCATTTACTAGTTGTTTGATAATATGACTTTCAACTCGTTCTGGTGCTAACGTGATAATTTTTATTACATCTGCGTTTTCGCAAAGAAAATCAATCATTTTTTGAGAAGGTTGACGAATGATGTTTTCGTCATGAATGCCTTTCTTTTCAGGGCTAATATAAGGTCCTTCCAGATGCAAACCTAAGGCCTGATTTGGATGTGTGGCTAAATATTCACGCATAACCTTAACAGCTTTTATCATAAATTCATCAGTTGAGGTAATTAATGTAGGCAAATAGCTAGTACAGCCATAAATAAGGTTTGTTGCCTGCATTGCTTCTAATGTTTCAACACTTAATGCATCGAGCGTCTCATTGAATTGTACACCTCCACAACCATTGACTTGAATATCAATAAAACCTGGAGAAAGCATTGCGCCTTGTAAATTTTCAATAGTGATATCTGAAGGTAATTCGTTTTGTTTACAGATTTTTGCAATCTTATCGCCGTCAATAATAACCGCGTGATTTTCAAGAATCTCATAACCAGTATAAATACGACAATTTATTAATGCGTACATTGATTTATCCTTTATAAAATGGTTACTTTAAGATTATCAGCTTCCATTTGTTTAAAATATTTTAACGTTTTTACTTTAAGATCATCCGTACTTGGTTCATCACAAACAATAATTGATGTTGGATGCATTTGAAGCGCAGTTACTGTCCAAAGGTGATTAATAGAGCCTTCAACACCAGCTTGAAGAGCTAAGCTCTTGTTATGACCACAAACTAATAAAATGACTTCCTGTGCATCCATTAAAGTTGCAACACCAATAGTCAGTGCATGTTTTGGAACTTGATTTACATCATTATCAAAGAAACGAGAATTTGCAATACGAGTATCTTCTGTTAACGTTTTAATACGAGTACGAGAACAAAGAGATGAGCCTGGTTCATTAAAAGCAATATGCCCATCTTGCCCAACACCCCCAACGAAAATATTGATTTTGCCATAAGCTCTGATCTTAGCTTCATATTGACGGCATTCTTCATCAATATTTGGAGCATTGCCATTTAATATATGGATGTTGTTTTTATCAATATCAATATGATTAAAGAAATTTTCGTACATAAATGTGTGATAACTTTGAGGGTGATCTTCTGGAATCCCAACATATTCATCCATATTAAAAGTCACTACATGTTTAAAACTAACATTACCAGCTCTATAATGTTTAATTAATTGCTGATACATAACTAGAGGTGAACTTCCTGTCGGTAAACCTAATAAAAATGGACGATCTGCTGTTGGATTAAATTGATTAATTTTATTAACAATACGCTCAGCAACCCAAGCCCCCACTTCTTTGGCATTTTGTAAAGGAATTAACCTCATGAAATACTCCTTCATCTGATATAATTAAATAACTTCTTTTTTTCTAAAGTAAAAAATGTTTGCTTAATATTACTATATTAAAATAAATAATCAAAAAAAATCGTGATTAAAATCACATAAAATGAATAATTAATTTGCGAAGTAAAATAATATAAGATGAAATATAATCGTCCATTTACTTATATCTAAAATGTTTAATAAAAAAACGATATTAGATATAATTCAAATAAATATATGAGGTTAAATTTATGGGAATTTTAGCTTATTTGCAACGTATTGGGCGCTCTCTCATGGTGCCTGTCGCAGTTTTACCTGCTGCTGCAATACTGCTTGGTATTGGGTATTGGATAGATCCTAATGGTTGGGGGCAAAATAGTATTGTTGCTGCTTTTTTAATTAAGTCTGGTGGTGCAATTATTGAAAAAATGCCAATACTTTTTGCTGTTGGGGTTGCTTATGGGATGTCTAAAGATAAAGATGGTTCTGCTGCGTTAGCAGGATTAGTCGGTTTTCTAGTCGTAACCACGCTGCTTTCACCTAATTCTATTGCATTATTTAATGGTATTGATACCAGTATTGGTGATTGGCAATTACATATTTCTCCTGCATTTCAAAAGATTGATAATCAGTTTGTAGGAATACTGGTTGGTATTATTTCAGCTGAGTTATATAACCGATTTAGCTCTGTTGAATTACATAAAGCATTAGCATTTTTTAGTGGTAAAAGGCTAGTACCTATTATCGTATCGATAGTTATGCTATTGGTTTCTGCTGTTTTATATTTTATCTGGCCATCTATTTATGATGCATTAGTTTCTTTTGGTAAATATATTAAAGAGCTGGGTTCAGTAGGTTCTGGTATTTATGGATTCTTTAATCGTTTACTTATTCCTGTCGGTTTACACCATGCTTTAAACTCAGTATTTTGGTTTGATGTTGCAGGTATTAATGATATTCCTAATTTCCTAGGTGGGCAAAAATCAATTGAAGATGGATTAGCAACAGTGGGAATTACTGGTCGTTACCAAGCTGGATTTTTTCCTGTTATGATGTTTGGTTTACCTGGAGCTGCATTAGCAATGTACCATACCGCTAAAAAAGGTAATAAAGATAAAACTGCTTCAATCATGTTAGCCTCTTCATTTGCTGCATTTTTCACTGGTGTAACAGAACCATTAGAGTTTGCTTTTATGTTTGTTGCACCTGCACTTTATTTTTTACATGCTATTTTAGCAGGTATTTCACTTTACATCGCAGCTGCCATGCAATGGATTGCTGGATTTGGTTTTAGTGCCGGATTAGTTGATATGTTGCTTTCAAGCCGCAATCCACTTGCTGTGCATTGGTATATGCTAATTCTTCAAGGTCTAGTATTTTTTGTGGTTTACTATATAGTGTTTCGCTTTGTGATTGTAAAATTCAATCTTAAAACACCAGGTCGCGAAGATGAAGATACTACGGTTTCATCAACTGAACAAACCCAGAAAAAACAAATTGTTGGTGATACAACTAAGCTTGCTGAACAATATTTAAATATTGTGGGTGGCAAAGAAAATCTAACCAATATTGATTCTTGTATTACGCGCTTACGTTTAAGTGTGAAGGACTCAGATCTTATTGATGAACAAGCTGCTAAAGCTTTAGGTGCAATGGCTGTAATTAAATTAGGTAAAACAGGTATACAAATTGTGGTTGGTCAACAAGCAGAAAAAATTGCAGATGAAATGAAAAAGTTAGTCTAATTAATCGAAATAAATTAGCCATTACTTAGCACGATAATAATCCGCTCTGTTAAAGCAATATTGTTGAAAATAGGGTGGATTATTTATTGCATCCATATATTTATCCATATAATTCAATTAAATGGATTATATGAACCTTACTTAAAATTATTAGCACTCTTTTATATTTCTGTCTGGAGTTTTTACTAAGAGAGAAATATTATATATCATAAAGATAAGCTTTAGTTTTAAATTAAAGCCGTAAAATTACATCTTGAATGGTTAATAATTGAGCTATTGCTTGGGGGGTAATCATTTTGCTAGGAATATTTCGAGTCATTTTGTTAATATTTCTAATTTTAAGTGAGTCTTCACATACATACACATCATCAATATCATAAAGTTCAAGCATGTTAAATGTGGCAATATAGTCACGCATTAAAATTTGCTGCGGTTTTTGATCCGGTAGCAGATGAAACACTCCATCGCCAATAAAAAATACTGATACCTGATTAATATCTGACATAGCTAAAGCAAGATCGAGTGCCTCTCGACCTTTGGCATTTCCATGAGGGGGAGCGCTAATAATAATCGCCACTTTTTTCATTTGAGTGCCTTAATTTTAAAATTGAATCGTTCTATCCGTCGTTGCAATGGATTCGCTTAATTCACCAAGACCTGTTAACTCAAAGTGATCGGCAAGATTACTTTCGATGACGCCACGCCGTTGCGCTGCAGCGACACAAATTGTTAACGTAATAGAATATTTGCTTGCTAGTTCCTGCCATGCCTTAACTAAATCAAACTCATCATTAGCGGGCTCAGTAAACCGATTCCCATTATATATACCATCTGCATAAAAGAAGATATTTTTAATTTTATGCATTGTGTTTGTTAGTAATGCTTGTGCAAATTGATATGCACAATAAGCGGATTGGGTCCCATAGGCAGGACCCGTAACAACAAACGTATAGGTAAGTGAGCTAATCAAAATTATTTAGCTGATTTTGTTGATTGAGATGATTTTGTATTTTGATTCTCAATGCCAATGAGTTCAACTTCAAAAACTAATGTAGAAGCAGGTTGAATACCAGTTTTATCGCCTAGACCAGGGATATTTTGATCACCATAAGCTAATTCTGGTGGGACAACTAATTTAATTTTTCCACCGACACCAACGAGTTGAATTCCTTCTACCCAACCTTTGATTACAGTATTAAGTGGAAATTTTGCTGTTTCACCACGGTCATAAGAGCTATCGAATTTACGTCCATCAATTAGTGTACCTGTGTAGTGAACAATAACGGTGTCGTCAGCAGTTGGGTGAGGGCCAGAACCATCTTTAACAATCTGATAAAGTAGGCCAGACTTGGTTTTTTTTACCCCCTGTTGTTTGGCAAAGTTTGTACGAAATTTTTCACCATTAGCTGTATTTTCTGCTTTTTGTTTTTCAAAACGTGCAGTTGCTTCTTGTTGAAGACGTTGACCAAATTGCGCCAGAATTGATTGGATTTCATCTTTCGTTAATCGAGATTCACCGCGAAATGTCTCGTTAAACCCATTAACTACATAATCAGTATCAATGTTAATTTGTTCGTTTTCTAGATTTCCTTTCAAATAGGTAGCAAATGAAGAACCTAATGCATAAGCTTCTTTTTGAGCATCAGTTGAAAATGCAGTATTACTTGTAGTGCTTTGACTAGTTACTGGTAAATGTTTATTTTCAAATTTATTTTTTTCATTACATCCAGCTAAAGCTAACATGATTGCACTACTTAGTAATGTTATTTTTATCAATGATTTCATTTTTAATTCTCCTAGTTGAAAATCTGGCTAATAATTTTTTATTATATAATATTTTATATACTATTATATAGCGTTTACCAATCATTTATGCAATAAATTTATTTTAACATATTATTAACGTTTTCAATAAAATAGATTGCAGTGCTTAAATCATTCTTGAGTGAAATAGCTATCCTCAGTTATAATGTATAAAGTTTACAGTAATATATAAGGATAGCTATTTTGACTACCGAACTTAATACCCTTGATATTGAAGAAATCATTAGTTTATTACCGCATCGTTATCCTTTTTTGATGGTCGATCGCGTGATTAGTTATGAAAAAGGTAAAACATTAAAGGCAATAAAAAATGTCACCGTTAATGAACCTTTCTTTCAGGGACATTTCCCGAATAAACCAGTTTTTCCTGGTGTATTAATTTTAGAAGCCATGGCACAAGCGACAGGTATATTGGCATTTAAAAGCATCGAAGAACTATCACCAGGGCAACTTTATTATTTTGCTTCAATTGATAAAGCACGTTTTAAACGGCCTGTTGTGCCAGGTGATCAGATTATACTTGATGTTGAATATATTAAAGAGCGCCGAGGTATTGCATTATTCCATGGTGTTGCCACCGTTGATGGTAATTTGGTTTGCGAAGCTGAAATGATGTGTGCTCGCAAATAATATTGTTTTAAAAATATCCTAAAAGCAGTTTCAAGGAAACACTATGGCAACGGAAATACATCCAAGTTCAGTGATTGAGAAAGGTGCGAAAATTGGCGATAACGTCAAAATTGGTCCTTTCTGCTTTATTGGTGAAAATGTTGAAATTGGTGACGGGACGTTTTTAAAGTCACACGTTGTTATCAACGGACACACCAAAATTGGCAAGGATAATCAAATTTATCAATTCACTTCCATCGGAGAAGTTAACCAAGATCTGAAATATCGAGGTGAACCAACACGTACTGAAATCGGTGATCGCAATATGATTCGCGAAAGCGTGACTATCCATCGTGGAACAGTACAAGGAGGGGAGTTAACCCGTATTGGTAGCGATAATCTCTTGATGATTAATTCGCATATTGCACATGATTGCCATGTTGGTAATCGCTGCATTTTAGCTAATAACGCTACTCTTGGAGGGCATGTTCAACTAGATGATTATGTCATTATTGGTGGTATGACTGCGGTACATCAGTTTTGTGTAATTGGAGCCCATGTTATGGTTGGTGGCTGTTCTGGTGTTGCACAAGATGTTCCCCCTTATGTTATTGCACAAGGCAATCATGCAACGCCACATGGCGTAAATTACGAAGGTTTAAAACGCAGAGGGTTTGGCAAGGAAGCATTACAAGCCATACGCAGTGCTTATAAAATTCTTTATAGGAATGGTTTAATGTTAGACGATGCAAAAATTGAAATTGAAACTATTGCTAAGCAATACCCAGAAATTAAACTATTTATTGACTTTTTTGCACGTTCAACACGCGGCATTATCCGTTAATGACAAATAAACCGTTAACAATTGCGATCATTGCAGGAGAAGCCTCTGGCGATATTCTTGGTGCAGGATTGATTCTTGCACTAAAAAAACATTATCCAAATATTCACTTTGTGGGTATTGCTGGTCCTAAAATGCAAGCCGAAGGCTGTCAAGCTTGGTATGAAATGGATGAATTATCCGTTATGGGGATTATTGAGGTACTAGGCCGATTACGCCGGATCTTAGCAATTCGCAAAGATATTACCGAGCGTTTAATAGCACTTAAACCTGATATATTTATTGGTATTGATGCCCCAGATTTTAACCTTCCGTTAGAAGGAAAATTAAAGCGAGCAGGCATAAAAACGATTCATTATGTTAGCCCATCGGTTTGGGCTTGGAAGCAAAAGCGCGTTTTTAAAATAAAACGTAATACCAACCTTATTTTAGCTTTTCTTCCATTTGAAAAGGTATTTTATGACAAGTTTAATGTGCCATGTCGTTTCATTGGTCATAAAATGGCAGATGATATTCCATTAAAACCAGATCAAACCGCTATGCGTCAACAATTAGGCGTTCCAATCAATTGTCGTTGTTTAGTTTTATTGCCAGGTAGCCGTTATGCTGAAGTCACTTTATTATCAGAACCATTTTTAAAAGCAGCTCAATTATTGCATAAGCGTTATTCGGATTTGCATATTGTGGTACCTCTAGTTAATGCTAAAAGGCGAAAAGAGTTTGAACAAATTAAAGCACAAGTTGCACCAGAACTTAAAATGCAACTATTAGACGGACAAGCTCGTGAAGCAATGATTGCTAGTAATGCCGCAATCTTAGCATCAGGGACTGTAGCATTAGAATGCATGTTAGCTAAGTGCCCAATGGTGGTTGGCTACAAAATGAAAGTATTTACTTTTTGGCTAGCTAAAAAATTAATTAAAACGCCTTACGTGTCTTTACCTAATATTTTAGCAGGTAAACAGATTGTGCCCGAATTGCTACAACAAGACTGCACACCAGAAAATATCGTTACCCATATTATCCCTTTTTTAGAGAAAGATAATTTAGCATTGAAAGATACCTTTCTCACATTGCATAAACAAATCCGTTGTAACGCTGATGAACAAGCAGCACAAGCTGTATTGGATATTTTAAAAGAATAATACCTGTAGAGTAATGTTAGAGGATTTACTTTGTTATTAGAATTTACTTACCCTGATGCTACACTAATTGCTGGGGTTGACGAAGTTGGGCGTGGTCCACTTTGTGGTGATGTAGTCACCGCAGCAGTGATTTTAGATCCCAATAAACCAATAATTGGTTTAACGGACTCTAAAAAATTGACTGAAAAAAAACGTGAACAACTATTTGATATCATCAAAGAAAATGCCTTAGCTTGGTGTGTTGCAAGGGCTTCCGTTGAAGAAATAGATAAATTAAATATTTTACATGCCACCATGCTAGCTATGCAACGAGCAGTGATTGGATTGAAAGTAAAGCCCAACTTTGTATTAGTTGACGGCAACCGTTGTCCTGATTTTGGTATACAAACCCAAGCCGTTGTTAAAGGTGATTTATTAGTAGCAGAAATTAGTGCAGCGTCTATTTTAGCTAAAGTTACACGTGATCGTGAAATGGTTGAGTTAGGTAAACTTTACCCACAATATGGCCTTGCACAGCATAAAGGCTATCCTACAAAAGCGCATTTAGCGGCAATTGAAACACATGGCATAAACCATTTATATCGAAAAAGTTTTGCACCAATAAAAAAATTATCATTACGTTAAACTAATGGTTATCAATCATGGCGAATTAAACATTGAAACAAGGGAAATAGCTGATTCTTGGTAAAAGAGGATTTTACTGCCATGGTGTCCTTTTATTTTCTGCTTTACTACAGGAAGTGAAAGGTAAAATTCTTTAATGTCTGCAACTTACCAATTTTTAGATTAAGTATCCGTATCATCAACCTTCCATACTAATTCACAATAGTAAATGTAATTATTCTTCCAGTTAAACCAGATATCATAAGGCTTGCACTTCAAAAGTGCTTGCTACTTTCTTGAATTTAGTGATCTTATTATTAAATAAATTGTGAGTTTTTAAATATTTTATAATGTAATTTTTATTTTTCCATGAGAAATCGGCTTTTTAGCGGCTTGTAAATCCCTTTACTTCCCATTTAGAGAAACTAACATTTTAATTTATATTAAAAATAATTCCTATACAACTATAAGGAGAGTCTTTTTCTTGTTCAACATTTTTACTCTTTCCTGACTGTGAAGATTAAAGAATCAAATCCCCCATTATTTTGTGGTTGATCACCAACACTTGTTATCAAATTTATTAACAACAACATAAACATTAAAATCGGATGCATTGAACTTACCGATAAAAACAGTCAATATTACAGAAAATATAAAAAGCTACTTCAAAAAATATATATTCAAAGTAGCTATTAATAATAGAAAGTGAGGGCTAATTTCTTTTGGTAAAAATAGAAGAAGATTTGGTTTTGTACATTACTTTACTAGCACAAGAAAAACGAATTGTTCTAAAAATACCAATTAAGTTTGCTTGATGCATGCGATATAATAAACGATGAATTATCATTGCAAACCAACCTTTAACACCCATTTCACTTTTACCAGCTAATTTAATGACACCTTGTGCTGTATTATGCAATGAAATAATGGTCCCATTATCGGTATATTTAAAGGATTTCATTGGTTGATTGTTTATCATACGGATAATATTGCTACAACAAATTTTAGCCATTTGATGAGCTGCTTGTGCTGTTGGTGGTGATGCACGACCTGAATCTTGCATAGCATAAGCACAATCACCAATAACAAAAATGTTATCATCACGTGTTGTTTGTAATGTTGGTTTTACTACTAATTGATTAGAACGGCTTGATTCTAAACTTGCAATTTGTTTTAAATAATCAGGCGCTTTTACACCTGCTGTCCAGATCATAATATCCGCTTTTATGGTATCGCCTTCTTTGGGATAAAATCCATCTCTTTCTGCTTTAGTAATCATCGTTTTAGTTAACACATGAATACCTTGATTTTCTAAAGTTTTGGTAATACTTAATGCAGTTTTTTCAGGAAGAGCAGGTAAAATACGATCTGTTGCTTCAATAACTGATATATCTAATTGATCTGAGCACATACCATTTTGTCGACATGTGCCAAATTCATCAACCATATGTGGTAACTCAGATGCTAATTCAACACCGGTTGCACCACCGCCTACAATGGCAACACGAATTTTGTCTTCAAACTTATTGGTATTAGAGCAAAAATCAGCAAATTTTGATAACAATAACTCACGTAGCTGGAGTGCTGCATTTTGATCGTCCAAAAAGATACAATGTTCTTTAACGCCTGGAGTACCAAAATCATTAGAAGTACTACCTATTGCTATGACTAAAATATCATAGGCAATAGAAATAGTTTCATTATTAGAATCAACGATAACAACTTGCTTATTATCGTGGTCAATATTAGTAAAGGCACCTTGTGTGAATTGAAAATGATGTTGTAGGGCTTGTGCTGCATAATAGATATTATCCACTTGTTCATCTAGTACGCCTGTTGCAACTTCATGTAAAAGGGGTTTCCAAATGTGATAACTATTTTTATCGATTAACGTAATTTGGACTTCTTGATTTTTACCCAATTTATTGCCAAGATCAGTGGCTAACTCAAAACCACCAGCACCACCGCCAACAATAATTATTTTTTTCATACTTTTTTTTCTACCTTATAATCACAATTATAAATATCATACTAAATAAGTAGGTTTTTATCTATAGCCTTTTGACTAATATCATTTATAAATAAAAACTATTAAAATCCATATTTACAATTATTAAAATAGTTTATTTTAATAACAAAGTTTGCTTCCAATCGATTAAATATAGGATAAATATTGTGCCAATTTTAAATTCAGTATGGGTTAACTTGTGCAATTAAGGCACTTTTCGTATAATGCACGGAAGGATTTTCTCGTATGTTATTTTAATTCTACATAGAATTGCCTTAATTCTCTATGTCTTATCTTTTTAATATCACTCTATAAAGAATTTTATGAATAAAAAAACTTTTATTAGTATTGTATTAATCGTTATTTTAATCTCCATGACGATATTAATACGTTCACACAATAGCCAACTTATTTTACAAGGTGAAGTTGACGCACCTAATGTTAGTATTGCGTCAAAAGCCAAAGGTCGTGTACAACTTATCCATGTTAACCGTGGAGATGATGTTAAACCTAATGATATTCTTATCACACTTGATAGCCCAGAGTTATTAGCCCAAGTCAAGGCAGCGGAAGCGGCATGTGAACAAGCCCAAGCTCAAGTTGCGTTATCTAATCATGGCACACGAGAAGAAAGCATTCGCTATTATGAAGCGCTACTTGAACAAGCGAAAGTTAATTATGAAAATGCATTGAAAGAATATAATCGAAACAAAGCTATCTCAGCTAAAGGTTATGTATCACAATCCATATTAGATAGCGCGTTAAAAACTCGTGATGCCGCCTTTCAACAAGTTCAATCAGCACAAGCTAATTTAGATCAAGCTAAAAATGGTGATCGTACTGAGCAGCGTGAAATTTACGCAGCAAAATTAAAAGAAGCCGAAGAACAACTTAAACAGCTACAAATTCAATATGATGATTTACAAGTTAAAGCTCCCGTTGGTGGTGAAATTGGTTCAATACCTGCGGAAGTTGGTGAATTATTTAATGCTAATAGCCCATTATTAACAGTTATTCGCCTACCAGATGCTTACTTTGTATTTAATCTTCGGGAAAATATTATGCCTAACGTACATAAAGGTGATCACATTAAGCTTGAAGTGCCAGCATTAGGTAATAAAGAAATAGAAGCTGAAATTCGATATATTGCGCCAATGGGAGATTATGCGACCAAACGAGCAACGCGTGCAACAGGTGATTTTGATTTAAAAACCTTTGAAGTTAGACTATATCCGCTTACCCATATTGAAGGTTTACGTGCAGGTATGAGCACCTTATGGAAATTAGACAATTAATGTTAGATTTCTGGAATCGTTTCAAAACAGCATATAATCAAGAAGTATTGCAAATATTTAAGCGATTTACTTCTCATTGGTTAATGTGGATTTTACCACTGCTTATTTTCGTCATAATTAGCAGTATCTTCTACCGAGGTGTATTGTTTGATCTGCCTGTTGCTTATATTGACCAAGACAAAAGCACATTATCACGCGAAATCGTACGTAATCTTAATGCTGGAGCACATGCAAACCTTATCAATTATGATAACCAACTTTCAGTAGCGGAACGAGATTTACAAAAAGCAAAAATTTACGCCATATTATATATTCCACCAAATTTCGAGGCGGATGTCTTATCAGGTCGTCAACCAACACCTATGCTTTATTATAATGCATTATATTACAGCGCAGGGTTATATTCTATTATGGATTACTCGGGATTAATTGCAGTATTAAATACACAGTATCGAACCACATTGGCAACCAGTATTGGATTGCCAGTTCCACCACTTGCGAAAGTCAATTTTAATTATGATGGTTTATTTAATGCAAGTGGTAACTCTCTATATTTCCAGCAGTTTTCAGCGGTGGTCCATTTATTACAATTATTTGTTATCACAACAACAATTTATATTTTATCGCAATTACCAAAACGGACACGAGCAAACTACCCTTTTGTATTAGGAAAATTAGCACCTTATACTATTTGGTATACAATGTTGCTCATTTTCGAAATTGCCTTGTTAGTTGTGCTTTCTCACGCCAAAGTATCTGGTTCGCCTTTTGCCATGATGACCGTCGTATTTTTCTATGTGATTGCAGCACAAAGTATCGGTATTTTACTATTTACTTTTACCAAAAACGCAATTGATGCCTATACTTATATTGGTATACTGGTTGGACTTGCCTTAACTTATTCAGGTATTGTAGTGCCTGAACTTTCAATGCCTTGGATAGCCAGATTTATTTCATCGCTCGAACCATTAACCTATGCGCTTAACAAATTATTCGATCTCTTTTTACGGCATTCGAATTACCTATCTGTGTTTAAAACCTGTGGTATATTAATGATCTACCCAATCATTATTACCGTGTTAGTTAGAAAACGGCTAGTAAAGCGTTTGCATTAACAGCAAAAGGATAAATCAAATGCTTAAAATGTTTTGGTCTTCATTTTTAAAAATATTCTTTTTAATGTTAATGCGACCGATATGGTTACTACTACTATTATCTGTTTCATTGATGAGCTTAGTCTATATTAATGGCACAATAACTAACTTACCTGTTGCGATTGTTGATCAAGATCACACTCCGACTAGCCGCGGTTTAATAAGATCATTAGAAACCAGTTCTAAAATTGGCACAATTATCTACGAAAGTTCGCTACAAGCATATGATGACATCAATAATCGTAAGCTTTTTGCGGTTATCACAATACCTAGAGATTTTGAAAAACGACTATTAAGTGGTGAAGAAGTGACTATTCCAGCTTATGGTGATGCATCAAGCCGTTTAGCAAATGGATTGATTCAAGTGGATATTAAAGGTATCTATCAACAAATATTAACCCAATACAACACACGAATAATGCGTAATTCTGGATTTTCAGATGAGCAAATTAAAATTATTTTATCGCCAATAAAAGCACAAACTGAGCCTCTTTACAATGCAGGAATAAGCTTTGCAGCTATTACCTTTCCTGGCTTATTAGTCATGCTATTACAACACTCTTTTTTAATTGCTTCAACACGCATAAATATAACCTTAAACTCTTTACCTCAAGGTAGACCGCCTAAAATTGTAATTTTAGGTAGCTTATGTGGTTTATTACCAATCTGGTTATTTTTATCTATTGTGCTATTTGGTTTATGGCCTTGGGTACTTGGTTATCGACAATTGGCTGGTATCATTGAAATATTAACCATGACTTTCCCCTTACTATTAGGCGCATTAGGATTAAGCAAATTATTAACCGAATGTTTACGTCGAACTGAAATGATCTACCTAACATTAGCATTTTTGACCACACCGGTATTCTACCTTTCAGGAACGATTTGGCCAATTGATGCTATGCCACATTGGGTACAATTTGTCACCTATTTACTCCCTTCTACTTGGGCAACCAACATGATTGCAGGTGTAAACCAAATGGGGCTAGGCTTATCAGATAATTTATATAATATTTTTATGATACTTTTACTTGGTATAATATACAGTGCATTAGGTTTGTTTATTTCAGCGTTAAGAGAAGGTCGAGCACGCCGATTATTTAAAAAAGAAAACTACATGAAAAAAACAATCGATAAATTGTAACGTTTAATTATCTCCAACCGATATATGATAAGCACTAATTTAAAAATTGTTTTAATAACAGTGCTTCGAAGTGTTAACGGTAATTATTAGCATAGCAATCTTATAGAAATAGAGTAATAACATCGTCTAATATCACCGCTTTTTATAAAATAGCATTTTCATTATTGATAGCGTGAACCCTGTTTTTATTCCTGTTATGATTGCTAAAAAATTTTTATTCAATTAAATAAATTATTAATGTACATGAAATATTACCCATGGATGATCAGTTTACGCTTAAAAACACTACCGCTTTCGCTTTGTTCAATAGTAGTAGGTAATGCACTGGCTTACTGGCAGTATCAATTTAATTTTTGGATAATGTTACTGGCAATCATTACAGCTTCGTTATTGCAAATTCTTTCTAACTTAGCTAATGATTATGGCGATGCCATTAAAGGGACCGACAAACTAAATCTTACTGCACACGCTAGAGGAATTCAGCTAGGTTTAATTACCCTCAAGCAATTAAAAATTGCTTTACAAATTAACATAATATTATGTGTTTTTGCTGGAATAAGTTTACTCACTCTTGCTTGTAACACCCTGTATGAATTATACGGTTTTATCGTGCTAGGATTACTATCAATTATTGCTGCTATTACTTACACTGTTGGCAAAAAGCCTTATGGATATATAGGTCTTGGTGATTTATCGGTATTAATATTTTTTGGTTTAATCGGCGTAATAGGAAGTTATTACTTACAAACCAAAACATTGTCATTTTTTATTATATTTCCAGCATTAGGTTGTGGTTTATTATCAGTTGCAGTACTCAATATTAACAATTTACGTGATCTTGAAAGTGACAAAAAAAATCATAAACGAACTTTAATTGTATTAATAGGAAAAAAGCTAGGGCAGATTTATCATCTCATCTTATTAATAGCTGCATTATTCTGCTTTAGTTTATTTGCTTACCATACATTACAATCGATTTGGGCATGGCTATTTATGCTGATATCACCACTGTTTATCAAACATATTTTTGCTGTTTTTCGGTTTAAAACAGCAAAAGATGCCACACCTTTATTGTTGCAGATGGTCAAGCTTGCTTTATTAACTAATTTACTTTATTGTTCTGGTATTATGTTGAGCTAGTTCACGTTTATTTAAATTTAATATCGTGTTACTCAATGTTGGGGTTATACTAGATAAACTTAAATATGAAGGCTAAAGGAGACTTGACTATGGAGTTTGATACTTCAATTCTTTGTGATTATTACCCAGAAGATGTTAACGTGGTGGAACCAATATTCAGTAATTTTGGTGGCGTAGCATCATTTTCAGGTCAGGCCGTAACAGTGAAATGTTTTGAAGATAACGGGTTACTATATGAAATTTTACAATCAAATGGATCAGGTAAAATCCTTGTTATTGATGGAGGGGGGTCTGTTCGTCGTGCATTAATTGACGCAGAACTAATCGATATTGCCGTTCAAAATCAATGGGAAGGAATTATTGTGTATGGTGCCGTTCGACAGGTGGATTACCTTGCTGAAGCTGAAATTGGAATACAAGCATTAGCTGCAATTCCAGTGGGAGCTGAAGATCAAGGGGTTGGTGAACTAGACATTAGAGTTAATTTTGGCGGTGTAACCTTCTTTTCGGGGGATTTTGTCTATGCTGATAATACAGGCATTATTCTTTCAGAAATTGCGCTAGAAATTGAAGATAAATAAAAATAGTTTATACCGCCGATGTCTATCGGCGGAGTTTATATTTAACAGCCTATCTTTCTAAAGCTTTTAAAAAAATTTTTTAAATGACTCGATTGCGAATATAACCGCCTGTAACAGTTTTAATTAATCCTGCTAGTTCCATATCTAACAATTTAACGGTTATCTCGGCTATTGATAAATTTACCTGCTCAGCAATCAAATCAACAGGGATTGGCTCATGATGAATCACAGCAAAAATGTCAGGGTACAAAACAGTCTGTGTTGATTCTGTATATTGATTGGTTGAACTATTATTAATCGACAAATAACCGCAATAGTGTTCTAAAATATCGGTTGGTTGCGTTACTAAATAAGCCCCTTGCTTGATTAAATAATGGGTGCCGTGGCAATTTTCATTATCAATTTCCCCTGGTAAGGCAAACACATCACGATTTTGCTCAAGCGCATAACGTGCGGTGATTAGCGATCCACTTTTTTCCGAAGCTTCAATCACAAAAGTGCCCAAACTCAATCCGCTAATAATACGGTTACGCCTAGGAAAATATTCTGATCTTGCCTCCTTGAAAGGTAAAAACTCAGACACTAATGCGCCGTTTTGTGCCAAAATATCATTTGCAAGTTTAAGATTTGTTCTAGGCACAATATTGGCAACACCGCTGCCTAAAACCGCAATTGTATTGCCAGATACTTCAAGCGCTCCTCGATGACAAATCGCATCTAGCCCTAATGCTAAACCGCTTGTGATAGTTAACCCATTAATGGCCAATTCGCTAGCAAAAAATCGTCCCCATTGTGCTCCATATTCACTAAATTGGCGACTGCCTACCATAGCAATTTGCGGTGTTTGCAATAATTGTTTATTGCCTATAACAAAAAGCAAAAGTGGTGGGGCTTTGATCTGCTTAAGTAATAAAGGGTAATCAACATCACAGTAAGCAATAAGGTGTTTTTGAAAGCCAGAACTGTATAACCAGTCCAGAATAGGTTCAAAATGCAGATAAGAAACATCCCAAAAGCAAAATTTTTGCGTTTCGCTTAACCCTATTTTATCCAAAATAAAATCAACATTTTTTATCTTCTTTGGAAGACCAGCTGTAAAAAATTGGCTAATTTTTTTAAAAATTACAAGTTTACCTTGCCCTAGCATTGAAATTCGTAATAAAAATTCATAGTTACTCATTATTGTTATTCATCATTCAAATATAATTATGGGGGTTGAATTGATAAGATAAATATTATCAATAGCCAACAAAGGCTATTCACAGACACTATAAACATTTACAATGTCCACAATATTGAAAACCCAAACATTTGAGGAGTAGATCGAAGAATTTATGGCTATTTTACCAGTATTACGTTTTCCTGATGAGCGACTACGCAAAATTGCAAAACCTGTTACAGCGTTTACGCCAGAATTACAAACCACTATTGATAATATGGTTGAAACCATGTACGCCGAAAATGGAATAGGGCTTGCAGCTACACAAGTAAATATACATGAACAAATTATTGTGATTGATGTAACAGAAGATAAAAGCCATGTTTATGTGATTATTAATCCAGAAGTGATTAGCCAAGAAGGTGAAACAGGTATTGAAGAAGGATGCTTATCGGTACCCGATTGTCGAGGTTTTGTGCCAAGGGCTGAAAAAATCAAAATTAAAGCACTCGATCGTAATGGCAAACCTTACGAAATTGAAGCCGATGAATTGCTTGCGATTTGTATTCAACATGAAATGGATCACTTAAAAGGTAAGCTCTTTGTTGATTATCTATCACCATTAAAACGCCAGCGCATTGAACAAAAAATGAAAAAATTAACTCGTGAAGAGCAAAAAAGCAAATAAAATCATCAAAATTTACGCGGTATCTAAACTGGTTTTAAAAAATGGGTTTTATCTTATCGCGTAAATATCTTTTATAGACTATTCCAAAATAAGTGCTGTGATAATTAACAAATTCCCAGCTATTGCCTATCGTAAATAGTAGAATTGAACTAAATTAAAGACGAAGATTAACTCCTTTGATTATTTAAAAAGGGCATATTACTTTTCGATAATCAATTTTATTATTTCACAAATGAATTACATATTATAAAGGCAATATTACCGAATGTTACACTCTTAAACCGGCAAAAGGTAATGGCGATGGCACGGTACCTAAGTGTTCGGTGAAAATCCCCATTGATCGTATTAAAGCCCGTATGCATTTACCGATAGAGCTTCCGCATAAAAAGAGTCAACTACGCAAAAATTTGCCTTGAGTGCCGTTGTCGATATATTACTTGAAGTTAATAAACAAGATGGAACTGCGACTAATAAGTAAGCATTACCTTTTCATTATTGCCCTATTGATCATTTTATTTTTTACTTACCGCTATTTTAGTAAGGATATACGTATGGAGACCTTATCAACAGAACAACTCCATCTGTCGTCAATAGTGAATTCGCTTTTTTAATTAGATTTCTATTTGTTGGGGGGATAGTTTAGGTAATTTAAGTTTAATAAAAAGATCTTTCTATTCCTTATACCTATAGTATTCACTTTAGTTTGTTGGGGAAAATTTGATTTAAGTGTTAATTCCTTTATCTTAAAAACGCCCCTAGCATCATTGAAATACGTTCGAATATTTGTTCAAAAATAAACTCGGCAAAGGCGGGTAGCATCGACATTAAATAAGCTAGCATGATTAGCCCTAATAATAAAGTTAAAGGATAGCCAACAACAAATATCGATAATTGAGGAGTTATTCTGTTTAATAATCCTAATGCCATATTAATGATTAATAGTAGAGTCATTAATGGTAGAGCTAACATGATTCCATTGATAAAAAGTAGACGGCTGACATCAATTAGCATTAAATACCCATTACTGTTTAGTGGTATTTTGCTAACAGGTATGATATCAAAACTGTTAGCTAAACCATAAAGTAACCATAAATGGCCGTCTAAGCTAAGGAAGAGTAATAAAGCGGTTAGGTTAATTAAACGAGATAATACTGAGGTTGAAGGTCCACCAATTGGATCAAAAAATGTAGCCATGCCAAGCCCCATTTGCATACCAATTAATTCACCTGCCATCCTAACTGTCATAAAGGCAAATTGCATTGTTAAACCAATTACAGTACCAATGAGAATTTGTTGCGAAATAACCCATATTCCTTCAAATGAGTAGAGGCTTATATTTTCGTTAATTTGTGGTAAAGGTAGCAGAATTGCAATGAGTAAAGCTAATCCTATTTTTACTCGCTTGGGTATTTCTCTTTCTCCGGTAATGGGGGCAACCATTATCAATGCTAGAATCCGCACAAACGGGAAAAAGCAGTTGCGAATTAAAATAAAATAATCAATATTGAATAAATCATTAATATTAAGATTCATTAAATTTAGCTAGTTAAATTAGGGATATTGGTAAGAGCCATTTTGATGAAATCTGTCATTGTCGATAGCATTGTCGGTCCAAGCACAATTAATACAATAATCACCGCTAAAATTTTAGGAATGAAAGATAATGTCATTTCATTAATTTGTGTCGCCGCTTGTAATAAACTAATGATTAAGCCTGTCACTAAAGCGGCGAGAAGTATAGGGCTTGCCAATGATGCTGCTACTTTGATTGCCTGTATTGCAAGGGCGCTAATAGATTCAGTTGACATATAATTCCTTAATTTTACCTTGTTTAATGAATGGTTGATGAAATAACTTCTTAATTGAATTATGTTTAGCTAATTTGCCTTTATTCATCTACTGTTTTTAACTAATGTTAGTTTTAACTAAAAAAGCTTTGGGCTAATGAACCTAATAGCAAGTGCCAACCGTCAGCCAATACAAATAGCATTAATTTAAATGGCAGTGATACCGTTGCTGGTGGCACCATCATCATGCCTAATGCCATAAGTGTGCTGGCAATGACTAAATCAATCACTAAGAAAGGAATAAAAATTGTAAAACCTATCTGAAAAGCTGTTTTTAACTCACTTACTACAAAAGCAGGAATAAGTACTTTTAAAGGGATATCTTCACGTGTTTGAATATTCGTTTCATGCGACATGTTAACAAATAGCGATAAATCATTTTCACGGGTTTGAGTTAACATAAATTCCCTCAGTGGTTTAGCAGCTGTAGTTAACCCCTCTTGCATAGTGATTTGATTTTGCGAGTAAGGTATATAAGCATCTTGATAAATTTTATCAATAACGGGGGACATAATAAAAAAGGTCATAAATAGTGCAATTCCTAAAATAACCTGATTAGGTGGCGCAGAGGGGGTGCCTAGCGCATTACGTAACAAACCTAGCACAATAATGATGCGCGTAAAGCTAGTCATCAATAATAATATTGCTGGTATAAATGTCAGTAATGTTAAAACAACTAATGTTTCTACTGGTAATGCCCAATGTTGTTCACCACTTTGTGCTGTTTGAGTAATAACAGAAAGAGGATAAACCTCAGCATGACTAGGTAGGCTAAGTAACAATAAGCTTAGTAAAATGATTAATTTTAACCTCACTTGTTATTACTCCTTTTTTGATTTTAAAGTTGATTGTAATATTTGCTGAAATAGATTATTTTTCGAAAAGTTTGCCTTATTTGTTTTTGTCGAAAGTAATATTTCAGTACGTTGTTCATTAATGGTATGCAGTAATGTCATTTGTTGAGGCGTCACGCCAACTACTAATAACTGTTGATCCACATGAACTAAAATAATATGCTCTTTGGGCGATAGGCTATATGTGGCTTTTATGTCCATAAATTGATTCGTTGTTTTTTTTAAACCTAGGCGTCTAACTAACCATCCAAGCAGTAAAATAACACCGATAATACCAATAAATGACATCCCCATGGACGTTCCAACTTGTGTGTAAATATTAAACTCTGAAGGTGGCGTTGATAGAGCATTTGTGCTTGTTATTGTAGCCTGAGATTGAGCCAAATTTGTGATGTTAACAGGCATTAACGGCTCAACCTGCGTACACGTTCTGATGGGGTAATAATATCCATAATGCGTACCCCATAATTATCTCCCACAACCACAATTTCACCTTGTGCAATTAAATAACCATTAATTAATATATCTAAAGGCTCACCTGCTTGCCCATCTAATGCAATAATGGAGCCTTGGGTTAAATTTAATAGATCTTTAATCGCCATTTTGGTTCTGCCAAGCTCAACACTCAAATTTACAGGGATATCAAGGATAAGGTTGATATCTTGCTGTTTATCTTCTGTTTGTTGTGGCGATAGTGTTTCAAACACAGCTTCTTTTGTCATTAATTCATCGTTTGTTATGGTGGCGTTTTGATTCTCGTCACTATTTTGTTTGATATCAGTCATTAAACACTCCTTCATGCAATTGTTCTAATACAGGGTTAATGACCTGTTCAACTTGAACTGCATATTGTTTATTCATTTTGCCGTAATTACCCGTTAAGATAGGCACTCCTCCGACAGTTACATCAATATTAGTTGGTTTTTCTATCACTAAAATATCATTGACTTTTAGTGTTAGTAATTTATCTACAGTTGTATTAATTTTGGTAAAATTAGCGACCAATTCGACTGCTGAATGTTTGATGCCACTAGTTAATGAACTCATCCAGACATTATCATCTTGATACGTTTTTTGCTCAGCAGGGGGTTTTATTAGTAATTCTTTAATGGGTTCAACCATTGAATAAGGAATACAAACACAAAATGTTGCTTTACTGTGACCAACTTCAACTTTAAATTTGGTTGTTAATACAATATCATCAGGTGAATTAGTAATATTAGTAAATTTACTTTGCATTTCAGAACGAACATATTGGGCTTCAATCGGGTAGACATCTGCCCATGAATTTTGATAAATAACTAATGCTAATTCCAATACTCTGTTAATGATTTGTTGTTCAGTGTGCGTAAATTCTCGACCTTCTGTTTCTATTTGCGGCGAATGTCCATCACCTCCAAATAATGAATCAACAATTATAAAGACTAATTCAGGCGAAAATGAAAATAAACTCGTACCTCTTAATGGGTTAAGATGTACTAAATTTAAATGATTTGCCGATGAAGTGTCAGAAAACTCTTCAAAAGTATGAGGTTCAACAGGTAAAGCTATGACATCAGTATTACGACGTAATCGGTTAAATAACCCAATTCTAAACTGACGTGCAAAACGCTCATTAATAATTTCTAGAGCAGTTAAACGTTCTGGTATAAACCGATGCTTGACCGATAAATCATAAGGTTTAACATTCGCTTTTTTGCCTGGTGGATACGAAATAACAGATGACTCAATTTTGTTTTCTTCGATAATCACTGAACTATCGGATACCGGTTGTGTATCATCAGGTTCATTTAATGTTGTTTTTTCTTCGTTCTGATCAGGCATAATAATCACCTTAAGATAAAATCAGTAAATAAAACTTCATCCACTTTTACCCAATGTTTTGCATCATATTGCCGAGTTAAAGTCATTTTAATTTTTTCTTGTAAATCGATCTTTCCTGACTCTTGTTTTAAGTTACTAACATATTGTTTTGATATTAAAAGCAATATGTCACTTCTTACTTCAGGTAAATATTCTAATAATATTGATTTTTGTTTTTCATCAGCAACACGTAATACCATACCAACATAAACAATTTTATTAATGTCTGCATTATCTTCTGATTTTGGTAGTGAAAGCGTAAATGGTTTTAAAGTTAGAAAAACCGGTGATAAAACGGGTTGTTCTTCTTGTATATGGTGCGTATCTTTTGGCTGATTTTGAAACCATAGATAACCACAAGCACCTACAGCTAACAGCGTAATTAGGATAAGTATTATATTTACAACACTTATTTTTTTCTTATTGGTTGACATAATTATTCTTGTCTCAGTAAAAATGTAAAAGTACTTTCCGCTAATTTAACGGCTAAAATTAAAAAAATAATAAATTATGCTCATGGAATTGATTTGAAGAATAGGCTATAAAAATATGACCTATTCAACGTTTTTACTATTCTTGTAAGCGAAAATATAATGATCTATTACGTCCGATTCGCTATGCAAATATGCTTAACCCTGATTTTGTTAACTGATTTTTTTCAATATCGTGTTGTTCAGATTTTTGTTCGATAGTATCCGATAATAATGTTACGGGTGATTGTTTATTTTGGGTTTGTTGATATCTTGCTGACTGATCATCGGCATTATTCATCATTGAAAATTCACTGATATCGGTTTGTTCAAGGATAATACCTTGTTCTTCTAATGAGGTTCTTAAAGTAGGTAATGCTGATTCTAATACATTTTTAACATAAGTGTGTGCTGCAATCATTTGAAGATTCATTTTATCGTCAATCATGGCAAGTTTAATATGTAATGAGCCGAACTCCTGCGGGTGTAATTTGATTTCAGCTGTTTGCATATCTTGATGATTAAGAATAATAATTTTCTCTGTTAATGCTGTTTTCCATGTTTCAATATTCCCCATTATTGGCAAAGGTGTAGATGTTGAAGAATGCATAGGTGTTGGCAAATCAACAGTTAATGAAGTCAGTGCCATGTTAGGTTGAGGAAATATCTGATTTTGCTTATTTTCAGCAGCAGCTGTAAAGAACGTTTCTTTGACACTATTTAGTGTAGTATCTCGACTTGCTTCAAACTCAATTTGCCAGTTATCGGCTTTTATCATCTTATTATTGGCTATACTTTGGGTGCCCATTAATTTTTGATTGATATTGGTTTTTATCTCAGCCGTTTGATCAAATTTATGCCCGATTTTCATGTTAGATTCTGACAGAAGAGCAGTTTTTTGCATGGATTTATTGGTTAACTCTTCACTTTGGTGAATTGTAAGTAATAATTGTTTTGTCGGTTCATTTTCAAATGTGGCTGGTTGTACATCAAATAAGTTATCATCAGATACTTCTTCAAGGTTTAGATTATTTGTTATCAATAACATTTGATTGTTATTTGGTGTCGTACTTTCAACCGTTAATATTTGTTGATTGGTTGTCTGAATATCAATGGGGTAACAGCTTATCGTTAAAAGATCAGTATCTTTTTCGTCTTTACAATCATCAGCGCCTTCTAACTTAGTTTGATTAAAATCTTTACTTTGATTTGTTTGTGTTTCACTAAGTTGTTTTACTTGTTGAAAGAAATCATTATTATTGGTTATTGCATTGTTTTCAACAATTCCAGAACGACAAGAAGAGGTTAAATTTAAATCATTAATAGGGTTAATATTCATTTGATATTCTCCTTGCTAATTGTTGCTGAGCAAATTCATCGGTTAGCTTTTGTTGTAAACGATTTTGTTGTTGTAAGTATCGATAATGTTGTTTATTTAATAATGTTTTATAGGTATTTAAATTCTTTTGGGATTGATTGAATTGATTGGTTATCTGTTTTTGCTTCATATCCAGAGTTAATAGGTGCTTTTTTTGTTTTGCAATACCTTGTTCAATTGATGCAATAAATGCATTGAAATTATTCAATTCGTATCCTTTAATCCCTTCTGATAAAGCTTCACTTAATTTTTGTTGATATTCACAATAGTAATTATTCAAAATATTGAGTTGTGATTTTGCATGTTGATGATTGTCAGTGGCCTTTTTTAATTTGATCAAACTATCATCTACCGATTTTTGTGCTAATTTTTTTAATGTTAAAAACGCAAGTTGTGAAGAGTTTTTATTCATCGTCGTGCTTTCCTAATAGATTTATTTTGGATCAACAATTGCACTTAATTGTTGATAAGCATCTTGATAACAGCAATGTTCACCAATACCCTGTTGTAAAAATTTTTGCATGGTAGGGTATAATGTTATCGCTTTATCTAATAAGGGATCGGTACCGGTGACATAAGCGCCTACATTAATTAGATCTCGGTTTCGTTGAAAACTTGAAAACAGTTGTTTAAATAATCTTGATTTTTTTTCATCTTCTGTGGCGGTAAGATCGGTCATTACCCGACTGATTGATGCTTCAATATCAATGGCAGGGTAGTGACCTGACTCAGCAAGAGTTCGTGATAAAACAATATGTCCATCTAAAATAGCTCTGGCCGAGTCGGCAATGGGATCTTGTTGATCATCTCCTTCGGTTAATACCGTATAAAATGCTGTAATTGAACCTTTGCCATTTTCTGCATTGCCGGCTTTTTCAACCAGTGCAGGTAATTTTGCAAAAACAGAAGGTGGATACCCTTTCGTTGCTGGTGGTTCGCCTATGGCTAAGGCAATTTCCCGTTGTGCCATTGCATAACGAGTTAATGAGTCCATAATAAGTAAAACGTTAAACCCTTGATCGCGAAAAGTTTCGGCAATTCTGGTGGCGTATGCTGCACCTTGTAAGCGTAATAATGGTGATACATCAGCTGGCGCTGCGATAACAACGGCACGAGCTAACCCTTCTTTACCCAGAATGTTTTCAATAAAATCTTTAACTTCTCTGCCGCGTTCCCCAATTAAGCCCACCACAATAATATCAGCTTGAGTATAGCGTGCCATCATACCCAGTAAGACACTTTTGCCAACCCCTGAACCTGCAAACAAGCCCATACGTTGACCTTGCCCTACGGTTAATAATGCATTGATTGCTCGTACACCGACATCAAGTACTTGATGAATGGGGGTGCGTTTTAATGGATTAAGCGATTTGCTTGATAAACCAGCATATTCGATATGAGCGGGTAAGGGTTTTCCATCTAATGGTTTACCCATAGCATCAATAACTCGACCTAATAACGCCATACCAACGGGTAATAATTTATGACTAAAATGTGTTAAATCATATTGAGAGGTATAAACTCTTGCACCTAATAAAATGCCATCAGTCGATTCAAAAGGCATTAAATAAAGTGTTTGTGTATTAAATCCAACAACTTCACATTCTACTGCGTCGATTTGATCATGAGATTGCCGCTCAACAAAACAATTAGAACCTAAAGGTAGTTGTAATCCGACTGCTTCAAGGACTAATCCTGATGCTTTTACTAAACGTCCATATTGTCGTATTAAAGATAAGGATTGAAGTTGCTGTGTTGCTTGACTAATTTTATTAGCCCATAAAGATGCGTAATTCACGTTAATGTGTATCCTTGTGTAAACAGTCAGCCATCATTTGCCAATGATGAGTAGTACTGGCATCAATTTCATTGTTATCGCTAAAAATTTTACATCCACCAATTTCAATATTAGGATCAGCAACTAATTCCCAGTGATATTGTTTTTTTTCATCATTAAATATTGGTTCTAACCATTGCAAATCTGTTGGATTGAGATGCAGTGAAATAGGTTGAGAAAAAATCGGTCTTTGCTCAATAAACGTGTTTAAGGTGTGCATTAATTGCTTTTGTTTTACTTTGGAAATCGTACCAACGGTTTTTTGTGCAGCAGCTAATGCTAAATCAAACAATTTTGGGACAATTAATTCATCAATATCATTAATTGATTGCTGAAAGTTATTAATTAATTCGCACATTGCCTGCACAGTCTTTATTTTTTCATCATTAAGTTGTTGCTCAATGTGTTCACGACCTTCTTGTTGCCCAAGAAGGTATCCTTGTTTATAACCAGCTTGTTTTCCCTCATCAAAACCTTCGGTTTTACCAGCCTTAAACCCTTCCTGATATGCTTGTGTTATTGTCTCTTGTTTTAGCTGCTCTAAGACTTCTTGTGTTATTTTTTCAGTGCTCTTTGTTTCCATTGAATTTGATTCAGGTTCACTGTCATCAATGGTTTCAATGCTAATTTGTTCATCTGTTTGTGATGGCGTTGATATAGATAAATTCTTGAAAATCAAAGGTTTCCAGTCTGATTTATCTGATCGATTAAACATACTCATCATCACCGCTACTTAAGATAACTTCACCACTTTCGGCTAAACGACGCGCAATAACCAAGATTTTCTTCTGTTCGGTTTCAACTTGAGATAATCGCACAGGCGGTCTGTTTTCTAGATCTTCACGTAAAATAGATGCTGCACGTTGTGACATATTGCTTAATAGCTTGTCGCGTAATGCCGTTGATGCACCTTTTAATGCAATAATAAGCGTTTCGTTATCAATGTCTTTAAGTAGGCGTTGGATACTTCTATCATCAACTTCCACCAGATTTTCAAATAAGAACATTTCATCAATAATTTTTTGTGCAAGCTCACTGTTATAATCGCGCAATGCATTGATAACTAACTCTTCTTGCTGTGATTTCATTAAGTTAATAATTTCTGCTGCGGTACGTATTCCACCCATATTGCTTAGTTTGATATTTTGACCATGTAATAACGTTGATAAAGAAGTCGATAATACTTTGAGTGCTGACGGTTCCACGCCACCAAAAGTTGCAATACGTAACATAACATCATTACGTAATTCATCATCAAATAAGTTCAGAATTTCGGCTGCTAAATCGCGATTTAAGTGAACTAAAATAGTGGCAATAATTTGTGGATGCTCTTTTTTAATTAGATCAACTGCTCGAGCAGCATCGACAAAATTAAGCATTTCAAGCCCGTCAGTTGCTTCTTCTCGATCCGTTTCTAACAATTCATCGATTAAACGATCTGCTTTTTCGGCTCCAAGTGATCTTTCAAGTACAGAACGTAAATAACCGTTGGTATCGGTATTTAATACGGCACATTCTTCGAGGGTTTTTTGACACTCATTAAGGATACTTTTTAATTGTTCCTGTGAAAGTTGCGGTAGTGACATCATGGCACTACTAATCTGTTGTACTTCTTTAGTGTTTAAGTATTGCATGACTTGTGCAGCAAGCTCTTCACCTAATACCATTAAAACAGTGGCAGCTTTTTGCAATTCGCTTAAATTCATTATTCTATATCCTCCTTGTTTATCCAATCACGAATAATTAAAGCCATTACACGAGGATCTTTTTCAACAATTTTTCGAATATATTGTTGCTGATGCATATTATCTTCAAATATTTTTTGTTGCTGTTTGCTGTGCGCTTTATAATCTAATTTTTCATCACTTACGCTTGATTGTGAATCGGATGTTTTTTCGCTAGTGATAAATAGTTGGCGTTGTAACTTCAGCCAAATACCACGTAAAACTTTGCGCCATAGTATCCAAGCAATGAAAATAAAGATCAGATATTTAATGCCTGATTTGGTCATATCATAAAATTCTTGAGTTTGCCAAAAGGCTAAGCTTTCGTTTTCTTCTGATATTTGGTCAGTAAATTTTAAATTAGCGACGGTTAATGTATCACCGCGTACTTCAGAAAAGCCCATGGCTTGACGTGCTAATGCTTCAATATTTTTTAGTTCATCACTATCAAGTTTGACCCATTTTTCTGTTGTTTTATCTTCATCTGATTGTTCTTCATTATCATCTTTACCCTCAGCTTCCGTTGTTATAAATTTATAATTTACTAACACCGCAACGGATAAGCGTTTAATTCGCCCTTCAGGGATTTTGCTATGAACAACTTGCCTGTTTACTTCAAAATTAAATGTATTATTTGATTGTAAATTATAGGATTTTTTATTGTCTTCCGATTCTGCTGATTCTGTTTTTCCATCAATTGGTGCGCTTGGTATGGGTACAGGTTGATTAGATAATGCACCAGGTACGCCACCAATATTAGTATGATTAGCTAATTGGCGATTTTCAACTTGTTGTTTACTACGAATTGTTTGATTTGCGATATCACTATTAGGGTCATATATTTCTGATGTTGATTCTTGTCGGCTAAAGTCAATATCAGCATTGACTTGTACCATGACATTTTTTTTCCCTAAAATCGGAATAATAATTTTTTCAACACGTTCTCGGACATTATTTTCAATTCTTTCATTAAATTCTAATTGAGCAACATTCGCATTTCTGCCTTGGTAGCTATCGCCTGTTAATAAATGACCATGCTGGTCGATAATGGTTACTTTATCTGCCTGTAATTCAGGTACACTACTTGAAATCAAATGGATAATGGCATCGATTTGACCTTGTGATAAGCTGCGACCTGGTAATAATGTTATAGCGACTGACGCAGAAGGGGGTTTTCGTTCCCTAACAAATAACGAAGGTTTGGGTATTGCTATATGTACACGAGCGTCATTAATGCTGCTAATGATTGAAATTGTTCTTGATAACTCACCTTCTAATGCTCGTTGGTAATTAATTTGTTCATTGAATTGGCTCATACCAAAGGTTTCTTTATCAAGCAATTCAAAACCTACCGCACCACCTTTAGGTAATCCTTGTTGTGCAATACGCAAGCGGGTATCATAAATTTTGTCGTCAGGAATTAAGATAGTTGTGCCCGATGATGAAAATTTATAAGGTATATTCATTTTATCAAGTTGGCTAATAATTTCTCCACCATCTTTATCATTTAAATTACTGAATAAAACGCCATAAGACTCATCTTTTATCCATAAATAAGCTAAACAGATAATCGATAGAATAACTACACTTACAATAAGAAGTAGCATCTTTCGATTTTGCTTTAGTTTGTTGATAAAAGGTAGTTTATTTACTATTGATTCGTCTTTAGTACCGACAGTCTGGCCAGCCATAAAAATCCTAACGCTAAACTAATTAGATTAATTCTAGGGTCTATTATCTGTGTATTTAAAAAAATCAATAGTTAAAAAAGCAAAGTCTTTTCCCCTTACTTAAAGGTTTTAGATTTTTAGTTGTATGTTAAATTGCTTGCTATGTTGACCAAAACAAATACAAGTAGTTTTTATATTAATGAATATTTTGAACGATTTTAATGGTATTACACCAATAAAACTAAACCAAATCACGAATTTTCCACAAAAACAACCAATATCAGCAGATAACCATTTTTTGGGTGAACTAAAAAATGCATTAAATAAAATAAGCCAAGCTCAAATGCAGGCAAATCAAAAAGCGCAAGCGTTTGAAATGGGGGATCCTAATGTTGCATTAAATGAAGTCATGGTCGATATGCAAAAATCATCGGTTTCATTGCAGTTTGGTATTCAAGTCCGTAATAAATTGGTTGCAGCTTATCAAGAAATTATGAATATGAATATTTAATTGATTTCATCGCTAGTAAACCATAACTTATTAATAAATAAGTTATGGTTTTAGTATATTTTTAATATGGTTTATTTATTTTAAATTAATTGTGCTATTTGTTGATAATTGGCAATTTTCGTTTGGTGGCTGATATTTGTTCCTATCAATGTACCTAACTGCCTATGACGTGCGCTGAGTAATTGTATTAGTTGTTGTTGATAACTTAAGATATTTTTTATATACATGGCTATCATGTCTCGATGCTGAGCGGGGAACATCTCTGTTTTCTCTAGCATTCCTGTTTTCATTAGGTTTTCTGATAACTGTTGGTATTTTTCTTGCCAAGTGGTTAATAAATCCCAATCTTCACTTTGGGCATTAATTAACATTTGTTCAACAATATAATTAAATTGTTCATATTGTTCTAATAAGTTATTTCCTTGCATAATTATCCTATTTTATTTAGCAATCTCACGCCAAGACTCAGCAATATTGTTGAGCAAATCAAAACAAGTTTGCAATTTTTCTTGATCATTATGCAAATTAGCCAGTAATAATTGTTGGCTAATATAGTGATATAAGCGATCTAAATTTTCAGCAATTTCACCACCTTTTTCGAAATCTAGGCAGCTTTTAAGCCCATTATCAATAATATTAATCGCTTTCGAAATTGCAGTACCTTTGCCAGCAATATGACCTTTTTGAATATACAAACTAGCTAGTTTAATTGCGTTAAGAGCCTCATCAAATAGTAATACAATTAACTGATGAGGTGATGCTTGGCTAACACGCGTTTCTAAATTCACTTGTTTATAAGCTTGTGATCCACCTGTATACATTTTATTTCCTTATTTCTTCGAGTTTGCCATCATGTCAAATTGGGTTGTTAAATAATTACTCATGCTATCTAACTCATTAATTAAAATATCCAATTTGGTAAATTGAACGCGATAACGCTCAATAGTTTGTTCGATGGAATTGCTTACCTGTTCGTGACGTTTATCTAATGATTTTAAAGTGGAATTTAACCCATTAGTTGCTGAATCAATCATGCCATCATTATCAATAAATCCGCTTACTTTTTCAAAAAGTTCATTGGCAAGTCCAGTTGCGTTATCATCACCTGTAAATAGTATTGCCACCGCATCACTATTTTCATTAAGTGCTTTTTTTAGTTCATTTTCGTTAATCTTTAAGGTGCCATCTTTATCCATGTTAATGCCGATTTGTGCTAGAACAGAAAGTTCACCAGGCTGCCCTTTAGCAAATATTGTGCGGATACTTTGATCAATATTACGTAAGGTTGAATCTCCAATAAGTGGTCCATTATCGTTATTTAATTCGTCTGAATTTGTATCATTCATGGTGAATTTTGTTAACGTTGATATCGTTGTTTGTAATTGATTAAATGCCTCTACCCATTCTTTAATAGCTTCTTCAGGTTTTTCATTATCAGCGGTTATAGCAAGGTTTTGGCTAGTTGTTGTGGTTTCTTTTAACGTAATATCAACGCCACTAATGACATCTTTGACAGTATTAGAGCCACTAGTTATAGCAATGCCATTAAACGAAAATTTAGCATCTTGCGCTTTTGTCACTTCTGTCATGTGGGTATTGTTAGGCTGATTAATATCAAATCCAATAATATTATTTAAGGTTTCATCGTCTGATGAAATAGACGTAATACTTTGTTGTTCACCTGTTTCTTTCGATGTAATGACTAATTGATAGCCATCTGCTCCTGAACGAACAATGGTTGAATTCATTGTTGACGGACTTGTTGTGCCATCTTCATTAGTCATTTGGGCATTGTTAATCGCATTGGCTATTGCTTCTAATGATGTCTCATCTTGAGATAAAGTGACATTAAGTGTTTGACCATTTGCTTGTTCAATAGTGATAGTTCGAGTTTGATTATCATTACCTAATTTAGCGTTTTTATCATTGAGTGGCGAAGTTGCTATGCCATGAGACGTTGCTAACTGATCAATGTTAATAGCATAATTACCTAACACTGCTTTGCTGTTTACTTTCACTGAAAAATAATTGTCATTACCACCTGTCGCGGTTCTACTTTGAAAAAGCTCTTTTTTCTGAAGTTTTTGTGTTGCACTATTAAATGTTGTTAGCGCACTTTTTAATTTACCAAAACCACTAATTTTTGCATTAATGGATTTTTGTTGCGTTGTAATTGGCGTTAGACGTGTTTTTTCAGCTGCTTCTAATTGGTCTAAAATACCATTAAGATCAATTCCAGAGCCAATTCCTAATGCGCTCATTGCCATGATTTATTCTTCCTATAACAATTATTTAATTAATGCACCTTATATCGACCAGTTTTTCCAAAAATTTAGCCATCATCTCAAGATTTATTTAATACATAGAAATATTTTTATTTTTTGAATGAAAAAGCATCATTAAGTAGATTGTTTAAAAACGACATTAACAAAATGATTTATTTATAAATATTGGTTGTTTTTATGACTAAAATAGCGCTTTTAAAAAAGATAATTATTAAAAATATTAAAGTTTCTTATTTTGTTACCGATAAATTATTTATCAGCAAAAATATTGAACATATTTTTCAATATGTCGTTGATTTAAAAAATTAAATTAAAGGAGATAAAAATGGCACAAGTAATTAATACTAATACTATGTCTTTAATGGCAAGAAATAACCTTAACAATTCACAAAGCGTTCTTAGTACTTCTATTGAACGTCTTTCATCTGGTATGCGTATTAATAGCGCAAAAGACGATGCAGCAGGTCAAGCAATCGCTAACCGATTTTCATCAAATATTAAAGGGTTAACTCAAGCTGCTCGTAATGCAAATGATGGTATTTCACTTGCGCAAACTACTGAGGGTGCGCTAAATGAAATCAATAATAACGTACAACGTATCCGTGAATTAACCGTACAAGCGGCAAATGGAACCAACTCTGAAAGTGATTTAGTATCAATTCAAAATGAAATCGATCAACGTTTAGATGAGATCGATCGCGTTTCTAAACAAACTGATTTTAATGGTTCAAAAGTATTGTCTGAAGATAAAACACTTAAAATCCAAGTAGGTGCAAACGATGGTGAAACCATTGAAATCAATTTGAAAAAAATTGATAGTACTGAACTTGGTTTAAATGCATTTAACGTATCTGATACACCAACAGCCGATCCATTAAAAACTATTGATGCTGCGTTATCAAAAATCGATGCATTACGTGGGCAGCTTGGTGCGGTACAAAACCGTTTCGAGTCAACTGTAACTAATATAAATAATACTGTAAATAACTTAAGTTCTGCGCGTAGCCGTATTGAAGATGCTGATTACGCAACAGAAGTATCAAACATGACTCGAGGTCAAATTTTACAGCAAGCAGGTACTTCTGTATTAGCACAAGCGAATCAAGTGCCACAATCTGTTCTTTCTTTGTTACAGTAATTTTTATTGTTGTAAGAATTTATCTATCTGATTCTTTGATCACTTCAATTATGTAATTTAGCCATAACGGCATTTTTAATGCTGTTATGGCTAATAATTGTAATTACCCAATTTTTATCCCTTTATTCCTGTCATTAAATTATCATCTTATCGTCATAATATTATTAAGCATTTTTTTAAAATGGGTTAAAAAAAATGGGTGATAGTTTATATAACTCGCAAGGTGTAGTGAATCAAACCGATTGGCAACAATATGTCCATTTAGTTCGTAATGAAGCATTAAAACTTGCCGTTCGTTTACCCACAACAGTAGAGTTGGATGATTTACTGCAAGTCGGTTATATCGGCTTATTAGATACCATCAAGCGTTATGATGCTTCGCAAGGCAATACTTTTGCAACTTTTGCTATACCAAGAATAAAAGGCGCCATGTTAGATGAACTTCGGAGTCGAGATTGGTTATCAAGGCAAACTCGAAAACAAATTAAAGATATTACCTGTGCTATTAATGAATTAGAGCAAAGGTTAGGTACCACACCAAGCGATTATCAAATCGCTGAATATTTACAATTGTCGATTTATGAATATCGCAAGGCTTTGTTGGATTCAAATTGTAGCCAGATTTGCTCTTATGATGAGATGCAGAAAAAATTGGGGGATAGTATTGATGCTATTATTGATCATGGCGAGGATCAAGATCCTTTTTTGTCTGTTATCAATGAAGAAATTTGCGATCAAATAACCCAACAAATTGAAAACTTGCCTGAAAAAGAAAAAATGATTTTAGCGCTTTATTATCAAGAGGAACTCAATTTAAAAGAGATTGGAAAAGTAATGGATATTAGTGAGTCTAGGGTAAGCCAATTACATAGCCAAGCGATAAAAAGAATACAAAGTAAAGTGAAGCCATAGAAAAATAAAATTAAACAGCGTAAAATAAAGTGTAATTAAACGAAAATAAATTGAAATGATTTTTTTATTGACCTTTTTCGTTTAAAAATGTAACTTTATATATAAAAAAACAGTTAATGTTGTATTTTTGCTGTTTTTGTTTTTTTAATGCGAACTAAAGATAACTAAGATTGGTGATTAAATTGGGTAACATACTAGAGAACGATATTCTTAAATGTATACATCATTTGAATCTTTCAACATTGCTGTTAAGCCAACGGATGCTTGAGAAAGATAAAGTTATGGGGATGTATCGATTAGGTATTGATGAAGAAACTGCTGACATACTTAGTAATTTAACTGCGTCGCAAATGTTAGTTTTATCTGAAACAAATCAATTAAATTTTCAATTACGATTTGAAAATTCAGAAATGATTAAAAAACTAACTGAAGACTCTCGTGTTAGCGATATTAAACAGATGCATACAGGGATTCTTTTATCTAGTTTACTATTAGACTCAATCAATAAGTAGGTAGGTAAATAGAATGAGATGTACAAGTATTGTTCAAAAATATAAAGAGGTACAATTAGCCATTCGTTTAATTTCACTGGGTGCAAGAATCCAAATGCTTGAAAGTGAAACAAATTTAAGCCGTGGAAAATTGATTAAATTGTATAAAGAAATTCAAGGTTGCCCACCACCTAAAGGTTTATTACCTTTTTCAACCACGTGGTTTATGACATGGGAACCAAATATTCATTCTAGTATTTTTTATAATGCTTATCATTTTTTAGTGAAGCATGGCACAAAACCAGGTATCCACACGATTTTAAAAGCTTACCAGCTTTATTTAGAACAATGCCCATTTGCTCACAATGAAGAGCCCGTGTTAGGGCTAACTCGGGCTTGGATTTTAGTCAAATTTGTTGAAAGTAAAGTAATGCAACAATCTTGCTGTAAAGAATGCAAGGGGCGTTTTATTACTCATGCTTATCATCCACACAATAGTTTTGTATGTAGCTTATGTCAACCACCATCTAGAGCAGAAAAAAATCATAAGACACATAAAGATAATCACGCTAAATGTTTGCAGGTACTATCCATTCCTAATAGTTTTAATACAGCGTTTGCAAAGCAGGTAGCAAGTTAAATAAATTTTAGGAATAAAAACCTATTTATTGTTATTTTATGGAGAAATAAGAAAGCCAATGCTAATTATTATAGGATATATTGTTGTTGTCGCCTCTGCTTTACTTGGCTATGTGCTAAGTGGTGGTTATTTAGCGGTCCTTTTTCAGCCGTTAGAATTTCTTATTATTGGGGGATCGGCTATCGGAGCCTTTATTGTCAGTAATGAAAAAAAAGTAATAAAAACTACACTTAACGCCTTAAAACAATTATTTAAACCTTCGAGTTTTAATAAAACGCTTTATTTAACATTAATTAATCTAATGTACACTATTTTGACTAAGATTCGCCAAAATGGTTCATTATCCATTGAAACTGATATAGATAACCCTCAGGAAAGTGAACTATTTAAACAGTATCCACTTATTTTAGCCAATTCTCGAATCTTAGATTTTATAACAGATTATTTTCGGTTGATAATTAGTGGCAATATGGATGTGTATGAAATTGAAGCACTAATGAGTGAAGAAATTGAAACTTTTGTGCATGAATTAGAAAAACCAGTTAGTGCCATTTCGAGTATTGGTGATGGGTTGCCTGCATTTGGTATTGTTGCCGCTGTTATGGGCGTAATTAATACCCTTGCTCAAGCGGATAGACCAGCAAGTGAGCTAGGTGAGTTAATAGCACACGCTATGGTTGGAACGTTTTTGGGTATTTTACTTGCTTATGGTTTTATTTCTCCTTTGGCGGCTTTATTAAAGCAACGAAATGCTGACTCAGTCAAAATACTTGAGTGCGCCAAAGTTATATTGATTGCAAGCATGCATGATTATGCTCCACAAATTTGTATTGAATTTGGACGGAAAATGATATTTTCTGATGAGCGTCCATCTTTCTTTGAATTAGAAAAATATATTCAAGAAGTTAAAGATAAGAATACCAACCAAAATCAAAATAATTAACAATGAAAAATAGCTCAATAAGAATTATAACTCGAAAAAAGTCGGGACATGGTGAAGGGCATCATGGTGGCTCTTGGAAAATCGCTTATGCTGACTTTATGACAGCCATGATGGCGTTGTTTTTAGTAATGTGGTTAATAGCCAACTCAACCCCACAACAGTTACAAGGTATAGCTGAATACTTTAGAACGCCATTAATTCTGGGGCAAAATGGTGGTAACAATATTAGTGACAGTGAAAGCCCTATTCCTGGTGGTGGTAAGGATGTTACTCAACAACTTGGTGAAGAAAGAAATGATATTGCTCACCTAGAGGAGCAATATGAATTGGAAAAAAAACATCTTGAACAGATAGAGTTAATTGAAACAGCCCGTAAAATCTTCGAGATATTTGAAATAGATCCACGCCTAAAAAAGCTAGCACCTAATTTAATTATTGAATTAACTGAAATGGGACTACGTATTCAAATTTTAGCCTCAGATGATAAACCAATGTTTGATATCGGTAGCGCAGCTATTGATCCCAATATGCGAGAAATTTTGCGTGCATTGGCACCTATTATCAATTCATTACCCAATAAAATCACTTTGTCTGGTCATACTGATGAGCGTCAATATATAACAGGGGACCGTGGTTATAGTAATTGGGAATTATCAGCTGATAGAGCCAATTCATCAAGAAGAGAGCTGATTGCTGGTGGATTAGATTCAGGTAAAATTATTCGCATTATCGCACTTGCTGATACTGTTGGCTTAAACAATCCAAATTATAGTAATGACGCCAATCGCCGTATTAGTATCTTAATTTTAAATAAAGCAGCGCAACAATATATTGAAGAAGAAAATAGTATGACAGGCATTGATTTTTTAAGGCAATCAAAGCCAATTGAAGCAAAATAATCACAATAGATGTCTATTATGAAAAATAATAAATGAGTTTATTTGTTGCAGGTATTAAAAATTTTTCAAAAATTACTAAAGTTTTGAGAAATTAAGCCGATATAGAAAATAATCTATTTAGCTTTATTGATATTATTAATAAAAATTATATTTAGGAGTTTTTTTATGTCAAATTCATTGATGAATACGGGTATTAGTGGATTAAATGCGGCGCAAAATATGCTTAATGTAATTAGTAATAATATCAGTAATGCCCATACAGCAGGTTACAATCGTCAACAACAAGTTTTAACCCAAGCTAATGGAACGCATCATAATTTTGGCTTTGTTGGCAATGGCGTATCAGTCTCGGCAGTTAACCGTGCTTTTAATCAATTTGTAGTAGGACAGTTGCGTCAATCGGAATCACAAAGTGGTTCAATAAAAGCTTATTATAATGAATTATCTAAAGTTGATAATCTATTAGCCGAAAACGAAACTAGCCTTTCATCTCAAATGAATAATCTTTTTACAAGTTTAAAGAAATTAACTTCAAATGCAGGTGATGCATCAACAAAGCAAAGTGTTATCAGTGATTTGACCTCTTTAGTTGCGCAGTTTAACAAAACTGAAAATAGTCTGAAAAATCAAATTGCTAATATAAATACAGAGCTAACCAATAATGTTGATCAAATAAATACTTATTTAGAGCAAATTGCTGAGTTAAATCAAAAAATATCAAAATTACAAGCTGTAAGTGGTGGCAATGAACCCAATGCATTGCTTGATCAACGTGATCAACTAGTTAATCAGTTAAGTGAAATAATAGGCATCACCGTTACCGAACAAAATGGACAATATAATCTGTCGTTATCTAACGGTTTAAGTTTAGTGCAAGGCTCGTCAGTGAATTTATTATCAGTTCAACCTTCGCAAGAGGATCCTTCACTCAATACTATTATTTATACGCATAATTCTGGTGCAACTCAAGAACTGACAAGTCAAAATATTGCATCAGGCCGATTAAATGGAATATTAACTTTTCGTGATGGACCACTTTCTCAAACGCGCAATCAATTAGGCTTAATTGCACTCAATTTAGCTGAGCGTTTTAATGAAGTACATATGTCTGGGGTCGATATTAATGGTAATGCTGGTGAAAAATTATTTGATTATCGCCAACCGAGTAGTATCACCAACTCTAAAAATCAAGGGAATGCTGTAGCTAAAATTCATTTTGATTCAGTTAACAATGTAAAAGCGTCTGATTATAGAATCGAATTTAATGGAAGCGATTGGGTTGTAACAAGGCTATCTGATAATCAAACTATTACTCCCCAAATTGAGAATGGTAAACTGGTTTTTGATGGTTTATCGATCGAAATAACCGGTAATCCGGTTAAAGGTGATTCTTTTCTAATTAAACCTGTTGCTGATATTGCTTCGTCATTAGAGTTGTTAGTCAAAGATGTAGATAAATTGGCAACCGGTATTGATGATGAAGAAAATGGTGCTGGTGATAACCGCAATGTGACTAAATTGTTAGATATACAGAATGAAAAATTAATTAATGGAACTGCCACACTAAGTAGTGCTTATAACAAGTTGGTTAATTATATTGGTAGTGAAACACAAACTTCTAAAGTTTCAGCACAATCAAGCCACAATATAACGCAACAGATTTATGAACAAAATCAATCAATATCTGGTGTAAATCTTGAGGAAGAATATATCTCTATGCAGGTTTATATGCAATATTATCAAGCTAATGCAAAAGTTATTGATGCCGCAACAACGCTATTTGATACCATTTTAAGTTTAGCTAAGTGATAAAAGGATAAAAAATGCGTGTAAGTACCAATTCAATGTATCAAAAAAATTTAAATAGCATTTTAAATACCAATAATAAGTGGCAAAAATCAGGTTTACATTTAGCAACGGGTAAAAAGATTTTATCCCCTTCTGATGATCCGATGGGGGCTGCACAGTCATTAATCTTAAAGCAGGCACAATCTAGAAATGGTCAATTTCAAGCTGCTCGTGAAAGTGCTGATAAGTCACTTAGCCGCCAAGATACCATATTGAAAGAAGTTAATACGGTAATACAAAACATTCAAGAAATGTTAGTTTATGCTGGTAATGAAACATTAAATGACGAGAACAGGCGTGATCTTGCTAATAAATTACAAGGCTTAAAAGATCAACTTGTTGCTTTAGCGAACTCTAAAGACACTAATGGTAACTATTTGTTTGCTGGTAATAAAAATGACACTCCTCCTTTTGTTGTTGATGAATCAGGTCAGGTCAATTATGTTGGAGGCACAACCACTATTAATGTTTTTATCGATGATTCACGTGAAGTATCACTTAGTTTCACCGGTGTTGAAGCCTTTATGTCAGGGTCTACTGTGAAGCTGCCAGACGGTTCGCCTGCAGAAAGCAATATATTTGCTAGTATCGATTATGCTATTGAGGCTTTAACGCTCGAACTGGGTGACAATAATGAAGATACCATTAAACAATTTAGAGAAGGCTTATCTAAAGCAAGCTGTGGCGTTGATAACTCTTTTGATAATATTTCAACCCTCAGAGCAAAAGGGGGATCGGTATTAGAAGAAGTGGACCGATTAACAACACTCGGTAAAACTTTAGATATCGAATTTGAAACACAAATTAGCCAAATTGAAGACGTTGATTGGTACGAAGCCATTTCAGATTATGTAATGCTACAAGCGAATTTACAAGCAGCCCAATATACATTTATGACAATGCAAAATATGTCATTGTTTCAAATGAAATAAGTTGGAACAAATCAATTTACCTACAATAATTAATAACAATAATATATATCTACAATGTTAAGGAGGCACAGCCTCCTTTTTTATCGTTCAAAATAGCGTTAATTATTCGGCTCATTATCAGTACTTAGTTTTGTAATATTTTAGTTCAATAATGTGCCGCTTATTTATTGAATGCTAATTGTTTAAATCCTGATATAGTTGTGATGGGTTTAGTTTTGGCAATTTGTTCGATGCGATTAATGATCTGGATAAGTTTATCGCTATAATTCGGATCCGTTGCGTATTGGGCTTCTTGTAATGCTTTGGCGGCGGTTCTAGCATCGGGTGCGGTTGCCACTGCACGGTAACGTGGGTTTTTTGTCAGTAGGTTGACATAGTCGATTAGTGCCTGTTTTTTATTTTCGTAAATTTTAAAATTATCTTTAATTTTTGTCATGGTATTATTGACAAATTCATGGGTAGTTAAACGGGTCGAATTGCCATTCCATGATGATGTCGCTTTGATACCAAAATAGTTATAGCTGGATTGATTATCCGCTGTTTTTATCTGCTTTTGTCCCCAACCTGTTTCTAAAGCCGCTTGTGCAATAATCACTTCATAAGGAATACCAGAGCTTTTGGAGGCTTGTTTGGCTGGTTCTAGCCATTCTTGAACAAATTGTATGACGTAATCTTCGGCAATATAGTTAAGCGATTCTTTCTCATGTATGTTATTTGTAGAGGATTGAGTTTTGGTATTTAGACTGTGGTATATCATTTGTCCCAGAGCTTGAGGCGATAAGTTAGTCGATGAGGTATCACTAAATAATGATTTTGCTAAATGTAGGTTTGTCTGATTGTTACTAGAATTAGCTTGTAAATTATTATGAGTATTTACATTAACAGACGGCGATGTTTTAGATATTAACTGTTTGGTAATGATCTCAGCTAATCCTAGACCTTTGCCCGCAGCTTGTTGTGAAATTTGCTGATCAAACATTGCTGTAAAAAGCTGTGTTGTTGATGGGCTAAATAAACCACCTTCCGGTACAGCTTTTCGCATGTTTTGCATCATCATATTAATAAATATGGATTCAAATTGTTTTGCTACTTGTTTAATACTTTCAGTAGAACCAGTTATAGCATTGCGTTTTAACTGGTTTAGTCCCGATAAGTCGTAAGCAAATCGATTGAATTGTTGGGTAATTTTATTATTCATTACATACTTTCTTTTTGATGTTTTTAGCCTCTTTAAACAGTTTTAAATCGTTTCAAGTGCTGCGTGTAGGCAGCCGGCTTTTTTTAATGCTTCAAGTATCGACATTAATTCAGTCGGATTTGCTCCTAATACATTCAGCGATTTAATGACTTGGCTTAAATTAGTGCCTGGAGCTACATTATGTAAAGCACCGCTGTCTTGCTCTATTGTAATTTGTGTTTCTGGTACGACTGCAGTTTCGCCGCCGGCTAATGGTGTATTTGGTTGATTTACTTTAAGATTATTGTTGATGACTACCGATAAGTTGCCGTGTGCAACCGCACAATTATCCAGTTGTACTTTCTGATTCATTACCACTACTCCTGTTCGGGTATTAATCACAACTTTAGCTGAAATAGGTGTAGTGCCAATTTCAAGATTTTGTATGCGTGAGAGTAATTTTACGCGTTCTTGGTTTTCTTTAGGCATTTTGACAGAAACGGTTATACCATCCATGGCCACAGCCGTATTTTTTTGTAATTTATTAATGGCTTCAGATATTTTTAAAGCACGTGTAAAATCAAACTGATTAAGGTGTAAATGGATAATGTCTTGCTCATCTAATCGGGTTGATAGTTCTCGTTCTATAATTGCCCCACCAGGGATTGTAGCTCCTGAGGTTTGATTCACCGTAATACTACTTCCACCACCGCTTGCGCCCATTCCACCAATAAATAGATTACCTTGTGCAATGGCGTATATTTGGTTATCCGCTCCTTTTAGGGGCGTCATAATTAATGTGCCGCCACGTAAACTTTTGGCATTACCAAGCGAAGAGACAATTACATCGATTTGTTGACCTACGCGTGCATAAGGCGGTAGTTTGGCTGTGACCATAACTGCGGCAACATTTTTTAATTGCATATTACTACCAGTTGGAACGGTAATCCCCAATTGAGATAACATATTGGTAATGCTTTGTATGGTAAAAGGTGTTTGTGAGGTTTGGTCACCGGTTCCGTCAAGTCCGACAACAATTCCATAACCCACTAAGGCGTTATCTCGAACCCCTTGTATGGTGACCAAATCACGGATACGCTCGGCATAACTGTAAGGTACAATTGTCAGTATCATGATGGTTATGCAAATAATTGGGTAGAATTTTTTAAGCATAATGATATTCATTAAAAAGGTGAAAGATTTAAAAATAGGCGTTGTAACCAACCCATAGTTTGCACTTCGTCAATGTAACCATTACCCACATATTCAATACGCGCATCGGCAACTTGTGTTGAAATAACGGTATTATTACCACTGATTGTTCTTGGGTTAACCACACCAGAAAAGCGAATAAATTCTGTTCCTTGATTAATCGCGATCTGTTTTTCACCTACGACCTGTAAATTACCGTTTACCATGACATTTTTAACGGTGACGGTTATAGTGCCGCTAAAGGTGTTTTTAGCATTGGCTGCGCCCGATCCTTTAAAGTCACTGTTGCCCGACATTTCGGTGTCGGCTTTGTTGCGTCCTACTAAACCATCTAAAAAGGTAGGAATGGTTTTGGCAGTTAAATTAACTGCACCATTTCTTCCTGCATTTATCGAAGAGCTTTTGCTGGCGCTGACATTTTCTTGTAGGATGATTGTTAATACGTCACCAATATTGCGCGGGCGGCGATCTTCAAACATAGGTTGATAACCAAAACTGCTTGGTTGTGCCGCCTGGTAGATAGAGCCTGTAGTATTCACAATTTCGGGTATTTGTGGCACGATACTGGTTTCGCCTTTAATTAAAGATTTTTTAGGCAATTGTGCACAACTAATTAAAAATAATATGCTAACAAGGCAAAAGTATCTCATGATTTTTATCATATTATTTGATTTATAATTGATTTAACCGCTGTAACATCTGGTCAGATGCTGAGATAGCTTTGCTATTTATTTCATATGCTCGTTGCACTTGGATCATATTAACTAGTTCTTCGGCAACATTCACATTTGAGGTTTCTGTATACCCCTGATATAACAGCCCAGCACCATTTAACCCTGGGGTATTTTCAGTTGGTGCACCTGAGCTTTCAGTTTCTAAATACAGATTTTCTCCAATACTTTCAAGGCCTGTGTCATTAATGAATGTATGTAAAGTAAGTTGACCAACTTGAATTTGTGTTGATTGGTTAGCCAATGTTACATTAACCACACCATCCCGTGCCACCGTCATTTTAGTTGCATTTGAAGGTATGCTAATGGTTGGTTGTATTTCATAACCAGCAGCTGTCACCAATTGACCATTTTGGTTAACTTGAAATGCACCACTACGGGTATAAGCTTGAGTGCCGTCTGGCAATAATACTTGGAAAAAACCTTGTCCGTTAATGGCAATATCACTACTATTATCAGTTAATTCTAAATTTCCTTGGCTATGAATTCGCTCTGTTGCAACAGGGCGAACACCTGTTCCAATTTGTAACCCCGAGGGTAATGTAGTTTGCTCTGAAGATTGAGCGCCTGGTTGCCGAACGGTTTGGTAGAGTAGATCTTCAAATACCGCTCGTTGTCGTTTAAAACCACTGGTGCTGACATTAGCTAAATTATTCGAGATAATATCCATATTTATTTGTTGTGCCGTTAATCCTGTTTTGGCAATCCATAGTGATTTAATCATTGATTACTCCTAATTAAGTTAGAGATAAAATTTGATTGGCTTTTTGTGCATTTTCATCAGCGGTGGTAATCTCTTTTATTTGCATTTCAAACTGACGAGAATGACTAATCAAATCAATCATCGAGGTGACTGGATTGACATTACTGCCCTCTAACACTCCTGACATCAGTTTGGCGTTAGGGTTGTCTTGTAAAACTGCACCACGTGCATTGCGCGTTTCCTCTGTGAGTTGAAAAAAGCCATTATCTCCACGAATAATTTCATTATGTTCTAAATGTACTTTTTTTATTTTACCCGCTTGGGCAATAGTGGTTGGTTTATCACCTGCACCTAACGCGGAAAGTGTACCATCAGAGCTAATGCTGACTTGAGAACGCTGTGGTACGGTTAATACACCGTTATCGCCAATGAGTGGATAGCCTTGAATATTAAGTGTACCATTTTCGTCGATTTGTATTGCACCATTTCGTGTATAAGCTTCGCTTCCATCAGCTAATTGTATAGCTAGCCAGTCATTTTCAGACAGTGCGACATCTAGGTTTCGTCCAGTATAATTAAAAGCCCCCATAGTTGAGTCAAAACTTGGTGTGGTTGCTGTTACCATGGTTCGTGTTTGCATACTATTTCCTACTATAGGCACCGCTTTCATTGCGGTTAGCTGTGCTCGAAACCCAGTAGTGGTTACATTCGCTAAATTATGTGTGGTGATTGACTGCTGGGACAGTGTTTGACTTGCCCCTGACATAGCAGTGTAAATAACCCTATCCATAAATAACCCTCACATTAACGCAAATTAACTAATGTATTGAGTATTTGATCCTGCGTTTTTATCGTTTGTGAATTAGATTGATAATTACGTTGTGCAACAATCATATTTACTAACTCTTGACTCATATCAACATTTGAAGATTCAAGTGCTCCACTTGTTAACGAGCCAAATGTCCCAGAATTTGCTACTCCTAACATTTCATCACCAGAATTAACTGTCGAACGCCAATTATTATTTCCTGCTGATTCTAAACCGTTAACATTAGAAAAATCAGCCATGGCGATTTGACCTAATAACATCGTTTGTTGGTTAGAATATAGCCCATAAATAGAACCATCATCATTAATGCTATAACCCACTAAATTACCTGGTGCATAACCATTAATGATTGGCGTTTTAATACTACCGACTTCTTTGCCCATATTTTGCTGAGTGCTATTGGCTAATGATAAGGTAAAGGTATTATCAGTAGATCCATTTAACCCATTAATATTAATTGTCATTTCAGGGTCACTAATTAATTTACCCGAAGAATCAAATTCCATTTGTCCTAATTTTTGTAAACTTCCATCAGGATCACTGCTATCAAGATAATGCACATCCCATTGATTATCAGCAGTTTTAACATAAAATATCTGAACATTACGTTGATTACCAAGCGAGTCATAAGTGGTAATTGTTGTAGAATAATTAAATGTATCGGCATCAAGGGGATTAACGGGTTGTTTTGCGGGAACTTCACTATTGGAATTTAAGTTTGTTTGCAAAGAAGCCTTTGTTGTCGCTGATGCATTTAACATTTGTTGAGAAATTTTTAATGGACCCGGTGCTGCGCCTTGTTGCACTTGAGGCGGGGTACCTGTTGCCAGATAACCTGTCAATTGAAGCCCATCCGCTGAAACAATATTTCGCTCAGCATCTAATTGAAATTGTCCATTGCGGGTATAGTAAATTTGACCATTACTATCAACTAAACGAAAAAATCCATTACCAGAGATAGCAACATCTAAACTGTTATTTGTTGTTGTTGCTGTGCCATCGTTAAAATTTTGGATCACACTAGCTACTTTTACGCCCATTCCGACTTTCGAACCTGCATAAATATCAGCAAATGAGACGCTTGCACTTTTAAAGCCAACTGTTGCAGAATTAGCAATATTATTGCCAATCACATCTAATTGTTTTGATGCAGCATTCATACCACTTACTGCTTGAGAAAATCCCATAAAACTTTATCTCCTTTAAAGAATTTGACGAACTTCGTCAATACTAATTGAACCCAGTATTCCTAAATCAAGTAATACTTTATTATTAACTTTACTATTGATAACACCATATACCATCGAATATGCTAATGATGTTGATGATACTTTTTTTCCGTCGTAACTAGCATTGACTGAAAAGGTATAGCTGCCATCAGGTGCTATAGTTCCATCAGTTAACATGCCATCCCAAGTAAATGAGCTTACTCCAGCAGGAATTGCCCCCAAATCAACTTCACGTACTATGTTGCCATTTTCGTCTTGAATAGTGATGATAACGCTGTCGGCATCGTGCGTTAATTCAAATCCAAATGGTGTGGTTACTGTTTCTTTTTCCTTTTCGGTTTCTTCTAGTTCGGATGTAGCAACTAAAATTTTATTGCCCGGCACCATGACACCACGACCAATCATATTACTAGCATTAACAGATAAGCTATCATCAATTTGCCCAGAAACCATTCCTAACGTTGTATTAAGCCTTTCTATTCCGGCTAATGTGTTGATTTGTGCTAGTTGTGATGTTAACTGGCTGTTATCCATTGGGTTAGTTGGATCTTGGTTTTTCATTTGGGCAATAAGGAGTGTTAGAAAATTATCTTGTAATTCCTTGCTTGAGTTACCGTCAGATGAGTTTTTTGTTGTTTGTGGACTTTTTATTCCTGATGATTCTGAAACAGCAAAATTAGTAACACCCATGAATTACTCCTTTTTATTGTCCTAGTGTTAGTGTTTTTAACATTAAATTTTTGGCAGTATTAATCACTTCGACATTTGCCTGATAACTGCGTGATGCTGAGATCGTATTGACCATTTCAGCAACTACATCAACATTGGGTTTTTGAATGTAGCCTTTTGCATCTGCTAATGGATGATTAGGTTCATACACTAAATTCATTGGCGTGGGATCTTCAATGACTTGTGAAACTTTGACCCCAGCAATTGGGTTGTTTTTACCATTATCATCCACTTGAAAGATAACTTGTTTAGCGCGATAGGCTTCGCCGGAGGTACTAGTAATGCTATCTGCATTAGCCATATTACTAGCGCTGATATTCATGCGTTGGGTTTGTGCCATTAATGCTGAACCTGAAATGGCAAAAATAGAAAAACTCATTACGATTACCCCTTCTGTAATACTGAGATTATATTTTTAAATTGCTCACTTAAAAAAGTTAAATTACTTTGATAGTGAATGCTATTATCAATAAATTCCGTACGTTCTTGGTCCATTTCTACTGTATTACCATCTGCGGCAGACTGATATGGTATACGGTATAGAATTTCTTGATTAGTAGCGTTTTGCATGGGTATTTGCAGATGATTATTAAATGTTGTGTTAAGCACGACATTATTTATCTTACTTTGATTTTTAATTGCTTTGGTTAGCTCTGCATTAAAATCAATATCACGAGCTTGATAATTAGGGGTGTCGCTATTAGCAATGTTTGCAGCCAATATGGTCTGTCGCTTTTCCCGTATATTTAATGCGTGTTGGTGAAAATTAACCCATTTATCTAATTTATCAAACATAAAATCATCTCACTTTTTTGATAGCAAGGATTTTAAGTGAAGCAAAAAAATATCATCGTATAAATAACGATAAAAATTGTCCTTATTTCAAAATTCAATAAATTTGTTCATCAAGTAATATATGTTTATAAAAAATTTTAAAAATTAGTAGATATGATAATAATCGTTAGATTAATTTTGTTAATTATACTGTTATTTAGCGCAAATATTGCTGTAGCTGATTCACTTGAAGACGAGGTTAATAAATTAATTTCAAAGCATATAAATTATCAATTTGATAATATTGTAATAACCTATACTTCTCCTAAACCCGAATTAACTTGTATTGAGCCTAAATTAGCATTAATAAATAAGAAAAAAAAGTGGGGTTTGATGACCATTAGTGCTAAATGTGGAAAGAAAACCCAATATTTTCATATAAATGTTGCTGTTGAAGGTGGTTATGTTGTGGCTAATCAGGCTATTGGTGCCGGTAAGGTAATTACACCAGAACATCTGAAAATACAAATTGGTCGTCTTGATACACTCCCGTTTGCGGTGATTTTAGATAAAGAGCAAGTTATTAATCATATTGCGTTAAGAAACATCGATCTTGATGAGCCTATCCGAACCTCAATGTTACAAAAAAATTGGCAGGTTAAAGCTGGGCAGAATGTTAATGTGATAATTAATGGTCAAGGGTATCAGATAATGGCTAGTGGTAAAATCTTGAATAATGCGGCATTAGAAGATAACGTTAGTGTTAAATTGCATTCTGGTAAGATTGTTGAAGGTAAGTTGACTTGTCAAGGTGTGATAATTTTTGATAAATAATATTAATGATTTTTTCATTATTGCCGATAATTAAGCTAAACAAACCATTTAAATCTTAACTTTGATTAAAGGTAATTTTATGAGCATAGATGCAACAAAATCTGTTATAAACATATCAGGATTATTGAGCCGTGATGTCATCAATGAGCAGCAAAAAAAACAGACTGTATCTGTACAGGCAAAAAATAATATAAACGTGAGTAATAATGTAAGTTTAACACAAAATACTACAACACTTTTACATTCGACTGGTAAAGATATTGATGTAGAAAAAATTGAGAGTATTAAACAAGCCATTACCAATGGCACATTAGTAATTGATACCCAGAAAATTGCCGACGAACTTATTAAACAAATGTTACAAAATATCGAATAATAGAGTTGAAGGGAAATAAAAATGTTAGAATTAGATAACATCTTAAATAAAATAACAAGAATGTTACAAACACTCTCAGAAATTCTGCAAACAGAGCAACAAATATTGATTGAAAATAGTTTAACAAATCAATTAAATGAAATTATTAATAAAAAAAGTCAGTTGCTTATACAATTAAAGTTACTGGATGAAAAACGTATAACGTTAAGTAAACAGTTCAATATTCACCCCCCTTATAGTGAAGAATCAACAATTGCAGCCCATTGGCAATCTATTACTGAAACAACAAAATTATTAGCAAGCATTAACCGAGATAATGGTTTGATTATCCAAAATCGAATGGATAGAACACAGCAATCAATTAATTATCTTAAAAAGATTAATAACCCTGTTATTTATACCAATAATGGCTATCAACAAACGGAAATAATTTCATCAAAACGTGCTAAAGTGTAATTCATTTGAATTTTATTGAGTTAAACGAGATAAATACCTAGTAAATTATCGCCTTTTTAAGGCAATAACGCTTTGTTAATGCGTTCATACTGTTGGCATTGAAAATTCTAATTAGATAAGACGAGTTTATTTAATTTATCATGGCTGATGATAGTGACGTAGATAAAAGTGAACAACCCACCGATAGCAAAATAAAGAAAGCTAAGGAAAAAGGGCAAATTCCTCGATCACGAGAATTAACTTCATTGTTAATTTTGTTGGTTGGTATTACTTTATTTTGGTTAATGGGATCGCATTTAGCAAGTCAGCTAATCACAGTTATACAAACGGCGATGAAAGTTTCTTATAGAATAGATGATGATAAATTGCTCATCTTTAATTTGGTTAATCTATTATCTGCAGGATTTTGGGCTATTTTACCAATTTTTTTGGGTTTAGTAATTATAGCGATAATCGCACCCATTTGTATTGGTGGTTTACTGTTTAGTCTGCAATCAATTAAACCTAATTTTAAGAAGCTAAATCCAATTTCTGGGTTTGGGCGATTATTTAGTACCAGAATTTTTGCTGAGTTATTAAAAAGCATGTTTAAAGTAATTTTAGTCAGTTTTGCAGTTCTTTTGTTTTTACTGCATTACTTTCCTAGTATGCTTTCGTTACCTAATATGTATTTAAATAATGCGTTAGCTAATTCAATTCAGTTTGTGATTTTGTGTGTAATATTAAGTATTATCGCTTTGATACCAATGGTTGGTTTTGATATTTTTTATCAGATCTGGAGCAATTTAAAAAAATTAAAGATGTCAAAACAGGAAGTGAAAGATGAATTTAAGGAGCAAGAAGGTAATCCACAAATTAAAGGGCGTATTCGGCAAATGCAACAAGCTATTGCTAGACGTCGAATGATGAAGGACGTACCTAAAGCCAATGTTATTGTTACCAATCCAACTCATTATGCGGTTGCATTGCAATATGACGAAAAAACCATGATAGCACCTAAGATGCTTGCCAAAGGAACGGATAACATTGCACTACGTATTAAAGAGCTCGCCAGTGAACATAATATCCCTCAATTAGAAGCACCACCATTGGCACGGGCTTTATATCGCTATGGTGAAATCGGTGAAACAATTCCACCTGAATTATATACCGCTGTGGCTCAAATTTTAGCTTGGGTATATCAGTTAAAACATTGGTATAAATATGGAGGTGATAAGCCACTTACTCCGAGAAATTTACCGGTACCTGAGTCATTATCTGAATATAAATAAAGGCAATTACTAATCTTATGGTTAAATCAAAACTACTTACATTATTGTCACTCAATACGTTAAAAAACGGTCATTATCAAATCTTAGCTGGACCAATGCTAATTTTATTGATTCTTTCGATGATGGTGTTGCCACTACCTGCATTCATTTTAGATCTATTTTTTACATTCAATATTGCTTTATCTATCATTATTTTGATTGTAGCATTGTTTACCAAACGGGTGCTTGATTTTGCTGCATTTCCTACAGTTTTATTGTTTGCAACATTATTGCGGTTGTCGTTAAATGTGGCTTCTACGCGTGTTGTGTTATTAAAAGGGCATACAGGTAGCAACGCTGCAGGTCGTGTTATTGAAGCCTTTGGTCATTTTTTAGTCGGAGGTAATTTTGCCATTGGGATTGTGGTTTTTATTATTTTGGTGATTATAAACTTTATGGTTATCACCAAAGGCGCTGGTCGGATTGCTGAGGTTGGTGCACGATTTGCATTGGATGGTATGCCTGGTAAACAAATGGCGATTGATGCTGATCTTAATGCCGGATTAATCGGTGAAGACGAAGCTAAAGCACGCAGAGCCGAGGTTACTCAAGAGGCCGATTTTTATGGGTCAATGGATGGTGCCAGTAAATTTGTGCGTGGTGATGCCATTGCTGGCTTACTGATTATGGCTATTACTATTGTTGGTGGTTTATTAGTGGGGGTTATGCAACATGGTATGGATCTATCTGATGCGAGCAAAACTTATGTGCTTTTAACGATTGGCGATGGTTTAGTTGCTCAAATTCCTTCTTTGATTATTTCAACTGCTGCAGGTGTTATTGTTACTCGAGTTTCTTCACACGATAACATTAGTGAACAAATGCTTAAACAGCTGTTTAATAATCCCCAAGTGTTAATTTTAACTGCAGTTGTCATTGGTTTACTTGGGTTAATTCCGGGTATGCCAAATGTTGTTTTTTTATTGTTTACTGCATTGTTATCACTTATTGCGTGGTGGCTAACAAAACAGCAAAAAACGCAGCAAAAAATCTCTACCAAAACCACAGATGTACAAGCAACTACACCAGCTAATATTGAAGCAACTTGGTCAGATGTGAATATTGAAGATATTTTAGCCATGGAAGTTGGATATGGTTTAATTCCAATGGTAGATCAAACTCAAAATGGTGAGTTATTGGGAAGAATTCGGAGTTTACGTAAAAAGTTTGCTCAATCACTGGGTTTTTTACCTCCGCAGGTACATATTCGCGATAACCTTTCATTAGCTCCTTATCAATATAAAATTTTTATTAAAGGTGGCGAAATTGGTAAAGGTGAAATTATTAATAATAAGTGGTTAGCCATTAATCCTGGTAATGTGGCAGAAATCATTGATGGTTTACCTACAACCGAGCCAGCGTTTGGCTTGCCTGCTGTATGGATAGATGAAAGTAATAAAGAAAACGCCCAGATATTAGGTTACACTGTTGTTGATACCAGTACTATGATTGCAACGCACTTTAACCATTTATTACAGCAATTTGCTAGCGATTTATTAGGTCGATTAGAGACCCAAGAACTTCTTGAACGCATCAAACAAGAAGTACCAAAACTTGTAGAAGATTTTATACCTGGTGTGGTGACATTAACTACTTTTCATAAAATACTGCAAAATTTGATTGCTGAAAAAGTATCGATTCGAGATATGCGAACCATTATTGAAACGATATGTGAACATGCACCAACGCAAAATGATGCTTATCAATTGCTTAGTATGGTTAGAATTGCATTAGGGCGAGTCATCACTCAGCAATGGTTTCCAGGAAGTGATCCAATCAATGTGATTGGTTTAAATGTTAATTTAGAACGTTTGTTATTACAAACGCTACAAAATACCAGTAATTTCGAGCCTGGTTTAGCTGAGCATATTGTTCAACAAATTCAGGAAGCGATTCATCAACAAGATGCTATTGGAGCACCACCGGTATTATTAGTGAATCATGCATTAAGACCTATGCTATCGCAATTTTTAAGACCAAACTTTCCTCAATTAATTGTGTTATCGAATTTAGAAATTGTCGACAATCGAGAGATAAAAATGACGGTTCAAATAGGGGAAGGGTAGTGGTATTATTTTGATTTTCTAAGATCAACTGGTATGATTATTTAACTTTACGTTTGCGTTGGCTTTTTTATATATTTAAATAAGTATATTGATATTTTATATTGGTATTCACGCTTACACGTTATACCAATATGATGTTAATTGGTAAAATAGTTATTCTGTGAGGTCCGTAAAATGTTGTTTGATATGCTTAGCACTTTCTGTCTTGTCAATCATCGCAATAGCATAATCAGCATAACTAATTTGGCTTACGCACAATGCAGTAACGTCATGAGCTCGTGAAATAACTTTTCTTACTAAAAGCTGCTCTGTTTTACCACTTGCACCAATGACTGCAATTTTCAGACTTTACTCCTTTCAAGCGTTTAATGGTTGACAATGTATTATGATGAATAATTTTATAGTCTAATTTAACCAATTTCTTTTGCCAAGTAACAAGATTAATTACATAAAAATTCAATCCGATATGCATACACATCACTTTTAAGTCATTAATGGCTTTAGTAAAAATCATCTACTTTTTTTATTATTTAACTATTTGATTATGCAAAGTAAAAACATAAATAACTTTATAAAAATAGTTGGTGAATAATTATCAATATTCTATTTTTGGTTAATAATAAATTAGTTTAAAATACACATAAAAATAAATAATATAACCAGAAAGGAAAGCAATTGGACGGGATAAAAACATATTGGTTTTTAGGTGCAAAATTTAAAGGTAGTAAAGACCAAACAGAGAATTTTATTAGTTCAGGTATCTGGCAAAATGGCTATGATAATAAACTTTTGGATATCGTAAAATCTATTTCTGTTGGCGATAAAGTTGCCATCAAATCAACCTATAACCAAAAAAATAATTTACCCTTTGATAGTAAAGGTTTTCCTGTTTCGGTAATGGATATAAAGGCTATTGGCACCGTAACTAAAAATCATGGTGATGGAAAATTGTTAGAAGTCGATTGGCAATAAACTAATTTGAATAAGAAATGGTACTTTTATACCAATATAGCTGCTATCTGGAGTGTTAAAGATGATTTTTGGCTATCAAAACAATTAATTAATTTTGCATTTTATGATCAGCCACAAGATATTGATGCTTTTCGCAATGCTCCATATTGGAAATCTCGTTATGGAAATAATAATTTAAGTAACAATAGTAATACTAATACCAGCGATATTAACAAACCGATTAATGAGTCTTGGGTAGATATTGTATTAAAACACATTAAACAATTATGTTATCAGAAAAATAGTAATATATTTACTCGCTCAGAATTTCTTACTCAGTATAAAGAGGATCTTCAGCAATTATTTCCTCAAAATAATACTATTGAATCGACAATTGATAATAGATTTCAAGAGTTAAGAAATAATAATATTTTATTATTTTTAGGTGGTGGAAAATATGAATTACTAGATATTGAAACGCTAAATGAAGAAGAAAATTATGATAACCAAGATATGACTAAACCTGTAATCATAAAACAATCTTATACCCAAAATGATCTAATCAATGAGGGTTGTTTTGTTGATAAACAACAGTTGCAAGCCATATTAAATAGCTTAAAGTTGAAAAAAAATATTATTTTACAAGGTCCACCAGGGACAGGTAAAACATGGTTAGCCAAACGTTTAGCTAATATTATTGTTGGTTATAAAGATTCAAAGAATATCAAAGCTATTCAGTTTCATCCTAATATGTCTTACGAGGATTTTATCCGCGGCTATCGCCCAACCAGTGATGGAAAATTATCGCTGATTGATGGGCCTTTTTTAGAGATAATTAATCAAGCAAAGAGTGATGCTCAATCAAATTATGTGATTGTGATTGAAGAAATTAATCGCGGTAATCCAGCACAAATTTTTGGTGAAATGTTAACGCTACTTGAGGCTGATAAACGAAATCCAAATGAGGCATTAGAATTAACATACCAACACCAAAATGAAAAAGGCGTATTTATTCCTGATAATCTCTATGTTATCGGTACTATGAATATTGCCGATCGTTCGTTAGCGATGCTCGATTTTGCTTTACGTCGTCGTTTTGCCTTTTACCATTTAAGTCCTCATTTTGGCGAAAATTGGCTCAACTATATGCAAGAAAAACACGCCTTTTCACCGCAACAATTACAAGAAATAAAGCACCGTATAGAGGCATTAAATCAATATATTAGTAATGATAATTCACTCGGCAAGGCATTTACCATTGGGCATAGCTATTTTACCTGTTCTAACCAAAAAATGACTGCGCAAGATTGGTTTAAGCATATTGTTTGTTCAGAAATCGAGCCTCTATTAGAAGAGTATTGGTTTGGCGAGCCTGAAAAATTTAGCGATGCGATGAATATATTATTAGGTAATGCACAATAATGACCACGATAAATAATCATCCGTTATTAACCAATACGACCGTTGCCAAAATACCAATTAGAAACATATGGCTACTTTTGCTCTATGCTTCTGATTATTATAAAACTGTAGGGCAAAAGCAGAGGATAGAACTAGAAAATAACCCAGAGGAATTAATAACGCTTGCTGCCAAACTATATTGTCAGGCAGCAAATAAATGGTTAATACATCACCTTGCCGCAAATTATCAGCTCACAACAAAAGTACTTAATCGTGTCAGAGGAAAAATAGAGGTTTTAACTACTCAGCGTAAGCAATTATTGGCAAAGGGTAAAATTCAATGTCAATATGATGATTTAACGATTGATACCCCTAAAAATCGCTATATTCATGCTGCGGCTCATCTATTAGTAAAACAATTGAAAGATGCGAGCTTAATTGAACAATGTAGAAAAATCATTCATCAATTTACTGCGTTGAAGATTGGTAAAACAACGCATTATTGCTATGAAAAGGAGCGTTTTAACCATGCAAATCTTAAAGATAATACTTTAATTTCATTAGCAAAACTCATTTTTAGCTTGTCAATTCCTACTCAATTTCAAGGATTACATACTATTGAACAATTAAAAAAAAACGATCATTGGTTACGGGAATTATTTGAAAAAGCGATAGTTGGTTTTTATCGTGTAAATTTAGATCCCCAGCAATGGACTATTTATGCGGGTAAAAAATTAAATTGGCAATATAGCAATGCGACCGATAATATCATCACCTATTTGCCAACTATGAAAACCGATTTAATCCTTGAAAATCGCGAGCATACACAACGTTTAATTATTGATACTAAATGTACTTCAATTCTAAAAGAAACACGATTTAGACCTAACTCGTTTAGTAGTCATCACCTTTATCAATTATATGCTTATTTAAGAAGTCAGGAAAAAGATAGCGATCCTTTATCGGTTTGCGCCTCTGGCATGTTGCTATACCCAACTGTCGGTGTGACGGTGAATGAAAATATGACTATCCAAGGACATAAATTATCCTTTTGTACTATTGATTTAACGCAAAATAATAACATTATTAGAAATAGCTTATTGGCGTTATTAAATAGTTTTGACTCGTGCTAATTCAGATTTCATCACTATTTTTACCTGATTGTTATTTTAATTACTGTTCAATACTCATTTATTAACCCAACATAAACAGTCTGAAAACGTTATTTTTATAAAATAGATTAGTATGATTTTATTGATTTTTGTTAGCTAAATTATTATGAGTATATCCTTAAACAACTTAGCTATTAAAGGTATTGTAAGACTAATAAATCTAACTTTTATCGAGTGATTAATCATGATGTTAGCTAGTTTTCATATTGTTGTTATAATACACTTATTACGCTTTTCATCCTATTGCCAGTAAACTTTATATTCACGGTAATGCCAATGAAAAACTACCTCGATTAAAGCTTAAATAGGCAATCGGAAATATATTATTGATTTTCTGGCTTAAATCGTTTGGTAATAGGGCTAATAATGAAGATAGTAATTTTTATGAATTCAATATAAGTTAGTAGCTAATTGGACTTTTCTATAAGTGTTATTTTAGTTTTACATATCATTACTTTTAAATATGATTTAATTGTTATCTTTTTATCTGGTTACTAATTAGTAGTTAATTTAATAGGAAATGAGATTATTGTTGCTAAGTAATGAAAAAGGCGCAAAATATGCGCCTTTTCTTGTTGTCTTTGCATTAGTAATGCTAAATAATATTTTAAATTATTTAATAACCTTAGCTACAACACCAGCACCAACAGTACGGCCACCTTCACGAATAGCAAAACGTAAACCTTCTGCCATCGCAATTGGGTGAATTAATGATACTGTCATTTTAATATTATCACCTGGCATTACCATTTCTACGCCTTCTGGTAATTCAATAGTACCAGTTACGTCAGTTGTACGGAAATAAAACTGTGGACGGTAACCTTTGAAGAATGGAGTATGACGACCACCTTCATCTTTACTTAAAATATATACTTCTGATTCAAAATCAGTATGCGGTGTAATTGAACCTGGTTTTGCTAATACTTGACCACGTTCGATCTCTTCACGTTTTGTTCCACGTAATAAAATACCTACGTTTTCACCTGCACGACCTTCGTCTAGTAATTTACGGAACATTTCAACACCAGTACAAGTCGTTTTTGTCGTTGGTTTGATACCAACAATTTCAACTTCTTCGTTGACTTTGATTACACCACTTTCTACACGACCTGTTACCACTGTACCACGACCTGAAATTGAGAATACGTCTTCAATTGGTAATAAGAATGGTTTGTCAACATCACGTTTTGGTTCTGGAATGTAACTATCTAATGCTTCTGCTAATTCAACAATTTTGTCTTCCCATGCAGCATCGCCTTCTAACGCTTTTAGCGCTGAACCACGAATCACTGGTGTATCATCACCTGGGAAATCATATTGAGATAGAAGCTCACGTACTTCCATTTCAACTAATTCTAATAGTTCTTCATCGTCAACCATATCACATTTGTTTAAGAATACGATAATGTAAGGAACACCTACTTGACGACCTAAAAGAATATGTTCACGAGTTTGTGGCATAGGACCATCAGTTGCTGCTACTACTAAAATAGCACCATCCATTTGAGCTGCACCTGTGATCATGTTTTTAACATAGTCAGCATGGCCTGGGCAGTCTACGTGTGCGTAGTGACGAGTTGGTGTGTCGTATTCAACGTGTGAAGTATTGATGGTGATACCACGTGCTTTTTCTTCTGGT
>NZ_LZHG01000019.1 GCF_001690355.1 Gilliamella sp. Choc4-2
AAGCGAGATTCAATCATATCCTCATCACGTTGCCCATTCTTGCCAAATAATGTAACCGTGGCCTGCAACGGCAGGTGGGCGATGGTTGCATTATTCGGGTATGTTAAATAAAAATAGAGGTGGCGGTGATGTAGCTTCATCCCACTAAATGAACTTGGTTTTTTAAAGATCATAAAGGTGTCAATGCCCGACACCGCAACCAAATAGTCATTTACCGACTGCCCAAAACCCACAAATGCCTCTTGCTCTTCGTGATAAGCGCCATACCCTAAATAGGCAAACTCTTCTTGCACCCCAAAATAACAGCGGTTTAACCAGTGATCGATAGGGGTAAAATTATCGTATTTTTTGCTATAAGCAAATGCATATAAACTAATTAGTAATAAAAAAGCTCCTGCTACAATGAAAAGAGGAGTTTGAGTTAATAATAAAATAGAACCTATAATTGATGAAATTGAGCCACCAATTCTAGCTATCATATAATCTTTATCCTCCATATTCCACATCCCCAAGGCACTTTTTAACTCGCCTAAGGCTTCAAAAATAGTTATAGCCGCAAAAGCTTTGGCTACGGTTTTAGAAATCAAGGTATTTAACATCTGTTTAGCTTTAATTTCAGGTACTAATGTGCCCGAAACCGTTGAACGCATCGCTTTAACTAGCTGCATTTTTAATTTGATGTCACGGTATAAAGCCACGCTATCAACACTTAATAATGCTAACGAGCCTAAGTCAATCGCCAGTTGGTGCATTTTTTTATCTTGGCTTTCACCTTCTTTAACGGTGTCCCACGCTTTTAGGTTATCGTGAATATTTAACATGCTGATAACGCCCATTATTGCATTGACACCATAGCTAAGTTTAACTGCTTTAGCACTTTGACGAGTTATTTTTACTTGTTTATGCGTTGACAGTTTTTCTTCAATTTTCGCTTTTTCCATTTCGCTTTGATTCATCGCTTCGATTTCGCGATTTATCTCACGCTGTTTGATTTTGTCTTCTCGTTTATTCTCATTCGACTGGTGAATCGCTTCGTCGTTGCGGGATTTTTGTTGATTGACCATGTCAATTTTGCGTTGTAATACGGTTGTACGATTGACCAAGGTGACATAACCCGCCATTTTGCTAGTTAAAAAGTTTTTAAAATCATAAGGGTTAAGTATCTCTTTATTTTTTAGATAGCTAACCACTATCCCTTTACTAAACTCATCTGGAAAACAGAGCGTAAAGCTAAACTTTTGAGTTGTTGGTTTTTTTGACCCGACGTCATATTTTGGGTCGGTGACATCAAATTTTTCTAAAAAGGCAATTTCAGGTCCCGTTAAGCTGTTTTCACGGAAAAAACTCCCTTGTAGTTGGGTTAATAGTGCGTACACTTGTCGAATCTTATCTTGTCTCACTTGCATAGTAAACTCAACAGGGTGCCCCCCCAAATCGCTTAAATAAGAGAACGTATCAAGCAGTTTTAAGCGTGGCTCAATAGGCTGGTGTTGCTTATTGGTTTTTAAAAGCGTGTATTTTTTAAGCCCTAACTCATGCAGATATCGATTTTTACCCGCATCCATTATGACAATGGGTGCGCTTGCCATTTCGGCTAGTTTGTCATTAATCGAATTTAAACATTTTTTTAGGCGGTTAAGCTCGCTAATTTTTTGGTTTCTTATTTTTTGTAGCTTGTAATGCGCTTGTGGGTCATAGTTTTGATGTTGGTTTAACGCTTCTTGTTTGGCGTTAATTTCTTGTTGTTTTTTTTCAATCTCTAGCTCTAAGCTCTCTTTGGTTTTTAGAAGGGCTTGCTCTTTATTGCTTTTAGTGGTTTGTGTCTTTTGTTCTTGATGCGCATTATAAGCAGAAGCAAAACCAGTTGATTGGCTGATAACATCACGCCATTTTATCGGTGTTTCGGTGTCTAAATCGAGAAATGCCATTGCTTCAAGGTCAATCCCTTGGTTATTTTTATGCTCTACTATATAAAAAATACTAGCTGGATTGCTCAGTAGTTCATCCCATAGGGCATCGTCTTCTTCAAAACGCACTTCTGCATGGGTTGAATCAATCAAGATTTGGATAATTTCTTTTATATGAATAAGCGAGCTTGTATCGTTTGAAAAATCAAACTCTTTCTGCCAAAAATGATTTTGATTAAAAGACGTCGGTTTTATTTTGCTGTATGGCGAGATAAATTTTGCATCGCCAAATAACCAACGAACATAAGTAAAATAGTCTTGCGACCACTCTTTATAATAGTGAGTTATTTCTTTAAATTCGCTTTCTAATTCATCTTTAAATTTATTAACTTCACCATGATTAATCTGCTGGTTTATTTTTTCAATTTTTTTGGCCTTTTCTGATTCGGTGTCTTTAATTTCATATTCGACTTGTTGTAAAAATTCATTACCAGAGTCATAAGCGGCATCAATATTTTTTAGGTATTCATAGTGTTCTTGTAGCCGAGCGATTTCAGTGTCATAAGCATCTTCAATTGAAGTTCGATAATTCTCCATTAACTGTAAAATCGTGCGCTTTTTAAACATGTCAGCTTGATAATACTTAAACATGCGTTTTAACTTGGGGTTAACTTGGTTATACAGTGCTTCACCCCGCCGTTGGTATACTTCTGTTTCGTCACGGTCAAAAGGCATTAAGGATTTAGCTTTTGAGGGAGCGTGGCTATCTTCTTGGGGGGTAAATACATGCAGGTGCGATACCCGTTGCGAGTTGAGCTCTTCGGCGATACCTAAAGTGTCTTCCAGCACGACGCCGCAGGATATCGGTTTATCCCCTTGGTATAATTGATTGGTATGTAGCACATATTTTAATTTTTGGTCTTTTAAACGGGTAAACCCATGTACCGATTCAAAATTATCAAGATGCTCATCAAAACGAAATTCCAGTACTTTGCTGTTTTCTGCTTGGTAAGTTTGATAACTGCTACCAAAAATATCTTTAAACGGTACGGCTCGG
>NZ_LZHG01000020.1 GCF_001690355.1 Gilliamella sp. Choc4-2
GAGCAGATAGGGCATTTACTGGTGAAATATGAAAGTGAATGGTATGCTGATGAAGAATTAAGTAAATGGAATGAGATAGATAACCTATATGAACAAGAAAAACAGCAAAAAAAAGAAATCATCGAAGAAGAGTTAAACAAACTCGGACTAACCTTACCTTATCAGCGAGACTCTGCCATGAAAAAAGTGGACGAAGCGCACGAATATGTCAAAAGCAACTGGCAACTAGAAAAAGAAGAGCGCATAAAACCATCTTTATGGTGGAAAGAAGTGGCACAGGCACAAGCCCAAAATCAAACAACTAGCACAGAACAAAGTGAAGCTAATACGCCTAAACTGACCAATCTATCAACTAACGGCAAGGCATGGTTTATTCATCCTGTGGCGATGATGGATTATTTTAAAGTTGAAAAAAATAAAGGCGTTTGTCCTATAACACCTGACTATAGAAGTCATTTTGTTTTACATTGTACTGATGGAAACATGTCAGAAGAGACTATCAAGGCAATAAATAATGTTAACAATCCAGATAAAAAAATAAGGAGTAAAGCTCATAAATATATTATGAGAAATGGGGATGTAATTGAAATATGGCCTTTTACCGAAAAAAATGTATGGGCTACAAAAGCTGAATCTAGAAATAATTTAAAAGGAAGAATGTTCCATGTCGAAATCAATTATAAAAGTCCGGATGTACCTACAGATAACCAATATCAAGCTCTTGCTGATTTATATATTGAAGCTTCCGATATTGAAGGATGTTGGCCAATTATAGTACCTCATATAGAAGTTGATAGAGGCATTCCAAATGGTCATGGTGATCCTACAGATTTTGATTATAATAAATTTTATTCTATCTTAAGAAGTAGAAATGTACCGATAGATGATATTCCTCATTTCGAACATAAACGATACTGGGGATATAGCAAATCAAAAATTCCATTTGCAAATGATAAATATTCATGGCCTCCAATTTTATCTGGAAATCCGCATAAAAAATAAGGTTATTATATGAAAAAATTAATTTTATTATTTTTGCTATTACCTAACTTGTTATTAGCTCAAGAGGTATATACTAATTCATCCTATCAAGAATTTTTATCTTTAGGAAGTATGGAAAATGGTAAGCAGAATTTCTTAAATCTTGAAAATGGAATGATAGATTGGATAAATTTAACAGAGTTACAGAAAATGGAACAAACAGATATGTTATCGCCACATACTTTTTGGGATAAAGTTAACAAAAACTCTATAGGTTTTTATGCTAATGGTTATGAACCATTTTGGAATGCTAAAATAAGTAAGAATAAATTGCAATTCATATCTCTAAAAGAAAAAAATATAAATATTGCCATAGATATAAAAAATTCTTCTTTAACAAGAAATTTTTTGGTTGTTTTTCATTCTAAAGATGGTGTATATGGCTTAATTCGTAGTCTACCCAAAGGAACTTTTTGTGAAGCAAATCTTGATGAGATAACTTCAATATATGAAATTTTTATTGATTATAAAGGTGAAATATTTGAAGGTTGTGCATATTTAGATAAATTATAAATTGTTTTTAATAGTAAAAAGCCACGGTAGGCGAATTATCTGATAAAATCAGCAAAAATAACGTTGCCACCTTAGATTTAGCCGATTACACGCCGGCGATGCGAGAATTACAGCAAATCTTAACTGGCACACTAATATATTCAACCCAACGAAAAAAAGACCTACCGCCACCGACTTTTACGGATAGGGATTTAAAGGAAGGATTACGCAGAAGTTGGACAGCGGAGCAGATAGGGCATTTACTGGTGAAATATGAAAGTGAATGGTATGCAGATGAAGGGTTAAGCAAATGGAACGAAGTTGATGAGCTATTTGAAGAGGAAAAGCAACAACAAAAAGCGCTTATTGAAGCGGGGTTAGATAAACTTGGCATCACCGAGCCTTATCAGCGAGATTTTGCCATGAAAAAAGTGGACGAAGCGCATGAACATGTCAAAAGCAACTGGCAACTAGAAAAAGAAGAGCGCATCAAACCCTCACTGTGGTGGAAAAAAGTGGCACAGGCACAATCATCTCAAAAATCAAACGACAACACCCTAGCACTTTCTAACCTATCAATGGATGGTAAAGCATGGTTTATGAATCCTGTTGGAGTTATAAATATTTTTAATAAAAAATCTAATATAAATAATGAAGGATTTATTTGTAATGACAGTATTATTCAATACCAAGTTAAAAAATTGGAACGGGGAAATATCATTGGTCCCAATGCCATTGTTTTGCATAGAACATATTCAAAAGGAAGTGCAATTAATGTTATTGAAAATACTTGGAAATCACCTTGGAATAAAGACAATATTGGCGCACATTTTGTTATAGATAAGGATGGAACAATTTATCAAGTTGTAAGTTTGAAAAAATATGCTAATCATGTAGGAGTCATTAGACCTCGTTGTGAATTGACTAGAACTTGTGATACAAACTATAGATCAAAAACTTATAGAGAAAAATATTTATCTGAATTAAAAAAAGATTATCCAGAACGTTATCCATATAACCAAGACAGTATAGGTATTGAAGTTGTAGCATGGTGGGACGACAAAACTAAGTTATGGGATGATGCAACACCTCAACAATTAGAATCAATTAGAAATTTAGTTATTTTTTTACAAAAGGAGTTTAATTTAAATGATAAAGACTTGTATCAACATCAGTGCATTGCTTATAAAACAAGTGGAGAAGGTAAAAATCTGTATCCTCCTGCTGATAATTGGAATATTGATCCCCGTCACTACTAGTGCCAATAATCGTGATGAAATCAAAGTATTATCGCTAGAAAAGGTAGTTGCGGTAGAAATGGACCGCAACGATCATCTTTACGATTTATGTAATAAATGGAAATTAGGCAAAAAGGAAATAGCCCGTTTCTTCTTGACTGCAAAGAAATCTATCGATTCAGATCAAATAAATTCGTTTAACTTTTATAATTGCAACATAAAAGGTGAATTATTGATTAATGGAATAAAAAAAGAATATAGCATTGATTTAGGTGGAGTAGCAGTTATTCATGAAGGTGATAACGCTGAAGAGATAGTATTTGGTTGTTCTAAAGGCGAGTGTTTGAAATACGTTCATAATGAACCTTATATAAATCACGATGAAATCAAAGTACTGTCAATAAAAAAAGTAATTAAGGAGGGTAGTGACGATTATCTTAACGATTTATGTAATAAATGGAACTTAGGCAAAAAAGATATAGCCCGTTTTTTCTTGACCGCAGAAAAATATATCAATTCAGCTCAAATAAGTGCTTTCGACGTTTATACGTGTGAAATAAATGGTGAATTATTAATTAATGGAGTAAATAAAAGTTATAGTATTGATTTGGGGGGGCTAGCATTTATTTCCGGAGAAAACAAAGATCAGATAGCATTTGGTTGTTCTAAAGGCGAGTGCTTAAAATATGTTCATTATGAGCCGTACATAGATTAGAAAAAGGTTTGGTAATGCAAAAATCTATTCAAAAACAATGTACTAAAAAAGAAAGACAAGACTGCGAAAAAGCTGTGGTAGAGCCTGGCAGTGAACCATAATCAAATAAGCAAAAAGATACTTTTTATAAAGAAACAATGTAATCTTATTTCCCAAGTTTATTATTGATTAATGGGCAAAGAGAAATATTAATGCTAAATATATTCGATAAGTAAGAACTTATCAAATTAAAATAAAGATAAGAAATTTATGAACGTAAAATGACCATCAAAAAAATAGACGATTTCATTTTTCCAATAGGCGAACAACCACTTAGTCAAGACGCTTATTATAAAGCCTTATCAGAAGCAAGCAGCGGCTTTTATCCCTTTGGTGCCAATGGCATATGGCATGGTGGTATCCATATTGACAAAAAGGTATTGAAAGAAATCAAAGAGGAAGCGAAGCTGCGTTGTATGGCTGATGGTGAAGTTATCGCTTATCGAGTGAATGATGTTTATCCTAAAATTGTGTATCAGGACAATGTTGAACTAAAACTGCCTTATAAGGAACAACAAAAAGTTGCTTATTTCTCAACAGGGTTTACCTTAGTCAGGCATCTGTTACAAATGCCCAAAATTGCTAATTCAACCGACACACCACCATCAATAACGTTATACAGTTTATATATGCATCAGTTAGAT
>NZ_LZHG01000021.1 GCF_001690355.1 Gilliamella sp. Choc4-2
CCGCCGATATCCGTATACTTTTCAAAGAATGGAACTTTTTCATATAACGGACTGTTGCTATCTGAACTAACAACACCATCATTATATTCACCGTAAAGAACCCGAATATTATGGGTGATGCTGTTGCCGTCATGGCTACCTATCGCTAAGTTACGGAAACTGAACTTACCTTCATTATCAGTTGTTGATAACATCGGTTTGCCCGCTTTATCCATAACATGTTTTTCATTGCTATCTAATAAATAGACATTTACTCCCGATAACCCTGGATAGTTAGCCAGCCCTATTAAGCCTGTGCCAGCACTGTCTTCAACTAACTTACCTTCGATAACTCCACCATTGATATAACCAAAGTTTTGGTCAGTTAAATTACCTACTACTTCCACAGTTGCCATATCCACTGTTTGTGGTGTTTTTAACGAGCCATCAGCATTATGATGCGCATCATCCGGGTCAAAACTTGCCGTTAAGGTAGTCGGTACACCACTGACAACGATATTCCACTTACCTGGGATAATATTAGTAATATCATATTCCACAGTACCAGACACCATTGTATAGCTAAAATGGATAGCTGGGTTATTCACATTTTCAAACGTTAATGTGATAAGTTCATTGATCGGTGAATCTATAGAAGAATTATAAACACCGTCATCATCTTTATCTAAAAACACCTTACCTTTTATACCACTAGTACCGCCCCAAGCAAAACTTGCATTCTCAATGTTAGCCGTTGCACTAGCAAATGTATAAGTTTCTTTCATTTCATTATCAGTTTGGCTAGTTGTTGGAACGATATTACTATCAGTTAACATAAAACTACTAATATAGTTAACATCCGGAACGCTAACTTTCACAGTATAGAAAACTTCTGATGCCAAATTATTGAACTTATAGTTGCCTAATTCACTAACATCAGTTCCAGTACTTACCACTTCAACTGTATCGATTAAATCATCCCCAACAAACAGCTCAACTGAATAATGAGGAAATAACATATCAATACCGATATCTTGAGCAACAATGGCATTACCATCACTACTATCCATATCAATAACAACTTGTCCACTAATACTTGCTTGACCTTTCAGACCAAAATCAACGTTAGTAATCAGTGAAGAAGATTGACTGATTTCTATTTCTGCTCCATCAGTTATAGGTGTAATAGAACTGCCTTGTGGTTGAACAACATAACTATAAACATAATCTGGATTCGAAGGCAATTTAACCGTTATCTTCCACTTGCCGTCCGCAATATTGTTAATTGTATACTGACCATTAAGACCACTTATTGCTGTTAACCGAATATTAGGATTATTCACATTTTGCGCTTCTATTACCACACCATCTAAGGTGGAATGATAAGCCTGATGTACACCTTTACCAGAATAATCTTTATAGATAGTGCCTTTTAATGATCGTTGACTGATATATCCATAATCGAGATCACTAACTTGTTGATCAACAGCTATTAATGTTACTTGATCACTATTACTTGGCTGCCCACCACTTATCATAGCATGGCTAAAGCTGAGTTGATAACTTGATCCTAACGTTTGATCATCAATAGTAATTTGATAATCATGATATGCAGTTAAATTATCAAATTCATAATGACCTGTGTTATCTGTTGTTGTTCTAATCTCAGAGCTCCCTGCTATTCCTGTTGCTTTAAGTAAAACAGGTATATCACTCAATGGTCTATCTATAGGCGCAGCATGATAATTTAATGAAACATTATCATTGATATCCATATCAACCACCACTTTACCAAAAATCTTCGCACTACCTTTTACTCCAAAGTCAACTGTTTGACCAACAGCTGAACCAGAAGCAATAGTAATATTTGTCACATCAGAATTTAAGGTAACGCCACTAACAGAATTTACATAACTCTTTTGCCAACCTTGAGGATAATTCGAGACTTTTACTTGCCACGTATCAGGTGTTAAGTTCTGTATCAAATAATTACCATTTGCATCGGATATTCCAGTAAGCGTAATGTTATTACTTTGATTGGTTGCAGTCACCGTTATTCCCGCTAAAGTTGGATAATTGGTATTATGTTCTCCTTTACCTAAAATATCCTGATAAATATGACCGCTAACGCCAACAATGCCCCGATAACCAAAATCTTGATTATCTAACTGAGTATTATCGCTATTAAAAGCAATAACAACCGAATCAGAAGCATTGTTTGTCGAAGCTTTACCTGTAGGGCTAAAACTAATGGCATAACCATTTAAATGGTTGGACGGATCGGTCACTCTAATTTTATAATTACCTTGCGCCAGATTATTAAAACTAAATTTACCATTTGAGTCAGTCTGAACCTGTACATAAATTACAGCATCATTATTTGGATCAATGAGATTGATAGTTAACCCAACTACACCTGTATCAATATTGGCTGTCAGTTGTTCATTACTATCATTATCATAAACAACCGTTCCACTTACGACACTATTACCCATCATACCTAAATCTAACTTAATCTCTGAATCGGTATTTGCATTAACACTATAGGTAATTTCACCGTTATTAACTAAGCTAGGTGTTACTAATTTTTCAACAAAGTAACTGTAGACCAAATTTCTACGAGTTGGATGTAACACGGTAACAACCCAATCACCTTCAGTAATATTTGAAAACGAGAATTCACCATTACTATCTACAGTTTGAGTATAAGTTAACACCTTGTTATTGTATTTATTCTCAACTTTAACTATTGCACCATCAAGCGGAGGATTTAATAAACTTGCCTCTTTTTTCCCACCAATATCAAAATAAACCTTGCCAGATAATGTACGGTTAATAGCATATCCAAAAGCTCTGGTTTCAGGATTAGCAACATAGCTTGTATCATTTGCCCCGCTCACATCAAATATTGCCGATTCTGATGCTGGTGTTGAGTTTGATGGACTAAACACAATTTTATAATTAGTATCGTTCACCACACTAGTTAACTTATATTTATGCTGGCTTAAGTCTGATACCTCAAAAGAACCATCAGAATTCACCACAACTTCTCTTGAAGTAAAACCAACACTATTTGTTGCAGAAGTTAAGATTAATTTTGGAGTAATTGGTGTAGAAAGTTCACTAAACGCCATATCATCATTACTATAACGATGATCACCATCTCGATCTATGACGACATAACCTGTAATTTTACTATCACCACGATATCCAATATCAATATTATTTACTGAAGGATTAGTAGTTGAAAGTGTGACATTCAAAGCCAGATCATTGGTTACAGCTTCGACAGCACCAGTACCATTATCAGTATAGCTGAGTTTATAACTACCCCAATCAGCTACATTACTTTGTGAGGTAGCTGTTGTAATAACCCACTGCCCCATTGATAGATTTTCAACACTAAAGTTACCATTAGCATCCGTTTCTACAGTAATGTCTCCTTGTTGGCTTACCGCTGTAGTTACTACTTTTTTCAAGACAAGTTTAAGGCCTTTTAAATGATCATCTACATCTGTTTTATTTTTACTATAGTCCACATCAATAGAGACATGTCCCTTAATAGTACCGGAATACTTATAACCAGTACTGCTATTAAAACTATTTTGATTTAAAGGCTCAAACTTAAATGTGTCCGCATTATCGGCAACTTGGCTAACAGGTATTAATGTAGTTGCTTCAGGTGTTTTTACCTTGATCTGATAATTTGTTCCTTTTGGCAACTTATCAAACAAATACTGACCATGTTGTGATGTACTAACACCATTAATTGCAATATCTGCTGTTGTTGTAGATTTCAATTCTTCATATTGATTCTTGCCCGGAGCCATATAAGACAAAGTAACATCAACACCATCAATTGTTTCATCAACGTCTCTAGTATTATTGTTATTTGCATCAATCCAAACATTACCACCAATTTCTTGCGTACCGACAATCATGAAATGATTATCGAAGGATCCTTGTTCAGTGAGCAGCGTAACTGGAATAACAACATCACTAGGTTGGCTACCAGCTTTACTCATCTTAAATGCATAATTAGGTATAGAACTCATTATAATTTTTACAGAATAATGAGCTGTATCCCCATACATTAGATTAGGGAAACTATAAACGCCATCAACGGATGTACGAGTCATTAACAATGTACCGTTACCATCGGATCCTTCATGTAACTCTATTGTAGCCGGCGTTGTATCAGATAATAAATGAGCAAAATGATTTAGCCGAGCAAAATCACTATTATTATCGGCAAAGTCAACATAGATTTTACCTTCAATACCGCCAATACTTGCCTTTTTATAATAGAAGTTTTTATTTTCAACACCTGAACTTTGTAAATTGATACCAGATAGTGTATCTATTGGTTGAGTGGTACCATCACTATTTTTAATAAGTGTATAGCCCTTCGGTGGATCAAGAACATTGACTTTATAATTACCATTTGGCAAATTATAAAAATGATATTTCCCGTTTGTATCGCTATATTGGCGAACAAGTTCATTACCATTTGAATCAATTAAGCTTATCAACACACCCGCCATAGGTTCATTAGTACTAACATCTACCTCAACGAGTGTTTCGCCTGATATGCCACTTTTTATTGCTGAAGTAGAATTATTACCTGCGGCAGGATAAGGATTAGAACCTCCTGCAATTAAAAAGAATTTATTTTGCTCAGTACGCCCTTTATCATCAAAGACAATAGGCGTTAACGAACTGTTGGTATTGCCATCAGCATTAACGATTATGCCATAATCTTGTGATAACGTTTGCATATCTAGCATAACTGTATAACTATTATTTAATGGCAGATTGTTAAAACTAAAGCGCCCAAATTCATTCGTATTTACAGAGGCAAACAAACTTAAATTACCTGAAACACCTTGATACAAATTAACTTTTATATCTTTAAGTGGTAAATCTCCTGTTTTATTATAACTATATTCAGCAGTCCCATTATTATTGATATCAATCATTACAGAACCCGCAATAACTGCATCGCCATTTTTCTTATAAATAAAGTCTAAATCAGCACCTGAAGCAGTTGGTTTGCTTGGGCTGATAGTTATAACAGGAGAAGTATCAGAAGGACTTCGAAGTTCATAACGTTGATCTTCGCTTTGCGTAGGTACTTTAATGGTATAACTGTCATCATAAAGATTTTTAAAAGCATAATGACCATTATTATCTGTTAAAGTATAACTATATAACTGATTATTACGATAAAGGGCAACTTTAATGCCTGAAAGTCCTACATCCTGGTCATCGCGATTAAACTTACCATCATCGTTAAGGTCATAATAAAGCTGACCACTAATTTCAGTATTATTTTTTAGTTTGACTAACCAATATTGATTTGGCGCACTTGTCACATTAGACACTTGCATGTATTCAAGATTGTTTCTAATTTGGTTTGGTAGATAGCTTTGTAGTGGATCACTACTATTACCCACTAATTCAAACTGGCTACTATTTAGTCCTTTCAAGTGCAAAATCATATTAGTAGCATATAAACCACCGCGAGTTGAATTCGCTTTGGTATAAGCAAATTTTCCATTTGCAGATACTTGGTTATCAATGAAATCAGGCGTACTTTCAATACTACTTAACGATCCATTGTAATAGCCAGGATAAATACGCGGTGTAAAAATCCCCTCAACAGATAAATTTCCACTATTAAGGTGTTGTAAATCAGCTGCAGTCAATTCAATCGATGCATCAGTCTTCACCCCAGTTCCACTCACATCAAGATAAATTTTGCCGGAGAACACCTCATTAAACTTATCCGATACAGAAATTGCCTGTAAAAACAACTGCTTAGATGAAGGTTGATTATTATGGGTAAAATTACCACTAGAGTTTACTTCAAAATCAAATGTCCCTAGTTCTGTATTTGGATCCATATCAGCAATATCTATATAATTTTTATTAGAATCTTTATTATGAATAATGCGATATTTTCCTTCAGGTAACATTTTTAGGTTAATTGAATGGTAGTAAGTCCCTATATCGCCCCAAAACACATAACTACTTCCATTGTAATAGTAGATTTTGAAATTACCTTGCCCTGTTTCATAAGTATTTTCGCCGGCATACTGAACATCTCCATTTAAATCATTAACTGGATAACCAATAAATTCAGCTTTACCTTGCATTAAAAAGTTTTTAGTAATTGGTACACTATTCTGATTGAATTTAACAATATAAGAAGGTGCAAGCCCTTGAGTAGAGTTCGTCACCGCTGTTGTACCATGGCGAATCACTTTGACCCTATATTCTGTATTTGGAACAATACCATCATCGGTACTAGTAAATAAATAGCTACCGTCAACATTAGTTCTTTTATGTGCAATATAAAGCGGTCCTCCTATCACACAATCAGATTCAGCACCTAGACGGCAAAGTAAAACATCTGCATCGAAAAGCGGTAAATCGTTTTCATTATAAGTTTGACCAATTTCTAATTCACCATTACCTTTATAAGTATCTAGGTAGACCTGACCACGAAGAATATTGTCATTAACTTTAAGTTTATACCAAAAGTTAGTATCACGATTATAGTTTTGCCCCCCGCTAATTGTAACTTGTATAGTCGATGAACCATCACTATTGATAGTATTATTTTGGTCATTACCTTCAAAATCGACATCATCTTTCGTTATATTACTTATATTGCCATATTCTTTTTTAGCAATAACTCTATATTCCCCATCTGGCAAATTAGTAAAGTTATACCAACCATTAGAATCAGTTGCAAAATAAGTAATATCGTTCCACTTCCCTGATGGAAGTTTACGCTGTAACACCACACGATTTGAACTAATTGGCGTATCTTGTTCTGGATTATAACTGCCTATTGTACCTTTATGACTATTATTTAAATAAATGTAGCCTGAAATACTATTCGGTGTTTTTCCTCTGAAAATAATGACATCTTCAAAACCGCTATTAGGGCTAATGTTGATCAAAAAATTAGAACGCGACTCATAATCTAATTTAGTATTATCGTAGTCATCAAGAGAATAGTAATAGATCCCTGCACGATCCGTTCTTGCAGTAACCCACGATCTTGTTCCGTAAAAACCTTGGGTTTCATAAGTTGCCTTAACAGGTTGACCATCAACTACCAATGGAGTAACACCATCTTCTTCATAAAAAGATAATTTCATATAGGCACTAGCTGTTCTAGTAGATAGACCATTGATCGACGTCGCATAACTATCATGATTATTAGCAGTTTTTAAAGTCGTCGATACAATCATTCCGCCTAATGACTGATTAAATTTTGGTGAAAACCAAAAGTTTTGATTACTTATTGTATTATTAAGATTGGTAACAATAATTTCTTTACCGGCAATATTATCTTGCGTACCATTACTTAAAGTAACTCTACCTTTATGGAGGCTCCTTGATTGAGGAGATGTACTAGATGATTTACCATCAGTATCATTGATGAAAACATATTTATTAACATCAATTCCGTCTTCCATGATTGCAACTTTATAATCTTTACCTTTGGTCAAGCCTCTAAATTGATAAGATCCCGCGTTTTGATTATTAGATCTTTGTGTCACAATTTTTTTCCATGAAGTACCATCATGTTGATAAAGTATGACATCAGTTGAAAAACCTCTACTACCCTTAGTAGGTTTAGTATTTCCATTTTCTACGCCAGAATCGGCACCCGGCTGTGCCTGTTGGTTCAACGCCAGCTCAAATACATTTCCTAAAACACCTGCTAATGAATGATCTGATTGATCAACTTGAAGTAAAAAGTCAGGGCTACTAAGGTTTCCTAAAGCGGGGATTGTAATTGTTGCACTCATTGCATTTACTGGAATATAAGGCATAGCTACATTAGTTACCTTAATATCATAAGTTGCCACCGCTAGTTTTTCAAAACGAAATTTACCGTTTTCCGTTGTGGTAATTGTTTTCGTGCCTAAAACTTTTGTTGTCGTACCGGGATAATAAAGCTCAACATCCATCCCAATTGCGCCTGTATCATTTTCAGCGGAATAGATATTATCATAATTCTGATCGATTGCGACTATACCATCAACACCCCAGCGATTGAGAGCTTTAATATTAAAGGTACCACTTTGATCTACTCCATTCATTGAACTAAAATCGATAGTATCTTGGTATCTATGAGAATTATTTGGCAAAACAACATCCCATAAAATATATGTCGAAGTATCTAAGTTTATAGGACCAAATACAGCACTATTGGCATACCCTTTTAATGTGTTATTGATCTTAATATCACCATTATCATCACTTATTAATATTAGCTGCCCATTTGTGGAAACACTATTAATCAACGTAATAGGAACATCTTTAACCCCAACATTATTTTCATCCTTGACACTTAAATGGATACTTCCTCCCATACCTTGTAAAAAAAGGTTAACACCCAATTCTCCGGTTGAACTGGAAAGATTTAATGTTCGATTAATGCTTTCATTATTACTTGTACTAGCAATAACCGTATATTGCCCTAATTGCAAATTATCGAACAAATAGCTACCATCATTTTGTGTTATTGTTTGAGCTAAGCTATTTCCAGAAGCATCTTTTAATTCAACCATAATATTATTTAATGGCATATTAAAACTTTGATGATTATCGAAATCCCAGTAAACTTTACCTGATATTGTCGTAGCATTTGCTATTGATACAGCCATAAGCATAAAAATGAATGCACCCAAAATTTGGGTCAAATGTTTTAATATAAACACATAACGATAACCTTTTTTTACAGAAATCTTTCTATTTATTTCCACTGCTACATTATGCTCAGTTCGCATTATCTTCTCTCCTGATATGCGTAAATTCTTTTCAACTTGGGGAATAATTTTTCCAATTTCTATGCTTTGCCAACTGTCCATTAGAAACTCCCTACTACATTGACAAACCAACCATGTGAACGATAGTTCAAGTGTGTTAAGTTGTCGTTATAATCCGTAAAGTTATACCCCACGCCCATTTTAATATTATCGCCAATATTACGGTAAATACTCGTCACAAAGCCATCTTTATGGTCATCAGCTAAATCGGTACGTAACGTACGACCCTCTACCTGATATTCCCAATCGCCTGTCTTATAATTTAAACGCAGCGCATACAAACTCGCCCCTGATGAGTACCAGTTACTTTCATTTTTATAGCGTAAATGACCTTGCCTATGGGCTGCTTTAAATGCAGTTTCCCAGTTTGCATTCCATTCATAAACCCCTTCTAACGACCACACCCAGCTCTTTTGGTCATACAAACTTGAAGTATAGCGTTTCCCACTCGATGAGGTCGAATTCGCTATCAGCTGATCGTCCGGATCTAACCCGTAAACATAAGTCAGTTTCCCAAATAAATTCAGATTGTTTATTAATTTAGGACGATAAGCAAAACCAATCATTGATTCAGTATAGTTGCTCACCACATCATTCGATGTGTCTTTATTCCCAAAAGTTTTTGCAAAATCAAACTGTGCTAACCAACTTAAGTTTTCGCTGACAATCGTTTTCGCCCTATTGGTGGTGACCCATTGTCTTATCCGTTCACTACCTTCATCAATCCGATATTCCAGACGGTTACGAATTTGGAACCAATCATTTTTATAGCCGTAACCAGCCGCATAAACATCACGACGCGTTTCATCATGACCCGATAAACTAGTACGGTCACGATTACGGTTGTTTACACGCCCAACCGAGTAAGAGCCTTCAATAAATTGTGCTTCGGTAGGTTTATAACTGACACCATACACATCTGAAGTAGTATGATCGATTTTGCTAGTTTTGAATTGACGCTCAGAATAAAGCTCCAGCTCACTGGTCGCTTTGGTTCGACCGCCCACTACCGTGGTAATGCCTCGCCCAGAAGTAGAGTCCACATCATTTAACACTTTCGTATACAAATTAGTCTGCTCATTAACATCCCAACCTGCCTGAATACCCCCTCCAGCGCCTCGATTGGATGCAAAAATTTCCGCACCAATATTAATACTGTCGGTAATTTGTGAGTTATAACCAATTGTGGTACGGTTATCATCTGCCACATCGCCCGATTTGGCCACCGTTAATTGCTGAATAATATACCCTTTATCTCGACCATCAAAAAAACTACGCTCCAATTTAGCCGCAATTAATGCTTCATGTGTGGCGTCTTCACCATAGTTGTGGTCATTGCGGTGTTGTAATTCAAACGCTGCTGTATACACATCCCCCAATGCAGTGTAGTACTGTGCTCGAGTAAGTTTTTCAACATAGTTAGCCTTGTCTTTTTCTTGACTGTAACTCAACAACAAACCGTG
>NZ_LZHG01000022.1 GCF_001690355.1 Gilliamella sp. Choc4-2
TTCGAGCTAACTCTCAATATTATATATTTATTTGATATAAACATATAACTTACCTATAACTATTTAAAAATTAATCATAAATAAACTTGACGTTAAGATTTTAATCAATGAAAAAGTTTAATAATTTTGAAAATTAGAATGCAGCAACTACTTTAAATATCTTAATTTTACTAATCTTAATAAACTAAAAAACCTTTGATTTTACTCAAAGGTTTTCAATGAAGAATATTTGAAAACTATGCTTTTACGCCGTTATTTACTCTTTCACGTAACTCTTTACCTGGTTTAAAATGAGGGATATACTTCTGTTTAACCACAACTTTAGTACCTGTTCTAGGATTTCTTGCTTTACGTGGGGCACGATAGTTCAAACTAAAACTACCGAAACCTCGAATTTCAACACGATCATTATTTTCCATTGCTAAAGCGATCTGTTCAATAATATCCCTTACTACTTCATCAACTAATTGCACAGGAAGGTGCGCCCGCCAGTTGACGATTCTTTCTGCTAAATCTGATCTGTTCATGGTCACTCCTAATTTATTTGCAGGCATATAATTCTTTTATTTTATACTACAAAAGAAAAAGAGGGCAAGCCCTCTTTACTCTTTAAATAAATAATTTTTACTCAGTTTTTGATGCTGCTTTAAATGCTTCAGCCATCGCATTAGTAAATGATGCTTCTTCTTGATTAGCAGTGTTATTTACAGTAGCAAGAGCTTCTTTTTCTTCAGCTTCATCTTTTGCACGTATAGATAAAGAAATTGCACGTGTTTTACGATCTACATTCATAATCTTAGCTTCAACTTCGTCACCAACTTTAAGTGCGGTGGTTGCATCTTCGATACGTTCGCGTGCAATATCTTGAACTTTTAAATAGCCTTCAATACCATCAGCAATTTCAATAGTTGCACCTTTAGCATCAACTGCAAGTACTTTACCTTTAACTATTGCACCTTTTTTGAAGTTTGAGGCAAAACTACTGAATGGATCATCTTCTAATTGTTTAATACCTAAAGAGATACGTTCACGATCAGCATCAACTTGCAGAACAATAGCTTCAATGTCATCACCTTTTTTATATGATTTAACAGCTTCTTCACCTGGCATACTCCAAGAAATGTCTGAAAGATGAACTAAACCATCAATACCGCCATCTAAACCAATAAAGATACCGAAATCAGTGATTGATTTGATCTTACCACTAACTTTATCACCTTTATTGTGTGATTCAGCAAATTGTAACCATGGATTTGGTTTACATTGTTTCAGACCAAGAGAAATACGACGACGCTCTTCATCAATTTCAAGCACAATAACTTCAACTTCATCACCTAAGCTAACTACTTTAGATGGGTGAATGTTTTTGTTTGTCCAATCCATTTCAGAAACGTGAACTAAACCTTCAACACCTGTTTCAATTTCAACAAAACAACCGTAGTCAGTTAAGTTAGTTACTTTACCAGTTACTTTAGTACCTTCTGGATAACGTTTAGCGATTGAAACCCATGGATCTTCGCCTAATTGTTTTAAGCCAAGTGATACACGTGAACGATCTTTGTCAAATTTAAGTACTTTAACAAGTAATTCTTGACCAACTTCAACCACTTCACTTGGGTGTTTAACACGTTTCCAAGCCATGTCAGTAATGTGAAGTAAACCATCAACTCCACCAAGATCAACGAATGCACCGTAATCAGTAAGATTTTTGATGATACCTTTAACTTCAGAACCTTCTTGTAGATTTTCTAGAAGTTGTTCTCTTTCTGCACTATTTTCAGATTCGATAACTGCACGACGTGAAACAACAACGTTGTTGCGTTTTTGATCTAATTTAATAACTTTTAATTCGATTTCTCTATTTTCAATATGAGAAGTATCGCGTAATGGACGAACGTCAACAAGTGAACCAGGAAGGAACGCACGAACGCCATTAAGATCAACCGTAAAGCCACCTTTAACTTTACCATTAATAACACCTAAAACTGTTGCAGCATCTTCAACTGCTTTTTCTAGTATTATCCATGCTTCATGACGTTTTGCTTTTTCACGAGATAAAATTGTTTCACCAAAGCCATCTTCAATTGAGTCAAGCACAACATCAACAATATCGCCAACTTGAACTTCTAATTCACCTTGGGCATTTTTAAACTGCTCTACTGGAATTGCGGATTCAGATTTTAAACCAGCATCAACTAGAACAACATCTTTGTCGATTGCAACGACAGTACCACGGATCATATTACCAGAACGAGTGTCTAGTTGATTTAAAGACTCTTCAAAGAGTTGAGCAAAAGATTCAGTCATATTTATATACTTAAAATTAATTTAACGTCCACATTACATCATGTCTTATGGGGTTATTGATGATACTCCACTCATCCTTGTGATGGAGCTTGGTTTACTCACGCTGTAAACTGACTTACAACACAATTTTTTGTTTATATACGTAATAGATTGTTCAAAAACATCTTGAATAGAAAGCGATGTAGTATCAATTATTAGCGCATCAACTGCAGGTTTAAGTGGCGCAATAACCCGATTACGATCTCGTTCATCACGCTCAGTTATCTCCTGCAAAATTCCGGCGAATTTAACATGTTTTTGCTTATGTTGCAACTGTTTCATTCGTCTTTCAGCACGTGATTGTGCACTTGCATCAAGAAAAATTTTAACAGGTGCATCGCTAAATACCACGCTACCCATGTCTCGACCATCGGCAATAAGCCCAGGTGCTTGCCTAAAGTCACGTTGACGTTGTAATAAGGCAACTCTAACTTTATTGAGTGCAGCTACCTTTGAAGCTGCGCCACCTGTTGCTTCGTTGCGAATATGTTTAGTTACATCAACACCACTTAGCAGAACCTTAACTTCAATATCATTACTGTCAAAAGTCAAAGGTAAATTTAATGCTAAATTAGCTAACTGGTTTTCATCATCCAGGGCAATATTTTTTTCAAGAGCAGATAATGCTAGTACGCGATAAATAGCTCCTGAATCTAAAAGGTGCCATTTTAAATGATTCGCTAATGCTTGACATAATGTACCTTTACCAACACCACTTGGTCCATCAACAGCAACAACGGGAACTATTTTATTCATTTTATTGTTCGCTTAATCGTTTAAATTGTTCAAAATAATCAGGAAAAGTTTTCATTGTGCATTTAGGATCTAATATCGTCACTGGTGTATCAGATAATGCAACTAACGAAAAACACATAGCAATACGATGATCATTATAGGTTTCGATTTTAGCATGATTTAATTTAACTGGTGGAATAATAGTAATATAATCGTGACCTTCATCAACAGTTGCACCAACCTTTCTTAATTCTGTCGCCATTGCATATAAGCGATCAGTTTCTTTCACTCGCCAATTATAAATATTACGAATCGTAGTAGGACCTTTAGCAAACAATGCCGTTGTAGCAATAGTCATTGCCGCATCGGGAATATGGTTCATATCCATATCAATGCCATTTAATTCACCATGTGAACATTCAATATAATCATCAGCCCAAGTGATTTTAGCACCCATTTTTTCAAGCACATGAGCAAATTGGGTATCACCTTGTAAGCTATTTTTCCCTATGCCAGTTACTTTAACGCTACCACCTTTAATTGCAGCTGCTGCTAAAAAATAAGAAGCAGAAGACGCATCGCCTTCAACTAAATAATTTCCCGGTGATTGATAACACTGATTAGCTTTAACAGTAAATTTTTGATAATTGTGGTTGGTAACCAAAACACCAAACATAGCCATCATCTTAATAGTGATATCAATATAAGGCTTAGACACCAAATCACCAATTATAGTAATTTGAGTATCATTTTGTGCTAATGGCGAAGCCATTAACAACGCTGTTAAAAATTGGCTAGAGACCGAACCGTCAACTTTGATATCACCACCTGTAAAGCCGCCTTGAATATGTAGTGGTGGATAACCTTCATTTTCAAGATAATCAATTTTAGCTCCACCTTGACGCAAAGCATCGACCAAATGACCAATTGGGCGTTCTTTCATGCGAGGTTCGCCCGTTAACACAATATTATTATTTCCAAGACATAACGTAGCAGTTAAAGGACGCATTGCTGTGCCTGCATTACCCAAAAAAAGTTCTAATGCATGGTCGGATTGCAAAATACCGCCTACACCTTGCACATCACAAATCGTACGATCGTGTGATAGCTGATACTTCACACCTAACGTCGCAAGAGCATCAAGCATATAACGCACATCATCACTATCAAGTAAATTCGTTAACCGTGTATTACCTTTACTCAATGCTGATAGTAATAACACACGATTAGAAATACTTTTTGAACCAGGTAAATTGATTGTACCATTAAATCTTTTTATCGGTTGTAATGTTAAGGATAACATAAGGGCTCTCTTTAATCTTCTTTAAAATTTTTCTAACGTCGCTTTCAATAAATCAATTGCTTGCTTATTTTTAGCACTATTTTCACATAGCTTATCAAATAAATGACGATACCGTTTAATTGCATCGTAAGATGAGGTAATCGAAGCAATACCAGTAGTAACATTAGGTAACTCACCTAATCGAAACGGGCTAATTGCTAATGAAATAGGATTCTCATCTTGATAAAAAATCTGAAAAGTAATTGACGGAATTGCTTCTTGTGTAATAGCAATCGTTGGCGAAAGGGATTGCTGTTCAATTAACTGAATTAAGTGATAAACTTCTTTACGTGCTAGTAACATTCTTTCCGATTTTTTACCTGGCGAAATAGCTAAATTACCTACCAAACCAATATGTAAAAAACGTTCTACATTACGTAAACTGATTAAATTAATAACTTTTGGGACTGATTGATGGAACTGAGCTTTACGATCTTTTAAAATAGACAAGGTAGTTGCATATTTTTGAGGATCTATGGATTTATTTGCCTCATTTAACATCATTGCTAAATGAGGCAAATAATCAGAAGAGGTTAATAAAAATGAAAAAGGATCAAAGTGAGAATAAATATGAGTTGATTGCTGTTCTAGTTGGCGCATGCGTTCAAAAAAGCCTTCACCACTCGAATAGTACTCAGTGTCAATACCAAGTAAACTAGCAAAAGACGTGTCGAGTAAGAAAGCTAAGCGCTCTAGAGTGTCAATTTTAACGATCTCACCTTTTTCTAACCGATATACTGCTGCTCTTGAAATTTTAAGACTTTCTGCGACATCTTCAGCCTTTAAAGAGGCTGCGATTCGGTACGCACGTAGACGCTGACCAATAGCACAATAATCAATCGTTCTAGTAATCATAATTCACTCAAACTATTTAGATTACTGCAGTGTATCATATAGCAATAACTATGCCAATTTTGAATATAAGCTATTTTAGGCTGGTTATATGACGGTAAGTTCATGTGATTAAAAATTTTATTATAAGAGCAATTTTATAGCGCTTATATAATGATAAACTAGAGCTTAAGATATTATAGATTCTGTTTTAAAAATCGAAAACAGAATGTTATTGTAATATAAAGGAATAGTTATCGATTTATTAATAAATTACTTTTAATTATATTTTGTTATCCATAGTTAAACAGTCCCATAAAAATTGGCATTAACAAAGTTAGCAAAAAACCCTGAACCATTGCTGAAGGAACAATAATAACACCAGCTCCTTTTTGTAACATTGGCAAAGTAAAATCCATTGAAGTAGCCCCACACAAACCAAGTGCAGTCAATTTATAACGTTTAATCAATATAGGAATTAATAATATTGCAGATACTTCACGTAGAATATCATTTAAAAATGTGGCACTCCCAATAATAGCACCATGCGCTTCTGTCATTAAAATACCCGATAACGAATACCAACCAAATCCCGATGACATTGCAAGACCAACGCGAACAGGCAAGTTTAAAATAAATGATGCAATTATTCCTCCTAAAAAAACACTCATAACGACCAAGATAGTCGCCATCACCCCTATTTTATTAATTAAAATATGCTTAATTGAAATATTATTACTGCGTAATTGAATTCCGACTAAAAATAATAAAAAAACCAGTATAACCTGAGTTATATTTTCAGCATATTGCCAAATAAATAATGGCAATAATCCACAAATAAATCCGATAATTAATGCAATAAAAACACGTAATGATTCAAAAATCATCTTAAAAGGTGATGTATAAGTTTGAGTTAAGCTATTGGTCTTGGAAGTAAAAAAATAGTCAAAGATAATTAAAAAAATAAAATTACCGCCAAACGAGCAAACAAAAATAACACAGGCATAACATAAAATAATTTGCAAATTAGTAGTTAGATTATCCATATGGGCAAGTTCGGCGCCCATAATAAATAACATTAAATAAATCATCCAACTTAATGTTTGGTTAATCGTATCTATCCATTTCTGGCTTTTGAATTTAAACAAATAACCTATACACATTGGAATCAGAGCAATAAGGATACCAAAATACATGCTTTATCTCCTAACTTACAATTTATCTTTTTCTTTTTAATACTACTATACTCTTTATATTAAATTATGTTAAAGAGGCTAATTGTGTTTCTATATCATTTGCCATTTGATCTAGCAAAGCATAACGATTACGATACTCAGAACGCTTTTTACTAGCAATTTCTTCTATCGATTTTCGTTCTATTTTGTTTGGTAAAATAAATAAACCTTTGGTATTTTTTTTACCATCAATGCTTAACCAAAAACTATCATAATCAGATAAGATTTGTTCCTGACGACTGTTATAACGCCAGTTATTGTAAATATGAGTTTGATTTCCAACGGCTACAATTTGCTCTAAATGGAAATAATGAACAATAACTGATACAGCTTCAATCAACACTCGCTTAGGAAATAATCCATAACAGTTTTTAGTTGCTTTTTGTACACGCGATCTTGCATCGGCATATCCACTACCTTGTAAGCCAGCAATAAACAGAGTCGTTTTTTGTTGATATTCAATGATACAAAAGGTTAATGTTGCCAAATCAACACCTTCATTATCAAAAAAATAAAGACTTATTTCACCTTCTCGTGCAAATTTATTTCGCGCTTGAATGGCTATTTGTATATTAACATCATTCTTTACTATTAAATTAGCTAGCACATAAGGTGAATCTGGATTATAAAATGCTTTTGTCATACTATCTGGGTGCTGCGATAAAAAATCGTAATGGTAAGATAATGCAGCAAAACGTTCTTTTTGCGTTAGACAAGATGACAAATATGGACGTTGTAACTTACATGGCAAATTAGTCTGGCATGAAAAGTAATACCCAAGTAAAGGATACTTCCTTAATTTATCGAGCCATTTAAGTGTAATTGTTTTTAAAAATAAGGTTCTTAAAAAAAACTTATAACGATAGGTCGCTTTAAGCCACAGTTCATTTAACGGTAGTTTACCTGTACAAAGCCAGTTAAATAATTGCCATTTACTTTTTGGCTTAGACATATTCGTAATATTATTCATAAGGAAAAAATTTAAATTGAGCTAGTTAATTGAAAACATTAATGCGATGACTAAATTAAGAAATACCAATTATATATTAAAAATAAGTCATGAATACAAGGTGCAAAGAGTATAACACAATATAAATCAGCGCAACTATTTCTATATATTGTTAAAAAAGTTGATGAAAATAAAAAACGGCGAACAAGTCACCGTTTTTATTAAACGATAGATCAAACTGCAAAATAATTATTGACCTTTAACTTCTTTTAGCCCGTTAAATGGTGCTTTTGAACCTAAAGCTTCTTCAATACGAATTAATTGATTGTATTTAGCTACACGATCAGAACGGCTCATTGAACCAGTTTTAATTTGCCCCGCAGCTAAACCTACCGCTAAATCAGCGATTGTAGAATCTTCGGTTTCACCACTACGATGAGAAATAACCGCTGTATAACCTGCATCTTTCGCCATTTTAACCGCAGCGATAGACTCAGTTAATGTACCGATTTGATTTACTTTAACTAAGATAGAGTTGGCAATACCTTTTTCAATACCTTGTTTGAAGATTTTAGTATTAGTTACAAATAGATCGTCACCTACTAATTGGATTTTGTGACCTAATGCTTTAGTTTGATAAGCCCAACCTTCCCAATCACTTTCATCTAAACCGTCCTCGATTGATACGATTGGATATTCACTAGTTAAACCTTCCAAGTAATGAGTAAATTCTTGAGCAGTGAATTCTTTGTTGCCTTCACCTTTCAATACATATTTGCCCGTTTCTTTGTTATAGAATTCAGATGCAGCACAGTCCATTGCTAAAGTGATGTCTTTACCTAAAACATAACCTGCTTTTTCTACTGCTTCTTTAATGCATGCTAATGCTTCCGCATTTGACCCTAAGTTAGGCGCAAATCCCCCTTCATCACCTACTGCAGTATTCATGCCCTTAGCATGTAAAACTTTTGCTAAATTGTGAAATACTTCTGAACCCATACGGATTGCCTCACGTACTGTTTTAGCACCAACAGGTTGAATCATAAATTCTTGTAAGTCGATGTTGTTATCAGCATGCTCACCACCATTGATGATATTCATCATTGGTAATGGCATTGAGTATTGACCTGGAGTGCCGTTAAGGTCAGCAATATGTTGATAAAGTGGAACTCCTTTAGCAGCCGCTGCGGCCTTAGCCGTTGCTAAAGATACAGCAAGAATTGAGTTAGCACCTAAATTAGATTTAAAATCAGTTCCGTCTAAGTCAAGCATAATTTGATCGATAGTAGCTTGATTCAATGCATCTTTACCTACTACAGCTTTTGCAATTGGACCATTAACATTTTCAACAGCTTTTAGAACACCTTTACCTAAAAAGCGAGATTTGTCACCATCGCGAAGTTCTAACGCCTCACGTGAACCTGTTGATGCACCAGATGGTACAATTGCAAGACCAACAAAACCACCTTCTAAATGAACTTCAGCTTCAACTGTTGGATTACCACGAGAGTCGATCACTTCACGACCATGTACTTTAACGATTTTTGCCATGTTATTTTCCTCTATATGACAGATATTTTACTAATGTTAATTCAAAACTATTTTTGTTGCTGCTCTTGATAAACTTTGGCAGCTTTTATAAAACTACTGAATAATGGGTGTCCATCTCGTGGTGTCGAGGTAAATTCCGGGTGGAACTGACAAGCAACAAACCAAGGGTGTTCTCGAATTTCAATAATTTCAACAAGTTTTCTATCTGTTGAAAGCCCTGTTACTTTCAAACCAGCTTTAACAACTTCTGGTAATAAATTATTATTTACTTCATAGCGATGACGGTGGCGTTCAGCAATAGATTCGTTTTTATACATACCATATACTAATGAGTTTGGTTCTAGATGACAAATTTGTGAGCCTAAGCGCATAGTTCCACCTAAATCACTATTCTCATTACGTTGAACCACATTACCTGATTCATCACTCCATTCAGTGATTAAAGCGATAATAGGATTAGCACAATCTTTAACGAATTCAGTTGAATTGGCATCTTTAATACCAGCAACATTACGTGCGTATTCGATCATAGCTACTTGTAAACCAAGGCAAATACCTAAATATGGAATTTTGTTTTCCCGTGCATAGCGAGCTGCCATAATTTTGCCTTCAACACCACGATAACCAAATCCACCTGGAATTAAAATAGCATCTAAACCTTGTAGTAAATCGGTACCACGTGATTCAAGATCTTCTGAATCAATATAACGGATATGCACCGTTAAACGATTTTTTAATCCACCATGTTTTAACGCTTCATTAACTGATTTATAGGCATCTGGTAAGGCAATATATTTACCCACCATACCAATGGTCACTTCGCCAACTGGATTTGCTTCTTCATAAATAACTTGCTCCCACTCAGAAAGGTCAGCTTCTTTACAATCAAGATTGAAACGTTTACAAACAAAGGAATCTAAATTTTGTGATTTTAATAATGCAGGAATCTTATAAATTGAATCAACATCTTTAAGCGAAATAACCGCACGCTCAGGCACATTACAAAATAGGGCGATTTTGGCTCGCTCATTAGCAGGGATGATGCGATCAGAACGGCAAATTAACACATCGGGTTGAATACCAATTGATAATAATTCTTTTACTGAATGCTGCGTCGGCTTGGTTTTAACTTCGCCAGCAGATCCTAAATAAGGAACCAATGTTAAATGCATAAACAACGTATGTTCACGCCCCACATCAACGGCTAATTGGCGAATTGCTTCTAAAAATGGCAGTGACTCAATATCGCCCACCGTGCCGCCGATTTCAACAATCGCAACATCAAAACCTTTAGCACCATCAATCACACGCGACTTAATTGCATTTGTGATATGAGGAATAACCTGCACTGTTGCCCCTAAATAATCTCCACGGCGCTCTTTACGTAACACATCAGAATAGATGCGACCAGTAGTAAAGTTGTTTTTTCGCGTCATTTTAGTGCGAATAAAACGCTCATAATGCCCCAAATCAAGATCGGTTTCGGCACCGTCTTCTGTCACGAAAACCTCACCATGTTGAGTCGGGCTCATTGTACCTGGATCAACATTAATATAAGGATCAAGTTTAAGCATGGTGACTGTTAAATTGCGGGCTTCTAAAATTGCAGCAAGTGATGCTGCGGCAATGCCTTTACCCAAAGAAGAAACGACACCGCCTGTAACAAAGATATAATTCGTGACCATTAATACCAGACCATTATTTATTTAATAGAATAATATTGCACTAAAGCTAAATGATAAAAACCAATGCAATATACGATGAATTAGACGGGAAAATAGTATAACAGAATCCATCCTTGCTCACAATTGAATAATTATTTTTAACCAATGTTTTCAACAAGCATATTAGCCAAACTTATAACGAGTTTAGCTAATCAACTTTCACGATTAAATATTATCAATAATCGTGAAAATCATTCTAAATTATACGATTAGCGTATAAATTTTTAATTTTATTGTTACGAAGTCGATTCTGAATTAGTTTCAACAACAACATGAAACCGTTAAAAATGGTTGTGGAAGTTAAAACCCCAAATAACAGTAGGCTTAAACACATTGGCAATAGATTTTCTCTTATATTCGTTTGATATAAACTTTGCGTATTTATGGTTAATGCTGCAATGGTGTGATTACTGTCATAATCAACCTTTGAAACGAATCCCGAAATTTTGAGCAGACCAAGATCTGCATAAAACTTTTTGTCAGCTTTTGGATCTACAGCCTTACTCAATTGTAAATTTGCTTCATCTTTGCCATCGGTTTGATGAAAATATCCATTAGATATTACTAAATGAAAAGATGTACCTGTTGTTAGACTGTGAATTAATGCTTTTTTGCATATATCAGCATCATCTTTAACAGGCCTATCACATGACCATGACTCCCCGTTCAAGTTTAAATACAATAAATCACCAGGCTTGATATTGCTATCTAACAATTTTGATGCATCATCAAAAAACCAACGTTGTGAATCATGATTAAATTGATGATAAGCAAATGAGATATTATCACTCACATGTGCTTGAGTATAGACAACATAAATAAAGAACGTTCCTATCAAAAAAAGCCATAAATTACGCCCCCAAAATCTTGGTGGACCAAACTGTTCAACCTCTTTACCAACCGACATAGCATAACCATAGCGAACAATTTTTTTATTGTTTATATCAACATCCATTTCAATATTAAAAACACTACTTTCAGGAATAAATGATTGCCAATTTTTAGGATAGCTTAACTCTAAATTACGGCCAACTATAATCTTTTGTGATTTGGCAATTTTATGATTTATTTTTCCTCTTATTTGATTAATAAATTGCACTTTTGTTTTAGATTTTGGTTTACGGTAATAAAAATAAATAGCAGCCAGAAAATTCACCCCAAACCAAAACAGATCGTGCAATTCTTTTGTTTGCCAAAAACCATTAAAATAGCTGATTGCAAAAATACCAAAAAATACCGTGACTATCCCTTTATTTGATTTATTACGGCAAGCTGATTCTTGAAGTGTTTCTTTTCGAACTGATAAAATTTCGTAACCAAATTTTTTACTCAGTTTAGGATTTGGACTTACAGTGTGTTTAATATTTTCATCTAAGTTTTCACCTTCTGGATATTTTGAAGTGCTGCTCAACCAATACATTGAACTTTGTTTATCATATTTTTGTTCTGCCAAATAGATAGCTTTAAATGCTGAATCTATTTTATGACCATTTAACTTAACGGCGATAGCGTAATTTTGGGTAAGCACAATTTCAACTTCGTTAAAATCACTAAGGTAACGGTCCATTTTAAAAGGAAATGTAACATCAATATTATCGATTTTATAGGAAAAAGTGTCTTCGGGATGTGAAAATTCATTTTGTTTTAAACAATTACCGGATATTAACATCACATCTTTAGAAACTAATGATAACTTTTTTACCCCTGAAGATTTCTGACTAGTCATCGTTAAATATGTTTCTACACTATTTATTTCGTCTTTAGTCACTATTCTAATAGGTTTGAAGTTGTTAACCGAACTACTTGCCATTAGCTTTTTTTATACTTAGTGCTTCTATATTTTTTTATTGGATAAAAAATAAATGAAACAATAAATTGAATTAAGACGACCACCAACATCTGCATTGTAACTTATTCCTTATAAACCCTATTGTATAATAACTAACTGAAAAAATTGAATCTTAATTTCTTAACCACGAAAATTAAGGATTTACTGTTTTCTAACTGCGCGATAAACCGATAATACCAGAACGAACAATTTCAACTATATTGCACGTTTCACGAATTGAGGCTAAAAATGAGTCTAGTTTTTCGCTAGTCCCCGATAATTGTACGATGTAATGTGTTGCCGTTACATCCACAATTGATCCTCTAAAAATATCAGCGCAACGTTTAACTTCATCACGAGCATCAGCCCCTTTCGCTGCAACTTTAACAAGCATTATTTCACGTTCAACATGTGGTCCTTCGGTTAAATCATGCACTCGGTAAACATTAACTAGTTTATGTAGCTGCTTTTGGATCTGCTCAAGGACGTGTTCATCACCACTAGTTTGTATTGTCATGCGGTGCATGGTAGGATCTTCTGTCTGTGCTGTTGTAATTGTTTCAATATTAAAACCACGTTGCGAGAACAAACCAATAATTCTAGATAATGCACCTGGTTCATTTTCTGTAAGAATTGATAAAATATATCGCATTAAGTTCTCTCCGTTTTACTAAGCCACATTTCATTCATTGCTCCACCTCGAACTTGCATAGGGTAAACATGTTCGGTAGCATCGGTCATAACATCAACAAAAACTAATCGATCTTTAATTGCCAATGCGTGTTTAAGTTTTAATTCGAGCTCCTCACGCTTAGCAATAACCATACCTACATGACCATAAGCTTCTGCAATTTTAGCAAAATCAGGCAATGATTCCATATAGGAACAGGAGTGACGACCAGCATAAATCATATCTTGCCACTGTTTTACCATTCCTAAAAATCGATTATTAAGATTTAAAACAATAACAGGCAAATCATATTGCAATGCAGTTGAAAGCTCTTGAATATTCATTTGAATACTACCGTCACCAGTCACACATACTACACACTTTTTAGGAAAAGCTAATTTAACACCAAGAGCCGCCGGTAAACCAAAACCCATGGTACCAAGCCCTCCGGAAGTAATAAATTGACGGGGTTTATCAAAAGGATAGTAAAGTGCAGTAAACATCTGATGCTGACCAACATCGGTAGTGATAAAAGCATCACCTTTTGTCAATTTATATAAAATTTCAATTGCTTCTTGCGGCTTAATTCGATCACCTTCGTGATTATATACAAGACAATGACGAGATCGCCAATGTTCTATTTGCTTCCACCAATCAACTAATGCATCTAAATCACGCTCTACATTTAGCTCATCAATTTGAAATAACATTGTTTCAACCACCATTTTAGCATCACCCACAACAGGGATACTTGCCATAATCGTTTTTGATATTGACGTTGGGTCGATATCAATATGAATAATATTAGCTTTTGGGCAATATTTTTCAACATTATTTGTTGTTCTATCATCAAATCTTGCCCCTATAGCTAAAATAACATCAGCATTATGCATAGCCATATTGGCTTCATAAACACCATGCATACCAACCATACCAAGATAATGTTTATTAGTACCTGGAAAGGCACTAATCCCCATTAATGTTGAAGTCACTGGCAAATTTAATTTTTCAGCAAACGTTTTAATTGCATCACTGGCATTTGCCGCAATTACTCCACCACCGATACACAAAACAGGCTTTTTAGCAGTTAATAAAATGGTCAGCGCTTTTTTTATTTGCCCTTTATGTCCATGTATGGTTGGGTTGTAAGAGCGCATAGCAATAGATTTTGGATAATAATAATTATATTTGTTGGCAGGATTAACAATGTCTTTAGGTAAATCAATAACAACAGGACCAGGCCGACCTGTAGAGGCAATATAAAACGCTTTTTTGATAGTCTCAGGAATATCTTTGCTATCTTTGATTAAAAAACTGTGTTTTACAATTGGACGTGAAATACCAACCATATCACATTCCTGAAATGCATCATTACCAATTAAATTACTAGCAACTTGCCCAGATAATATTACTAACGGTACCGAATCCATATAAGCTGTTGCAATCCCCGTAATGGTGTTAGTTGCACCTGGGCCTGATGTAACTAAAACCACGCCTACATCACCCGTTGCTCTGGCATAACCATCGGCCATATGTACTGCAGCTTGTTCATGGCGGACTAAAATATGTTCAATTCCACCAAGAGTATGAATAGCATCATAGATATCGAGTACGCTGCCACCGGGATAACCAAATATCTGTTTTACTCCTTGATCTATCAAAGATTGGATAACCATTTCTGCGCCAGATAGTTTTGCCATGGATTTTGCCTCCAATATAACTTTATTTATCATTAAGTGATTCATTTTGCATCAACTCATATACAAAATCAATAAAGTCAATAAACTAAGACAATTAGTTTTCTCTAACATTAAATAATTTATTTTTTTAAGATATCACTGATAAATCCGCAACCTACCAATTTTACTATAATATTATTGATTGATTTTATTGTCTGTTTTTAATTTCTTATATAAACTTTGTAAAGTAATTAATCTAGCCACTAGGTACTAGAATCATTTATTTCCAATAAGGTACTATCATGAGCAATTATTCTTGCAATTCAATCTCTCTTGCAGATTGGCAACTAGTTAAAGTTTCTGGCGACGACAGTCAAAAATATTTACAAGGTCAAATTACTAATGATATTAACAAACTTTCTGAACAATCAGCAATATTTGCTGCTCATTGTGACGCTAAAGGTAGAATGTGGAGTAATTTATTAATCTTTAAGCGAGGATTAGACATATATTACATTGTTCGTAAAAGTGTTGCTGAAAAGCAAATTGAAGAATTAAAAAAGTATGCTATTTTTTCTAAAATTACTATTGAATCTGTTCAAGATTTAAATATGGTTGGATTAGTTTCAAATGCGATACCTAGCAAGGTTATTTCGCTATTAAAAGATAAAAACTGTATTACAAACAATAATATCACTTATATCAAGTTACCATTACCAGAAACTCGCATTATTATGATAACTCCAGAGCCTATAGTAGATGATTTATTACCATGTAATAAATGGTTACAACTTGACTTAGAAGCAGGCTATGCTGTTATTGACATCGCCAATATAGAAAGTTTATTACCACAAGCCTCTAACTTACAATACTTTGATGCTATTAGCTTTGATAAAGGCTGTTATTGTGGGCAAGAAATGGTTGCTAGAGCAGAATTTCGCGGTGCCAACAAACGAGGGCTCTATTTATTATCGGGCAAGAGTGAGGCCTTACCAATTATAGGTGACACGATTGAATATCAAATTAATGATCATTGGCGAGAAAGTGGGCAAATTTTAGCAGCACTCAAATTAAACAAAGATAATGATATTTATGTCCAAATAGTATTGCCTAATGGCATCGATCTTAATACACAATTTAGAATAAAAGGACATACAGACAGCCGCCTGACATTCAATTGATGATAGATCTTTTTATTGATTATTTAAAAATATAAAAATTTATTGATTATCAACGATATCCTATATTGAATTATATAAGAATGTACTGAACATAAATTAATAAAAGATTTATTTTGTCGACTAATTATTAAAATAGATGAGAATTGAGCTATGATTGTTAAATATTAATTATCAATTCTCACTACTTATTAGATCGGTTTTTAATGAGCATAAATTTTTCTATTCTATAATTTTCTACTCATTAAAATACTTATTAACTTAACTCCTGTTTAACAATTTCAATAAAATATTTGGCACCTGTTATTAATATTTCATCATTAAAATTATAAGTAGGATGGTGTAAGTTAGCGCCATTACCCGCACCTAACCATACATAAACACCGGGTATTTTTTGCAACATAAATGCAAAGTCTTCAGCTCCCATGGATGGTTTAGTATCTATCACAACTTTATTAGTTCCAACTATATGAGTAGCAGCTCTAATGGCAATATCTGCTTGATTTGAATGATTAATTGTTACAGGATAACGCCTTTGGTAATTAACTTCAGCTTTAGCTTCAAATATAGTAGCAATACCTATTGCTATTTCTTTAATTCTACTTTCTGCCATATCTTGTAATTGAGGACTAAAGGCACGAACCGTTCCGCGGATAACTGCTTTTTGAGGTAACACATTCCAGGTATCACCGCTATGAACTTGAGTAACACTAACTACTAGGGCACTCAACGGATCGGTATTACGGCTTACAATACTTTGTAAAGTGCTAACAATGTGTGTTGCTATTAAAATAGAATCCTTACCTAAATGGGGAGCGGCAGCATGTGAACCTGTACCTGTAATTTTGATTTCGAAAACATCAAAAGATGCCATTATTGCACCATGATTGATATAAAAATGGTTTAACGCCATATTTGGTTGGTTATGCAAGCCATATATAGCTTCAATAGGAAAACGTTCAAATAGACCATTTTCAACCATAACTCTTGCCCCTCCTTCGTTTTCTTCAGCTGGTTGAAAAATAACTGCAACGGTACCAGAAAAATCACGAAACAAATTAAGGTATTTAGCTACACCCAATAATATTGCTGTATGCCCATCATGACCACACGCATGCATCTTGCCATGTATTGTTGAGCAATAATCAAATGAATTTTCTTCAACAATATCTAATGCATCGATATCAGCGCGCAATGCGATAAAACGACCTTTTCTATTACCCTTGATAAGACCGACTACACCCGTTGGAGAAAAATCCGTATATAATTCAGTAATACCAAACGATTGCAGTTTTTCAATTATAAATTGGGTGGTATGTATTTCTTTAAATGCAGTTTCAGGATGAGCATGAATGTAATGTCTCCAAGAGATCATCTCATTTTTTAATTCATTAATAGCCGTCATTTAAAATTCCTTGTTTAATTAATTGGTTATGGTTCAGTAAACTAATCACTACTATAATGTGATTTAAGCTTTATCTAAAATAACCAATTTCACTATCATTATTAATTTTAGTTATATGCAAATAGAAAGCTATCCTATCGAATAAAAACAAATCACAAATAGCACTCTAGATTCACTATCTATAAAATATAGAAAAAGCAATACCCAGACATAAGCAAAAAAGGTCCAAAAGGAATGAATTTTAGGGATTTATTATTGAGAACGTAACGTAAGAAAAGAAAATACACAATACCCAATAAAGATGCAATAATCAATAAAATCGGTAAAGATTGGTAAGAAACCCAAGCACCGAATGCGGCAAACAGTTTGATATCACCTTGCCCTAGCCCATGATTTTTGGTTATAAGATAAAATAACATTGCTGGAATTTTCAACAAAAGGTAACCAAACAATATACCTATCATTGCATCACTTAATGAATGATTGAACAATTGAAAAAATGCACACAAAACACCTAGCCACATTAACGGCTGAGTGAAAAAATTGGGTAATAAGTAATATTGAAAATCAATCATGCCCAATAGCAAGAAATAACAAGCGAGTAGCATAAGAAAAACACTTTTAAAATCAATACCTCTATGTAAAAAAATTGCCATAAAAATAATGGCCACTATAATTTCTACTATAATGCACCGATAGGTAATTTTACAAAAGCAATAATAACATCGCCTTTTTAAAATAAGCCAAGAAAGAACAGGTATCAATTGCCAAACTGTTAATAGATGTTGGCAGGAAGGGCACCTGGAACGATTAAAACAAATTGCTCTGAAATACTCGAATAGTGATTGCTCTGATGAAAAACGATAATAAGCAACATGAATAAAACTTCCAAAACATAGCCCTAAACTAAAAACAATCATAATCATAATTAATGAATAACATCGCCAAGTTGAAAAATCGGTAAATACATTGCAACAATTAAGCTACCAATAATGACTGCTAAAATTATCATAAATAAGGGTTCAAAAGTTTGCGACAAATTATCGATCAATATTTGACTCTGTTCTTGATAGTAACACGCTAATTTTTGAAGCATTAAATCCAGTGTACCTGACTCTTCTCCCACATGGATTAACTGGCTACATAAATCGGGAAACAGCGTTTGTTGTTTTAAAACAGAACTGAAAGAATACCCTTTCTCAATTCCAACTATTATTTGATGAACAGTATTAAGATAATAAGTATTGTGCATTGTATTAGCTGCTGCATGTAAGCCAGTTAATAAAGGAATTCCTGCAAACTGTGTGATTGAAACAGTTTGAAAAATTTGGGTTAAATGGTTAACCTGAATAACTTTTCCCAATATTGGAAGCTTAATTATCCAACTATCTATTTTTATTTGATAATTTGCTTTCAAATAATATTTATAAATTACATAAGTAAAAATAAAGATACAAATGCTTTTAAACCAATTATATTGTATATAGGTAGACATATTGATAATAAATTGCGTAAACACTGGTAGATCAGCATCAAAACTTTCATAAACATCAACAAATCTTGGCAATACACATAACAACATAACTAACATAACAATTAAAGATACAGACAATAAAAATAAAGGATAACGCATGGCGCTTTTAATACGCTTTTGTAATTGTATCGACCTTTCAAGTTGTAATGCTAATTGTTCGAAACTCTTATCAAGTTGACCTGTCAATTCACCTGTAGCAATAATTTCACAATATAGTTTTGGAAAAATTGATTGATGCAGAGCTAACACCTTTGATAGTGTTTCACCTTTAGCTACCTGTTGCTCGATTTCAATAAGCAGATATTGCCATTGTGGTTTAGGATTATCTTGCGATAATAATTTTAAACTTTCAATAAGTGGCAAACCTGCTTTGAGCATAGTTGCCATCTGTTTAGTAATGATTAACAGTTCAGAATGTTTAAAACTACTAGTGCTAATAAATATACTTGCGTTTAGCCTGATTACTATTTTACCTTGTAATAATAATTGCCGTTTGGCTTCTTGTCTCGAACGAGCAATAATTTTATGTTGACAAAAATCATCATCATACCAATAATAAAGCCTTTTCATATCAAATCTCCTAATACACGATGTAGCTCCGCCAATGATGTCACCCCTTCTATAACTAACTTTTGCCCTGCTTCTTTAAGAGTGATCATATTCGATGGTGAAATAGCTTGTTTATTTAAGATCTGATTCTGAATTTCACGAGTGACTAATAAAAATTCGTAAATACCTATGCGCCCTAGATATCCACCAATGCAGTGTGAACATCCTGTTGCAATAAAATGTGGTGAGGGTTCTTGGCCAAACATAATAAGCTCACTTGCTGCTAGTTTACAATAAGGGCAAAGCTTACGAACTAATCGTTGAGCAATAACAAGTTTTAAACACGACGATAAAAGATAATTTTCAATTCCCATTTGATTTAGTCGTGTTACACCTTCAATGCTTGAGTTAGTATGCAGTGTAGATAAAACCAAATGTCCTGTTTGTGCAGCTTGAATAGCAATTTCAGCAGTTTCACGATCACGAATTTCGCCTATCATCATAACATCGGGATCTTGCCTTAATAAGGCTCGTAAAATAACTGAAAAACTTAATCCTGATTTCATATTAACAGCTGTTTGATTAATGCCTTCTAAAGGAATTTCAATAGGATCTTCAACACTACATATATTACGATAAGATTGATTTAGCATTTTCAATCCGCTATATAACGTTATTGTTTTACCACTTCCAGTAGGCCCTGTAACTAAAACCAACCCTTGTGGTTGAGCTAAAATCTGCTGAAATATAGAAAGATTTTGCTCTGTTAAACCTAAATCGTAGAGTGAAAGTTGTGTCTCATGATTGTCCATTACTCGCAAAACAACTTTTTCACCGTTCATTACAGGTAAGGTTGCAATGCGCATTGCATAATTATCAATCACTAATTGACCATCTTGGGGTAATCGCTGTTCGGCTATATCTAACTTAGCCATAATTTTCAACCTAGCTACAATTTGCTTAGCAAGAAAAAGAGGCGGTGAAAGCATCTCTTGCAAGACTCCATCAATCCGCATCCGTATACGATAGCTGTTTTGATAAGGTTCAAAATGAATATCTGAAGCACGTTTGCTTAATGCTTCAAGTAACAGTTTATCAATACTCTCTATCAATTGTTCTTCTTGCATTAACTATTCCTAGTTCCAAAATACTACCAAATCAAAATTTGAAAATATCTTCACAAATTCTCTTTAAACTTGTATCTATAGGCGAAGTTACGCAACTACGATTCCAATCTAAATTCCCATGTTCAGAATTTAATACTGGAGTCAGTGTAGTTGTTAAAGCTGATAAAACGCTTTTTCCGACCAAGGTTATCTCACCTTGATTAACTGTTATCGAAGTAACATAATTGGTAGCTCTTGTTGCTGGTACACCATTACTACCATTATTGCAATTAGCCAACTCCCCCTGCTCTATAGCACAAATTTCAACAGCTGTTTTATATGATGCCATTGTTTGTAACATATCAGTCATTGCTGCTTTTTTAACATAACTTTGATAGGCTGGTAAACCAATAGCAGTTAATATAGCAATAACGATAATAGCGATCATAAGTTCAAATAATGAAAATCCAGATTGGTTATTCATAAAGTATCTTAGTAAGTAAAATAAATATTTAACATAATTGACTTTATAGCTTAAAAAAAAAATGAAATAATAGACCAATGTGAAATAAGTAAAATAAATCACAGAATTATTTTACTTATTTCAATTGTTTTCATTTTGTGTGATTTACTTCGCAATAAAAAATTAATTTAAAAGTAGGTCTATCAAATCGTATTGGAGTCAATATGTCTTTAAAAATTGTTAATGGTTGGTTACAAGGCGTAAAACAGATCATTTCACCTTTTTATAATAATCGTCCCAATGAAAAACCGATTACATTATTAGTAATTCACAATATAAGTTTGCCCCCTAATCAATATGGAGGTCCTTATGTTGAGCAACTATTTACAGGAAAGCTTGATCCAACAGGACATCCCTATTTTGCTGAAATATATCAATTACAAGTATCCTGCCATCTATTTATTCGTCGTGATGGCGAAATAATTCAGTTTGTAGCATTTGATAAACGGGCATGGCATGCAGGAAAATCACAGTTTGAACAGCAAGAAAATTGTAACGATTTTTCGATTGGTATTGAAATAGAAGGTTGTGATAGCGAAAATTTTACCGAAATTCAGTACGCTCAGTTAGCTAAAGTAACTTTATTACTTGAACAGACTTATCCCATTAAAAATATTACTGGGCATAGTGACATTGCGCCAGATAGAAAAACGGATCCAGGACCATGTTTTGATTGGCAATATTATAATAATTTGTTGGCACAAAAAAAGTTAGCTCAAGCAATAACAAACCAAATTGAACAGATCAAACAAGAGTTACAGAATATAAAATTATGGCAAATAAGCCCGCCACATGCTGATGCATTTTTAAGTCAAGAACCATTTGCGATTGACACAATGCAAGCTCATGAATGGTTACAATGGGTATTTATACCAAGAGTGCAAATTTTAATTGATTCGGGTATAAAATTACCTAAATTTGCCTTGCACCCTTATTTTGAAGAAGCACTAAAAGAAGGTGAAAATGTCAACGAGCTATTAAAGCTTATTAAGCAACTTGATGCTTTTTCTTTAGAAGATTAATTTTTTATACTCTAAACAAATAACAATAGTTCTGTTAGCCATTTGAAAATATTTAATTTTAATATTTAATTAACTTACGATAGTAAGTTACAGCCCGCTTATGACTATTATAATCACTGGTAAATGTATGTCCTCCTGTACCATTAGCAACAAAAAATAAATAGTTTGTTTTAGCAGGATGAGCTGCTGCTTCTAAGGATGCCAGGCTCGGCATGGCGATAGGAGTAGGTGGCAATCCTTCAATGATATAAGTATTATAAGGATTTTTAATATCGGTTAAATCGATACGCCTAATTTTACCTGTATAATTATTTCCTAACCCATAAATAATTGTTGGATCAGTTTGTAACTTCATTTTTTTTTTCAAACGATTAACAAATACTGAAGCAATATTAGCCCGTTCCGTACTTAAACTCGTTTCTTTTTCAATAATTGAAGCAATGATAAGCAGCTCATATGGAGTTTTATAAGGAAGCTCAGAATCACGATTTTCCCAAACTTGTTTAAGATTACTTTTCATAGCGCCGTGAGCACGTTTTAAAATACTAATATCAGAGGAATCAGCAGTATAAAGGTAAGTATTAGGAGATAACCAACCTTCAATCGAACCTTCTATACCTAATAATTTAGCAATTTCCTCATTCGATTTTTCGGATAATGTTTGTCTTACATAGGGAGCATTTTTTAATAAATTTAACCAATCTTGAGCACGTTTTCCTTCCACAAATTGAATAGGAAAATAACTTTCCTTGCCGGAAACTAATAATTTTAGAAATTCTTCATTCGTCATATGCTGTTGCAATTGATAAGCTCCTGCTTTAATTGAACTTAATTCAGGGTGCAATTTATATAAATAAGGAAGTAAATAAGCATTATCCATTAAATTAGCTTCTTTAATCTGATCAACTAATTGATGTAATGATATTCCCTTTTTTAGAATAAACATTTTATTACTATCAGTTACATGAATTTGCTTTTTAGAAAATTGGTATAAATAATAATAAGCTATGCCAATAAAACTGCTAATAATAAAAGTAAATGTTATCAAAGTGTATAAAAATATCTTTTTAATCATAACTCATTTATCTATATAACAAATCTTTGCTCGAGCTGTTAAACGCGTTATTAACTCATAGGCACTAATACCTGTGTGTTTAGCAATCTCTTCAACCATTAATCCCTTTCCCCAAAAGATCACTTCATCACCCGGCATAGCTAGGCAATCAGCCCCTAAATCAACCACGATCATATCCATTGAAACTCGACCTACAATAGGCACACGACGTTCATTAATTAAAACAGGTGTATTAGCTGGAATATTTCGAGGATAGCCATCACCATACCCCATTGCAACCACACCTAATTTTGTATCTTGTTTGCTTGTCCAAATCTGTCCATAACCGACCGATTCACCCTTTTTGTGTTCACGCACAGCAATTAGTTCAGATTTAAACGTCATAGCTGGTTTTAATTCGTAAATCGGTTTATCAAACGGTGAAACACCATATAATGCAATACCAGGACGAATAGCATCTCGATGTGACATTGGCCAAGCTATGATCCCGCCCGATGCAGCAATAGAAGATTTACCAATTAGTGACCTATTTTCAATGGAAGTAATAAATTCATCAAACAATTTAATCTGTTGCAATGTTTTATCTGAAGTAAGCTCGTCTGCAGAGCTGAAATGGCTGAGAATGTTAATTGGTTTACGGACTGCCGGACAACTAGCTAGGCGATAAAACGCTTTTTTTGCTTGTTCAAGATTAAAACCTAAACGGTGCATTCCTATATCTAACTTAAACCAAACAGTAATTTGATTTTGAACAGCCAATTTATTTAAAATATCTATCTGCCATTCGCTATGAATGGTAGGCTGAACATTGAAATCAATTATATCCCAAACATTATCATGAGGAAAAAAACCTTCTAACGTAATAATGGGCGTAGTAATTTTTATTTTACGTAAAATTTGCGCCTCAGCAATTCTCGCAACTCCAAAACTATCGACTTTATCGTGCAATAATTGAGCAACACTTTGGATTCCATGGGAATAAGCATTAGCTTTTATAATAGCGATAAGCTCAGTACCAGGAGCTATTTTCCTAAAGTATTCAATATTATGAAGGATTGCTTGGCGATTAACTTCAACTACAGCAATAGACATTTTACTTAACCTAACTTATATAACCACAAGGTATTGTAAGTTTTGTTTTTGATAATCACAAATAAAAAATAACAGCTCATGTGAGTTCTTAATACACAAAATATTTATAATCAATATATTGTACAAATAATAATCTAAAATATAATTGATTAAACTTATCAAGAGATAGTTTAATGCATATATAAATCCATATTAATTAGATTACTGTTTTTTAAAATATGATTCGATAATTAAAAAACTTAGTTTACTAATATAAAAAAACCGACCACAAGGTCGGTTGTAATTTGTGATATCTAATTACTGTTTCGCTTCGATATTGTCGCCAACTAAATCCAGATGAATGGCTTTACCCGGGACTAATTTTCCTGACAATATTTGTTGCGCCAATGGATTTTCGATCTCTTGTTGGATAGCTCGTTTTAACGGTCTTGCGCCATAAATTGGGTCAAAGCCAACTTTAGCTAATTGTTCAAGTGTCGCATCCGAAATATCCAATTGATAACCACGTTCTTCTAAACGTTTTTCAACGTATGCTAACTGAATTTTTGCAATCGCTTTGATGTTTTCTTTACCTAATGGATGGAATACCACTGTTTCGTCAATACGATTGATAAATTCTGGTCTAAAGTGTTTGGTTACAACTGTCATCACTAGAGATTTCATTTCATCATAACTTAGTTCAACTTGACCTTGAATTAGGTCAGAACCTAAGTTTGATGTCATAATTATGACAGTGTTACGAAAATCAACTGTGCGACCTTGACCATCTGTTAAGCGCCCATCATCCAATACTTGCAGTAAGATATTAAAGACATCTGGGTGTGCTTTTTCAACTTCATCAAGTAAAATTACTGAGTATGGTCGTCGTCTAACTGCTTCGGTTAAATAACCCCCTTCTTCATACCCAACATAACCTGGAGGCGCACCGATTAATCGAGCAACGGAGTGTTTTTCCATAAACTCGGACATGTCTATACGCACCATAGCATCTTCGCTGTCAAACATAAAGTTAGCCAGTGATTTGCAAAGCTCGGTTTTACCGACACCAGTTGGTCCTAAGAATAGGAATGATCCAATCGGTTTATTTGGATCTGAAAGCCCTGCTCGGCTACGTCGAATCGCATTTGCAACCGCTAATACTGCTTCATTTTGACCAATTACACGTTTATGTAAGGCATCTTCCATGTGCAATAGTTTATCTTTTTCGCTTTCAAGCATTCTAGAAACTGGAATACCTGTCGCTTTAGATAATACTTCTGCAATTTCGTTATCGGTCACTTTGTTACGCAATAACTTCATGGTTTTGCCTTCTAATTGCGTTGCTGAAGCAAGTTTCTTTTCAAGCTCTGGAATTTTGCCATATTGTAATTCTGACATTTTGTTCAAATCGCCAGCTCGACGAGCTTGCTCTATTTCAGTACGTGCCTTTTCTAGTTCTGCTTTTATGTTTTGAGTACCCGAAACAGCTGCCTTTTCTGACTTCCACTCTTCTTCAAGTGAAGCATATTCCTTTTCTTTTTCAGAAAGTTCATCGTTTAGCATTTCTAGTCGCTTTTTACTCGCATCATCAGATTCTTTTTTAAGCGCTTGTTGTTCAAGTTTAAGTTGAATTATGCGCCTTTCAAGTCGATCTAAAGATTCTGGTTTTGAATCCATTTGCATACGAATACTTGATGCGGCTTCGTCAATTAAATCAATCGCTTTGTCAGGTAACATGCGATCAGAAATATAACGATGCGATAATGTAGCTGCAGCTACGATTGCCGGATCGGTTATTTGCACATGGTGATGTAGTTCATAACGTTCTTTTAAACCACGCAAAATAGCAATAGTATCTTCAACTGTTGGTTCGGCAACATAGACTTTTTGGAAACGACGCTCTAATGCCGGATCTTTTTCAATATATTGACGATATTCGTCAAGTGTGGTTGCTCCCACGCAGTGTAATTCACCACGAGCTAATGCGGGTTTTAACATATTACCAGCGTCCATTGCTCCGTCGCTTTTACCTGCGCCGACCATGGTGTGAATTTCGTCAATAAATAAGATAATGCGACCTTCTTCTTTAGCTAAGTCTTTAAGCACCGCTTTTAAGCGTTCTTCAAATTCACCACGGTATTTTGCGCCCGCAATTAATGCGCCCATATCTAATGATAATACACGTTTATTACGTAATCCCTCTGGCACTTCGCGGTTGACAATACGTTGTGCTAGTCCTTCAACGATGGCAGTTTTACCTACACCTGGTTCACCAATAAGTACTGGGTTGTTTTTGGTACGACGTTGTAATACTTGAATGGTACGGCGAATTTCTTCATCACGACCAATAACTGGATCTAACTTACCTTGCTCTGCACGCTGAGTTAAATCAATGGTGTATTTTTTAAGTGCACCGCGTTGATCTTCTGCATTAGGATCGTTCACGTTATCGTTACCTCTTACTTGATTGACTGCTTGGCTAAATTTATCTTTATTAACACCTGATCTTTTAAGAAGATCACTTAAACTGCCCTTATCTTCTAAAGCGGCTAATATAAAGAGTTCTGATGAAATATAGCTATCACCGTTCTTTTGGGATAATTTATCGCAAAGATTTAATACTTGAACAAACTCTTGCGATGGAATAACATCTCCACCCACACCTTGAACTTGGGGTAATCGGTCAATAGCTTGAGCTAATTCTTGCTGCAAAACAGCAACATTAGCACCCGCTGTATTCAATAATGGTGCAACGCTGTTGCCTTCTTGGTTGAGCATAGCTAATAGAACATGCACCGGCTCGATATATTGATTGTCTTTACCTAATGCTAGCGATTGCGCATCAGCTAAAGCTTGTTGAAATTTGTTGGTAAGTTTATCTAACCTCATAGTTTATCTCCTGAGCAATAGATTTGGTTTGCATGTTTAATTCATGTAAACCATTGCATTGATCATTAAATGAGTGTGGAAGAATAATTTTCAAGAGCAAGTTAAGAATATTTTTACAAATTTTGTACAGCACGATCTTTATTAGTTTAAGCTTTAAAAAAGCCAAAATAAAGAAGCATAATACCAAACCACTACCAACCGATATCACACTCAATAACATATCAAAGATGACAAATTGCTGTTTATCGATTATAGTAGCCGCCTTTTATTTTGTTAGCTTACTAACCGTGGTTCGTAACCCATCCCACGTAAAAAAACTAGGAATACAACATGTTCAAAATAGCCAAAGAATTTCAATTTGATGCTTGTCATATGTTAGATGGGCATAATAAGCAATGTCACAATCTGCACGGTCATACTTACCGTTTATTAGTCGAAGTCAGCGGTGTTCTTATTGATAGCGGTTCAAGCCAAGATATGGTCATGGATTATGCCAATTTAAAGCAAATCGTTAAACAGCATATTGCCGATCCACTCGATCATGCTTACCTTTACAATCAAAATAACCCTAATGAGTGCCGTATTGCGTCGTTATTGCAAGAGATGGATCGAAAAATCTTTGCCTTTCCCTGCCGAACAACAGCCGAGGGGATGAGCCAGTTTATTTACGATCGTCTGTCGCAATACTTGCCTGTTTCGATGATCAAATTATGGGAAACGCCCACCTCATATTGCGAATACCGTCGGAGTTAATATGGTCGAGTTTCGTATTGTTGAAATCTTCGAATCCTTGCAGGGTGAAGGTTATAATACAGGTATGCCTGCCGTTTTTATCCGTTTTTCTGGGTGTAATTTGAAGTGCACTTGGTGCGATACAAATTTTCGTCAGTTTACTCGCTTTTCGTTGGCGGAACTGCTTGGCAAAGTGAGCAAATATAAAACTAAAAATATCATAATTACCGGTGGCGAGCCAACCATGGTTAAAGCGTTACCTGAATTGCTTTTGTCACTTAAAAAAGCGGGGTATTTTATCGCCATTGAAAGTAATGGGCTTGGTAAGGTCGATCCGTTAGTTGATTACATTGCACTTAGTCCAAAATTTTGCTATCAGTCACGCTACAAAAAAATAGCTCAATCCACCGCCAACGAGGTTCGCATTGTTGCCGAAAATCACTCCGATTTTATCGATTTTTGCCAATATATCGAAAGCCAAATTCAAGCTAAACGCTATTATCTTTCACCCTGTGAAAAAGATGGCGTGTTTAATATGTTTGAAACCATTGAACTATTGGGCAAAATCAACAAAGATCGCTTGGATAATAAATGGTTACTTAGTGTACAAAGCCATAAATTTGCCAATATAGAATAAAAAAAAATCAATACTTTAAAAAACAAAAAATATTGGCAAAACTTAACACGCAAGATTAACAAAATTAATTTTTATTCGAACCAAATCATTGACGCCATCCTACCGGTATTACTTTCCCGGCGGTACGAAAAAAACGTGTCTTGCTCAGTATAAGTACAAAAATCACCGCCAAAAATCTTAGTTACTCCCATTGCTTGTAAGCGTTGTTTAGCAATTAAGTAAAGATCGGCTAGGTATTTTTGTTCTGCAGGGTTAATTAATTTAAAAGCAGTTTGTGCGTTGTAGTCAATTTTTTCAAATTGCTTCTTGACCTCAATACCAACTTCGAATTTTTTGGCACTGATTGCTGGTCCAAGCCAAGCAATGATATTTATGGGTGGTGAGGCAAATTTTTTGACGGTTTCTTCCAGTATTCCGTTACATAATCCACGCCACCCTGCATGCGCAGCTGCAACTTCATCCCCTTTAGTTGAACAAAATAAAACTGGCATACAATCAGCAGTCAGTACAACGCTAACTTGTTTTGCTTGATGAGTATAAGATGCGTCGGCTTCTACCGTTTGGTTAGGAATGTTACCTGTTGCCATTTGTAAGGGAATTTTCGATATGTCTAGCGCTATAATGCTATGGGTTTGTGTTAGCCAATAGGGCTCGCTAGGTATTTGTTCCACCTGTATAACACACCGGCGGTTTTGGGCTACATGGGTTAAATTATCGCCTACTCGACTTCCCATATTTAAGCTTGTAAATGGTGCCATGCTAACACCACCTATTCGTGTTGTAGTCAAAGCATGGACATTTTTTGGGGCTGTCCAATATGGGTAAATCGATTTTATCATGTTGGTTACCAATCTAGTTCGTCTTTGTGTTGTTCGGTATCTTCTTGCAAGGCTTGAATTAACGTTTGCATATCTTGCGGTATTGGTGCATTCCATTGCATAAGTTCACCTGTAATAGGGTGATATAAACGTAACATGGCAGCATGCAATGCTTGACGATCAAAATCTCGCAAAGTTTGAATAAACGATTCGCTCGCACCTTTAGGGGGTCTTGGGCGCCCGCCATAAAGAGGATCGCCAATTAAGGGGTGGGCAATATGCGCCATATGTACACGAATTTGATGTGTTCGGCCAGTTTCTAAGCGCAAGCGCAAGCGAGTGTGTAGACGGTACCTTTCCATCACTCTGTAATGTGTTACAGCAGGTTTTCCTGTTGGAAATACTGCCATATGAGTGCGTTTGGTTGGATGACGGGTAATAGGTTGATCAACCGTGCCTCCGGCAGTGATAATGCCCATAGCAACAGCTTCATATTCACGTGTGATTTCACGATGTTGAAGCGCATCAACTAAATGTGTCTGAGCGTTAATGGTTTTAGCAACAACCATTAGGCCTGTGGTGTCTTTATCAAGTCGATGAACAATACCTGCTCGTGGCACGCGTGCTATGTCAGGATAATAATGTAATAAAGCATTTAATACTGTGCCATCAGGATTGCCTGCTCCAGGATGTACAACAAGGTCACGCGGTTTGTTGATAACAAGGATATCGTCGTCTTCATAAACAATGTTGAGCTTTATATCTTCCGGTTGGTGGCAGTTTTCTTCTTCGATTTCAGCATTGATTATTATTTTTTCACCACCTAATACTCTTTCTTTAGGCTTGTTGACAATAACATTATTAACAGTGACTTTATTATTAATAATCCAATCTTTTATTCTTGAGCGTGAATAATCAGGAAAAAGCGCTGATAAAGCTTGATCTAAGCGCATCCCTAATTGGGTTTGTTCAATTTCGGTTGATAATTTTAACTTATACATGTGTAATTTATCTATTTTAAGCTGTTATGTTTTAGAGTATTATATATCAATCATAGTTTTTAATGTTTAATTATATTTGGATTGGGAACTGAATGAAATTACGTTTACACTCTTTATTAGCGATTGCTTTAAGTGGCATGTTAATTGGCTGTACTTCATCGATTAGATCTGACATTGATAATGTATCTGAAGTTGAACTTCACACTAAAGCACAAAATGAACTTGATAATGGTAATTTAAAAACCAGTATTTCAGTACTAGAAGCGTTGGATAAAAGTTTTCCATTTGGTCCATATTCACAACAAGTACAATTAGATCTAATCTACGCTTATTATAAATCGGGGGATTTGCCACTTGCTATTGCATCAATCGACCGTTTTCTAAAATTAAATCCAACACATCCTAATATTGATTGGGTTATCTATATTCGTGGTTTATCTAATATGGCTCAAGATGATAATACGATTCAAGGCTGGTTCAATGTGGATCGTTCTGATCGTGATGCGGAATTTGCCAAAGCTGCTTTTAAAGACTTTTCGTATCTTGTAGCAAGTTTTCCATCAAGTTATTATACTGCCGATGCGTATAAACGTTTAGTTTATCTAAAAAATAGAATCTCACGCTATCAGTTAAAAGTAGCTCAGTTTTACACTGAACGAGGTGCTTATGTTGCAGTCATTAATCGAGTTACAAAAATGTTATCAATGTTTCCTGATACTGATTCAACAAAGCAAGGTTTATTGTTAATGCACAATGCATATAATAAATTAAATTTAAGCGATGAAGCTCAAAAAGTTGATCAACTTATTCAGGCGAACCTTGTGAATATGCCTAAAGAACAGCAAAAAACATTTTTATCAAAATTTACCAGTGTGTTTAATGGTGGTTAAACTGTTTTTTAAATCATTTGTAAATATGTTACTTAATATATATTAGTTGCTATTTAATTCAATTAAATAGCAATTTTTTCCTGTCGTTCATAAATATATCAATATTCTACATTATCGCCTATATTGCTTTCCTTTTGTGTGAACGGTTCACTCTATTTTTTTAAATAGTCATTAAAGTAAAATTCTAGGTTAAAATTTATTGTTTTAAGCCGTCAAAAAAAGCAATAAAGCTAGTTTCATCTTTTTTGATAATACTGAAAATAACCAAATTACACCATTACTAACCTATATAACAATGGGTTGATAATTAAATTCAACCAAAATTAACTGCTTTTAAAATAGCTGTTTTATTTTAAACTAACAATAAAATTACGCATTAATTTATTTTTTGAATTTAATTGATGGGATTTGTTTGATTTTTTACATAGCAAGAAATCATGTTTTAATTTATATATCGTTTGTAAAACGAGTCAATAACCAATACAATTAGTAACATATTTTTATTAGCAATAATAGATAGGACATTAACTCGTCATGCAAGAACAATATCGCCCTGATGAAATCGAAGCCGCCGTACAAAAACACTGGCAAGAAAATAAAACCTTTCATGTTACTGAAGATTCATCAAAAGAAAAATATTACTGCTTATCAATGCTGCCTTACCCTTCTGGGCGTTTACATCTTGGTCATGTTCGTAACTACACCATAGGCGATACCATTTCACGTTATCAGCGCTTAAATGGTAAAAATGTACTTCAACCAATAGGTTGGGATGCCTTTGGGTTACCTGCTGAAGGTGCGGCTGTTAAAAATAATACTGCGCCTGCAAAATGGACCTATGAAAATATTGCTTATATGAAAAAGCAATTACAACTTTTAGGATTTGGTTATGATTGGGATCGTGAGGTTACTACTTGTCATCCTGAATATTATAAATGGGAGCAGTGGTTTTTTACTAAGCTATACGAAAAAGGCTTAGTTTATAAAAAAACATCAGCGGTTAACTGGTGCCCAAATGATCAAACCGTACTAGCTAATGAGCAAGTGATTGAAGGTTGTTGTTGGCGTTGTAGTACGCCTGTTGAGCGCAAAGAGATCCCACAATGGTTTATTAAAATCACTGAATATGCCGAAGAACTTCTTAATGATTTAGATACACTTGAAAGTTGGCCTGAACAAGTTAAGGCCATGCAACGTAACTGGATTGGTCGCTCTGAAGGGGTTGAATTTGATTTTGCTGTTGAAAATTATGCTGATAAGTTGCGCGTCTATACAACTCGTCCTGATACATTAATGGGCGTTAGTTTTGTTTCTGTTGCCGCAGAGCACCCTCTTGCACAATTAGCTGCAAAAAACGATCCTAAAATTGCTGAATTTGTTGCTGAATGTAAAAATACCAAAACTGCCGAAGCTGATATGGCAACCATGGAAAAGAAAGGTATTGCTACAGGCTTTTATGCTATCCATCCTTTAACAGGTCAAAAGGTTCCTGTTTGGATTGCTAATTTTGTGTTAATTGAATATGGTACAGGTGCAGTAATGGCTGTGCCTGGTCACGACGAACGTGATTACGAATTTGCTTCAAAATATAACTTACCAATTAATCCTGTTATTTTAACTCAAGAAGGTAATGCACCTGATCTTTCTGAAAAAGCATATACTGAGCATGGCAAGTTATTTAATTCAGGCGAATTTGATGGCCTTGATTTTGATCAAGCATTTAATGCTGTTGCTGATAAGTTAATTGCATTAAGTATTGGTAAACGTAAAGTTAATTACCGTTTGCGTGATTGGGGTGTTTCGCGTCAGCGTTATTGGGGTGCACCAATTCCAATGGTGACGCTTGAAGATGGTACAACTGTACCAACACCAGAAGAACAATTACCAGTTATTTTACCTGAAAATGTTGAAATGAATGGTATTACAAGTCCAATTAAGGCAGATCCTAACTGGGCTAAGACAACCGTTAACGGTCAACCTGCACTACGTGAAACTGATACGTTTGATACCTTTATGGAATCTTCTTGGTATTATGCTCGTTACACTTGTCCAAACTACGACAAAGGTATGTTAGACGAAAAAGCGGCAAACTATTGGTTACCTGTTGATCAGTATGTAGGTGGTATTGAACATGCCATTATGCATTTACTTTATTTTAGATTTTTCCATAAATTAATGCGTGATTTTGGTTTGGTATCGTCAGACGAACCAGCAAAACGTTTACTATGCCAAGGTATGGTGTTAGCCGATGCATTTTATTACACCAGCCCAACAAATGAACGCATTTGGGTTTCGCCAACTGAAGTCACTATTGAACGTGATGATAAAGGCCGAATTGCTAAGGCTGTTGATAGTCATGGCAATGAGCTAGTTCATGCTGGTATGACTAAAATGTCAAAATCAAAAAATAATGGCATCGATCCGCAAGAAATGGTTGAAAAATATGGTGCTGATACCGTTCGATTGTTTATGATGTTTGCGTCTCCTGCTGATATGACACTAGAATGGCAAGAATCAGGCGTTGAAGGTGCAAATCGATTTATTAAACGTGTATGGCGTTTAGTTTATGAACATACCCAAAAAGGTGTTGCTGCAAAACTAGACGTCACAGCTCTAGGTAGTGAACAAAAGTCATTACGCCGTGAGCTACATAAAACTATTGCTAAAGTCAGTGATGATATCGGTCGTCGCCAAACATTTAATACTGCTATTGCCGCTGTGATGGAATTTATGAATCGCTTACAAAAAGCACCTCAAGAAACTGAGCAAGATCGCGCTCTAATGAGTGAAGCTTTAAATGCAATTGTTCGATTACTTTATCCTATGATGCCACACGCTTGCTTTGTTATGTGGCAAGCTCTAGGTCACAACGAATCGATTGATAATGCAACTTGGCCTATTGCTGATCAATCAGCAGTGATTGAGGACGAGAAGCTCATTGTTGTACAAATCAATGGCAAAGTCCGTGGTAAATTTATTGTGCCCGCTGATGCCGATCAAGATTTTGTTGTGTCACAAGCAAAACAAGAGCCTAACATCCAAAAATATTTGAGTGATGTTGCCATTCGTAAAGTTATTTATGTACCAGGTAAATTGTTAAATCTTGTTGTCGGTTGATATTGTTGAATAATCAAAATTTGATGGTAATACTTATGAAAAAATATATAGCCTTACTTATGTTAATTACAATATCACTAACTGGTTGTGGATTTCATTTACAATATGATACGGAAATACCAGAGCGATTCAAAACGATGTCTTTCACAAGTAATGACCCTTATGGTAAATTATCAAGAAATATTAAAGAGATCTTACGTGATAATAAAGTTACATTAGTAAATGATAATAAATCACCAACTCTAAGAGTAATTAGAGACGATATTGAACGTAACACCATTTCAATTTATCAAGATGGAAAAGCGGCTGAATATCAATTAGTGTTAATTGTTCAAGCTCAAGCAGTTATTGCTGGAAAGCAAACTTATCCTCTGAATGTTCGCGTATTCCGTACTTTCTTTGATAATCCATCTACCGCTTTAGCTAAAACAGCAGAGCAAAATTTAATTGAAGATGAAATGTATGAACAAGCAGCTAAACAGATTATTCGTAAATTAAAAGCTGTTGATGCTGTAAATTAAAATTCGTCATGATAAAAATTAGTGCTGATCAGATTAGCCGTAACTTAGGATCGTCCTATTATTTATTATTAGGTAGCGATCCTTATTTACAGTATTATGCTCAAACGCAACTAAAGGATGCTTTTAAAAAATTAGGCTTCGATGAGCAACTTGATTTCAATATTAATAATCAAACTGATTGGGCTAATATCTACGATAGCTGTCAGGCAATGAGTCTTTTTTCTTCAAAAACTCTTATTTGCCTCGACGTGGGTGAGGGAGGATTAAATGCTGGTATAACAACCAGACTTAATACATTAAGTGAAGTTTTAGCGCCAGATGTTGCATTAATAATTTGTTTAAATAAAATTACTAAATTACAAGAAAATGCCAATTGGTACAAAACATTATCTAACAAATTAGTAATTGTCAATTGCACAACGCCCGATACTTTACAACTACCACAATGGATTAAAAACCATCTACAACAAAAGCAAATAACTATTGAGTCAGAAGCTATAGAATTGCTTTGTTATTATTATGAAGGAAATCTGCTTGCATTAACACAAACCATAGAACAATTAAACCTGCTTTATCCGAACCAAACTATTACTTATAATTTGGCTGAAAATAATATTAATGATTCCTCAATTTTTACAGCTTATCATTTGATAGATGCAATGGTTTCGCTTAAGACTAAACGTACAACCCATATTTTACAACAATTAAAAATAAATGATTTTGAGCCGTTAATTTTGTTACGAATTATTCAACGTGAGCTAATATTGATAATTAATTTAAAAAAAGCATTACGGCAAAAATCCTTAAAACAGGTTTTTGATGAATATAAAATTTGGCAGCATAAAAGAACGATTTATGCCAATTATCTAAACCGTTTTGATATTAAAAATTTATTTAATTTGCTAGCCAAACTAACCGAAATTGAAATCAGTTTAAAATATGATAATCAAATACAAATATGGAATGCAATGTCTAGTTTATCGATGCAATTTATGGGATTAGATAAATGTTGACTGCATTATTAGGGGGGACTTTTGACCCAATCCATTATGGGCATCTTCGCCCTGCTATTTCATTAGCTAATGAAGTTGGTTTAAAACAAATTCGCTTGTTACCTAATCATATTCCTCCTCATAAACCACAACCAGAAGCCGATACTGAACAACGTTTAGCAATGTTAGCATTAGCTATTGAAGATTTACCTTTATTTGTATTAGATATAAGTGAGATCTTACCTGAAACATCAATACGCCCATCTTATACTGTTGAAACCCTACAAGCATGGCGATTCAAAAATGGTAACCAAAAACCGTTAGCGTTTATTATGGGGCAAGATTCATTACTAGGATTACCAACTTGGCATAATTGGCAAACGTTGCTTGATTATTGTCATTTGTTAATTTGTCGCCGTCCTGGTTATGAGAACAAAACCAATAATGCAAAATTGCAACAATGGATTGATGCTCACCAGACCACCAATGTAAAAGATTTACACAATTCACTACATGGTTATATCTATTTTGCGAATACCCCGCTTGAAAATGTTTCGGCAACAGAAATTAGACAAAATATAATCACTCAACAAAATTACAAAAATTTATTACCACCAAAAGTTTGGCAATATATCCATGAACAAGGACTCTATAATGCAAAGAAAAAATAGAAATAGCTTTACATCTGAAAGTTTTTTCGGCATTATTTTGGCGCTGTATTTATATTTCTAAGTTCAGTTAATCTGTGTTTAAACTCTACATCAATCAGCCATGTAATAAAAAGCCAAAATGATTATTAGAAAAGTTTAATATATAACATTTCGCTCACTCAGTTTTAGTTGAAATTACATTTAATGATTAGTAGATATTAATTTGTTTTTATTATTAAGAGGCCCCAATGGCAAAAGAAGATAACATTGAAATGCAAGGTACTATACTTGAAACACTTCCAAACACCATGTTTCGCGTTGAACTTGAAAATGGTCATGTCGTTACTGCACATATTTCTGGCAAGATGCGAAAAAACTATATCCGCATTTTGACTGGTGACAAGGTTACGGTTGAAATGACACCTTACGATCTATCTAAAGCACGTATCATCTTCCGTAGTCGCTAATAAGGTTATTAAACTTACTGATTTTTATCATTAAACCTTATAATGGGCTATTTTACTCTTCTTTAATAAAGCTCCGTCGACAAATGTCGACGGAAAAAGAGAAACTAAGTAATGAATGTTAATTAATTTACTTTAGAAAAGTCCATTTGTTCATATTTAACCCACTTTGTCTTTTTCAAGAACTTATAACTAAAGTAAATTAGCAAAAATAATGGAATACCCACATAAGTCGCAATCACACTATTCCAATCAATGGTATCTTGCAAAAATGCTTCGTAATTTTGTCCTAGTGTAATAATTAAACATAGACCGAATGCAAATATTGGTCCAAATGGAAAGCAACTTGAATAATAAGGTAAGTTGCTGACATCATACCCTTGGATTATATATCCTCTTCTAAAACGGTAATGACTAATAGCAATCCCAAGCCAAGCAATAAAACCGGTCATACCGGACATATTAAGTAGCCATAAGTAAACTTCTTGATCTTTAAACATTGAAGTTAAGAAACAAAGCATAGCAACAAAAGTTGTTGCAATTAGTGCCATCCGTGGAACACCTGATAAAGATAATTTTGCAAAGATTTTTGGTGCTTTTCCTTCTTTCGCTAATGCATACAACATTCTGGTTGAAGCATATAGTCCTGAGTTTCCAGCGGATAAAACAGAAGTTAAGATAACAGCATTCATTAATGTAGCAGCAGATAATAATCCTGCATGTTGGAATACTAACGTAAATGGACTAACACTAATATCTGTTTCATCATTACGTAGTAAATTGGGATCGGTATAAGGAATGATTAAACTTATTACCAAAATTGCGAAGATGTAAAATAATAAAATACGCCAAAATACTTGTTTCATGGCTTTAGGGATGTTTTTTTCAGGATCTCTTGATTCACCTGCTGCAATACCGATTAATTCAGTACCTTGGAATGAGAATCCTACGACCATTGCAACACCAATCATTGATGAGAATCCACCTACAAATGGCGCTTCACCAATTTTCCAGTTATGCCAACCTGCACCTTCAGCTCCGTTTAAAATGCCAATAATCATCAATAACCCGATGATAATAAAGATAATCACGGTGACTACTTTTATCAATGAAAACCAAAATTCTGCTTCACCAAAGCCTTTAACGGAAATATAATTTAAACCAAAGATAATACTTAAAAATAGTAAACTCCAAAGCCAACTATAATTACCCGAATCTATCCAATAGGAAATAACCAGCTGCGCCGCTACCAAATCAACAGCTACAGTGATAGCCCAGTTGTACCAGTAATTCCAACCAATAGCAAAACCAAATGCCTCATCAACATAACGTGCACCATAAGTAGCAAATGTCCCTGATACTGGTAAATAAGCAGCCAGTTCACCGAGACTGGTCATTAAAAAATAAACCATCAGACCTATGATAGCATATGAAATTAATGCTCCACCAGGACCTGCTTGAGCAACTGTCGCACCTGATGCAACAAATAACCCTGTACCGATTGAGCCGCCAATAGCAATCATTGCCAGATGACGTGCTTTTAAATCTCGTTTTAATTTTTTCTTCATATCAATATTCTTCTTGACTAAAAGCGTAAACTTAATAAGACATGAATTAAATTCATGCTTCATCAATATTTAATTATTCAACAAATCAATAATAGTGAAACCTATTTTGTTGATTATAATTTTTTATTATCAAGTAATAAAATGCTGTGAAGTTTATCAAAAAAAAAACAGTGAGAGATAAATAATTCTAATAATTAAACTGATTTGTTAAATAGAAGCAATACTTATACGCTATTTACCTGTTCTAATTGGGTTAAATAATCCATGGTTTGGGAACGATTATTTCCGCACATTTTTAAACAGAGTGTTAATAGACCACAAACAATCGGTATTGAAGCTTGCACAAACAAAGCACATTTAAAGTCTTTGCCAAAATGTATACTAGGTTCGCCAACGAGTTTACCAGAGATGTAGGATGAAATTTAAGGTACAATACAGCATACACCGCAATTTTTTCTACATTTAAATAAATCGGTCATGGCTTTCATCTATTTTAAGAATCTTTGATAAATTTTGATGGTGACAATAGCAAGTTAGCGGTAAAATAACAGGTTAATTTTTTTAACTACATTTTTATTAATTGTGAAAAAACTATTATGGCTAAAGCAAATGAAATAAAACGTGGCGATGCGGTCACATATAATGGCAAATTATTAATCGTTAAAGATATCGACGTTCAAAGTCCAAGCGCACGGGGCGCTAGTACACTTTATAAAATGCGTTTTACCGATGTAAAAAATGGTGGAAAAGTTGAAGAACGCTTTAAAGGTGATGATATCCTTGAAACAATTGAACTATCCCGCCGACCTGTTAGTTTTTCGTATATTGATGGTGATGAATATGTGTTTATGGATAATGAGGATTTTACTCCTTATATATTCAAAAAAGAACAAATTGAAGATGAGTTATTGTTTATCCCTGAAGGTGGTATGAATGGTATTCAAGTGCTAATGGCTGATGGTGAAGTTCTTGCCTTGGAATTGCCACAGACTGTTGAACTTGATATTATCGAAACCTCTCCAAGTATTAAAGGCGCTTCAGCAAGTGCACGAACCAAGCCTGCAACCTTATCAACAGGGCTTGTTATTCAGGTTCCTGAATATATTGATAACCACGAAAAAGTCAAAGTTCATATTGCTGAACGTCGTTACATGAGCCGTGCCGAATAACCAATAAAATTGTGATGAATACATATAATCAAAATAAACTACATAAACGATTGCGTCGCTTAACTGGCGAGGCAATCTCTGACTTTAATATGATCGAAGAAGGCGATCGTATTATGGTTTGCTTATCAGGTGGTAAAGATAGTTATACTTTACTTGATATTCTTATCAACTTAAAAATCAGTGCACCAGTATATTTTGATCTAATAGCAGTTAACTTAGATCAAAAACAACCGGGATTTCCTGAACATGTATTGCCTGAATATCTAAACTCTTTAGGCATTAAATATAAAATCGTGCAAGAAAACACCTACGGTATTGTCAAGGATAAAATCCCGGAAGGAAAAACAACTTGCTCGCTTTGTTCACGACTACGCCGTGGCATTTTATATCGCACAGCGACCGAACTTGGTGCAACAAAAATTGCCCTTGGCCATCATCGAGATGATATTTTAGAAACACTATTTTTAAATATGTTTTATGGTGGCAAACTCAAAGCAATGCCGCCAAAGCTAATGAATGATTCAGGTGAACATATCATTATCCGACCACTAGCTTATTGCAAAGAAAAAGATATCGCCAAATACGCTGAAATTAAACAGTTTCCGATTATTCCTTGTAATCTTTGTGGTTCACAACCAAATCTGCAAAGACAAGTGATTAAAGAGATGCTAAATGAATGGGATAAAAAATACCCAGGGCGTATTGAGACCATGTTTCGTGCAACACAAAATATCACCCTATCTCATCTGTGTGATACCAATTTGTTTGATTTCAAAGGAATTAAAAAAGGTGATCTTGCCGTTAATGGTGGCGATATTGCTTTTGACCGCGAAGATATCAAACCGATTATAGGCTTTGATAGTTCAGATCTTGAAGATCAAGATTTGATTTTATGGAAAGAAGTTAAATAATTAAGCTAGTTAAAATATTAAAAACGCCGTTCTAGTCGGCGTTTTTAATACTATTATTTCAGCCACTTTTGCCAACTTTGATTGACTATTTCTGTTTCTTGCTTAAACTGCGCGCTATCCACCGTACTTGGTAATAATTGCAACGCAAGTTGATGGATTTTATTACGCATATCAATATAAGCTTGCGTTAGTTGCTGTGCTTCGTGGCTATCGATAATGTGATATTTTGTTGCGAGTTCTAAGATACGAACATTATCGCTCCATTGAGTCATTTGGGGATGCTGGTAAGCATAATTAAGTACCAAATATTGTGATAAAAATTCAATATCACCAATTCCACCCTTATCAATTTTTAAGTTAAATAAATTATCTTGAGTGCTACCGAGGTGTGATCGCATTTTTTCACGCATTTCACGTACTTCTTTTTTTAATACAACTTCATCACGCTTTTTACAAAGTACATTATGACGAATTTGATTAAAACGATCGATTAATTCGGCTTCACCATATACGGCTCTGGCTCGTACTAAAGCTTGATGTTCCCATGTCCAAGCTTCATTTATTTGGTAATCTTCGAACGAATCTAAACTACAAGCAAGAAGCCCTGCATCGCCTTGAGGACGAAGTCTTACATCAACTTCATATAAAATACCAAAGCTAGTGCGTACATTAAATAAATGAATAATACGTTGTACAAGGCGCAAATAAAATTGACGGCTATCGATCTGCTTGTCACCATCAGTGACGCTATTAACAGGACAATCATGTAAAAAAACCAGATCAAGATCTGAACCATAACCCAATTCCCAACCGCCTAATTTACCATAGCCAATCACAACTAAACCTTTATGGTTATCAGCCAAATGATCAGGCTTGCCATAACGAGCAATCATTTGATTCCATGCCATTTGTACGACAAAATCTAACAAAGATTCGGCCACATAAGTTAGATGATCGCTAATTTTCATAGTAGTTAATACATGCTCAACATCGGCGGCAGCGATATGCAGTAATTGCATCTGCTTAAATTGACGTAAAGCTTCAAGTTGTTGTTCTTCGTCATCCACTGCAATGCGCAGTAAATATTGATAAAGTTGGCTTTTATATTCATTTGGGGCAATCGTCTGATAAAGCGAATTGATATCAATAAGCTCATCTAACAGTATAGGATAATGAGCCAGTTGATCGCTAATCATTGACGAAGCACTACATAAGCGAATTAATTGCTTCAAAGCGGTTGGATATTCAAGTAACAGTTCTAAATAAGTAGTACGACTAACAATATTAACAAGTAACGGCAAAATTCTTGATAACACTATTGTTACTTGCTTTTCACTACAGATAGATTCTAATAAACGTGGCATTAATTGATCGAGTATTTCACGCCCCCGTACACCAATTGTACGTTTACCAATATCATCACGAAATTGTATTAGCATTTGATGGATCTGTGCGATTTGTGTTTCTGAATAATTGGGTAGCACTGAGCTAACATCACTTATTTGAAGATCTGGCACCCAAAGATCGTCAAATTGATCATTATAACACTTGGTTTTCGAAACAGATTCTGATTCGTTTTCGCCAATAAGTTCATTAAAAATTTGGCGATTACATTGCATTCGTACTGATAATTCTTGTTCAAAATCATACCAATGATTAAACCCCATGCTTGTCGCTAAACGGGCTTGGTCCAGTACATTATCTGGCAAGGCTTGGGTCTGTTCATCGGCAATAGCTTGTAGAAGATTTTCACAACGACGTAAAAACAGGTAATTTTCTCGTAATAGCGATACTTCATTCGATGCAAGTAGAGATTCTTGTTCAATCACATTAAGTGCATTTAATAACGAACGAGTTTGCAATCCCACTACTCGCCCACCACGAATAAGCTGAAAAACTTGTACAATAAACTCTATTTCACGAATCCCACCAGCGCCAAGCTTGATGTTATTTTTTAAACCACGACGACGCACTTCACGTTCAATCATGCTTTTCATATTACGCAATGATTGTAAAACACTAAAATCAATATAACGACGATAGACAAAAGGCTTCAACATTTGATACAGTTCGCCTACATAAGGGGCGTGTTGATCACCAAGAACTTTGGCTTTAACCATAGCATAACGTTCCCAATCTCGACCTTGCTCTTGATAATAATCTTCCATAGAAGAAAAGCTCAGGACTAAAGGTCCCCCATCACCAAGCGGGCGTAAACGCATATCCACACGATACACAAAACCATCTTCGGTAATTTGATCTAGTGCTTTAATTAAGCGTTGGCCTAATCGGGTAAAAAAGACAGCATTATCTAATTCTCGCCGACCATCTTTTGTTTGCCCATGCTCTGGATAAGTAAAAATCAAATCAATATCGGACGAAAAGTTCAGCTCCCCACCGCCCAATTTACCCATACCTAAAATCAGTAGTGGCTGCGCCTGACCTTGAGCATTACAAGGTGTTCCCCACTCTTTGCAACTAAGCTCATAAAGCCAATTGCGAGCAGTAACAATAATCACCTCGGCTAGTTCGGTCAGTTGCAATAAAAGCTGCTCATCATGACTTATTTTAGCTAATTGTGACCATGCAAGGCGCACTAACATAAAATGCCGAAATAGCCTAAGATTTTTCATAAAAATAGCTTCATCGGTCACATTTGCCAATTGTTCATCTAGCCAAGATTGATAAAATTTCCTTTCATCGGCTTGCGGTGGTTTTTTTACTATGTCAGCAAACCAACTAGGGAACCGACAAAACGCATCTACTAAAAAGTCACTTTGCACCAAAATATCAAGGTGAGCTTGCACTTGAGTTAAGTTGTATTGATTAAGTTGATGGGTGACTTTTTGCTTTTGTTGTTCCAACAAAGAAGAAAATGACGAGTTAAATTCTGACATAGGCTACTCTCTTAAAATTGATTTACAATAACAAAAATCAGTGATTGCTGATAAATAATTACATTTAAACTTAAATATTTTGATGATTTTTATCCATTTTACCAAATATTCGTTTAACCACTATTCTCACCAATACGCATCTTGAAATAAATAAAATTACTGCCATCATAAACCAAATAATTATTATTTCTAACTCACTTATTTTGCACCAATATTCTAAATAATGTGATAATGAAACACTAAATATTACTAATGCGATCAATAATAAACAATTTAATATAAAAATACCCATTGAATTAAAGATGATCCTTCTTAAGGCTAAGGTCTCCGTTACACCAGTAAAACATCCTTTTAACAAAAAATAACCAAGCAAATTAGCAACAAGAAAGAGCAATTAGTACTATAAATAAACCTAAATGTATTTGTAGGCTCTTTTTTGAGTTAATGCATTGTCGTCCAGGCTATATCCACTCATCAATACTGATTTAACAATGCAATCAACCAACAATATCGCCTAATATGATTAATATGGCAATAAATAAACTATTGACGATATTTTTTGAATTGATTTCGTTAATAGCATATTTGTTCAATATCATTGGGGAAGTAATAAATAGCAAAAGTGAAGTAGGTAACTGTAAAAAGAAAATAGGTAATATTCGCTTAATAAGTTTTCTGCTAATCTGATAGGTTGTCGTATCTGACGATATAAAAAATATTCATCAATATCCAATAAGATAAAACTAGCAATGAAGATAGTCTAAAAAATGACTTTTTCATCTCTATATCCTTATATTTATATGTTATTTTTATTCATTTCAACAAGTAACATTAGTTTTAACTTCGTATTTATCTCACTAAAAGCAAATTCTTTTACAGAATTAATAATTAACAATGCCGCTTGCCATTGAGCAAACTCTGGATCTTTAAAAAGCAGTTTATTGGTTAACTGATCGTTTACTTGATTTAAAGTTTGTTTGTAGTATGATAAATCATCCATTTCTAACGCATATTCTTCGTTTTGTTGCCAAAACTCAAGTAATTTAGGTAAATCACATTGGCTTAAAAGCGTATAAGCACACTTTTTAGGTGCTAGATTGTTCAGTAATCGATAACCTCTAAAAGCTTTACTTTGTGAAAATAGATGCAAATTAAATCGACTTAGCTCAATAGCAAAATTAAATAAATCATATTTGTTGCCTTGCTTGATTTCAAGTTCAACTTCCTTAATGGGGATAGATTGATTATTTGAACTAATTTGCCCTTGATCTAACGCAACTTCAATTTCACTACTTGCAAACGAAATTAACCACGCCTGCCGTTCAAAATTGGTGGTAAATAGAGGCTGTAAATTCCGTTGTAGCTGAGCAACATCACAGTCATTTGGTAATGCATGACAAGGTAATGCGGTTAAATCAGGAACAGAGTCAGGCAAATCGACATTAAATTCAGCACGCTCATGCAACCCCGGAGTCGATTTTTTATCCCGTTTTAATGTGATCTCAAAAAATTTTATTAAACCATCATCACACTTTCTTACACGCAACCCACAACCGTGATTACGCAAGTAATAATCACTAGTATCGTAATAGGTATTGATCAGATTTAGTTTAGTAAAACTATGTTTGGCCGATGATAATGTTGGTGATATTGCCGAAAATTCAGCTTCGTCACAATCGATCCATTGATCTAAATAATATTTTAAACTAACAATGTCGCTAGTATTGATTTCAAACTTTAATTCGATTTCGTTACTCATTCATCTATTTTTTCGTTATTTTTTAATATAATCAACGATGACTTTCTTTTATACATTACAACGAATAACCATTAACTAACAATATTACAAATTATTTTACAACTCGAAATGGATTAGGTTTTGGTTTAGATTTTTCAGGTTGTTGAGATAAAGATTCACGCCGTACCTGATATTGAGGCTCATCTTCAAATCCCATACCGACACCATTTTCACGAGCATAAATTGCTTTGATTGCAGCTATTGGCACCACAATATGCTGAGACACACCAGAAAAGCGAGCATTGAATTCAATTTTTTCATTTGTTACTGAATATTGGCCAACTGAATGTGGTGCAATATTCAGTACAATTTGATTGTTTTTAACAAACTCTTGTGGAACAACCACACCATATACTTTTGTATCTACAACAATATATGGTGTTAATTCATTATCTAATATCCAATCATAAAAAGCTCTAAATAAATAAGGGCGACGGGCAGACATTTGGTTAGGATCCATATATAAGAAGCACCTTTTAATTAATAAGTAAAGTAGATAAATGTATAATGTTATAGCCTTATCTTTTTTTCATCTTCTGTTAATGAATTAATAAAAGCTGGACGTTCAAAAATACGTGCCATATAACTTAAATAATTTTTTTCAGCAACTTTTGGAAGTTCTATTTCCAGTAACGGCAGACGCCAAAGTAAAGGAGCAAAGTAACAATCGCATAATGTGAAATCATCACTCATAAAGTAATCTTTTTCTTTAAATATCACTGAAATAGCGACAAGATCATCTAGAAGGTTTTTACGTGCAATTTTAGCTACATCACTATCAGGATCGGCAAGAATCGTTTGATAAGCTCGATACCATTCTCGCTTCATTCGATACATTGTTAGCCGAGAATTTGCACGTACAATCGGATAAACTGGCATTAACGGAGGATGAGGAAACCGCTCATCAAGGTACTCTAACGCGATATGTGATTCGTATAACGTCAGATCCCGATCAATTAATGTTGGAATAGTAGCATATGGATTGAGATCCAATAATTCTTGAGGTAAGTTACCTGCTTTTACAAACTCAATCTCAGCAGTTACACCTTTTTCTGCCAACACAAAACGAATCTGATGGCCGTAAATATCTGTTGTATCACAAAATAATGTCATTACAGAACGTTTATTAACAGCAACAACCATGTTAACTCCAAATATGCAAAATTATAAAAATGAGTGTACAGGATTACTATTCTAGCAAATTGGATAACAAATTTGTTAAAAAAAATAATTTTTCTTACTAACTTTATAGAATTCACATTCTTTCTGACAAAATATTTAACAAAAGCCTTATATTTTATTTAAATATCATGTCATTTAAATGATCAAAACATGAAGATATAATTATTTCAATTAATTATATTTATTTTAAATACCAAAAAACCCAGAAAATACTGGGTTTTTGAAGAAATTGTAACTTCTTTTGTAATTTACAATTAACGTTTGCTGAATTGTGGACGGCGACGTGCTTTCCGTAACCCCACTTTTTTACGTTCAACCTGACGTGCATCACGAGTTACAAAGCCCGCTTGACGTAAAGTAGAACGTAAAGTCTCGTCATACTCCATTAACGCACGAGTAATACCGTGACGAATCGCACCTGCTTGACCTGAAATACCACCACCTTTAACAGTAATATAAAGGTCAAGTTTGCCGGTCATCTCAACTAACTCTAACGGTTGCATAACAACCATACGAGCTGTATCACGACCGAAGTATTGCTCTAATGAACGTTTATTAATAACGATGTTCCCGCTACCTGGTTTAATAAACACACGAGCTGCGGAACTTTTGCGGCGACCTGTACCGTAATATTGATTATCAGCCATCTTTTATCCCCTTAAATATCTAATATTTGCGGTTGCTGTGCCGCATGATTGTGCTCACTACCAGCATAAACTTTAAGTTTACGGTACATTGCACGACCAAGAGGACCTTTCGGTAGCATGCCTTTTACAGCAATTTCGATAACTTGTTCAGGATGACGTTCAATCATTTCCTTAAAAGTCGCTTCTTTAAGTCCACCGATGTAGCCAGTATGACGATAATAGATTTTATCAGTGCGTTTTTTGCCTGTTACAGCAACTTTTTCTGCATTAATAACAATAATGTAGTCACCTGTATCAACATGTGGTGTGTATTCTGCTTTGTGTTTACCACGCAAACGGTTTGCGATTTCAGAGGCTAAACGACCCAACGTTTTACCTGCTGCATCAACAACATACCAGTCGCGTTTAACTGTTTCTGGTTTAGCTGAAAAAGTACTCATTCGTAATTATCCAATTTTAATTAATCTCACGTCAATAAATCACTTGATTTATTTACACTTTTTGATTGCAATTTTTAATTAACTAACCCCTTCGAGCTGTTATATTAACTTTGACAACCGAAAACAGCGTTGGGAAAAATGCTGTTGTAACGTGGGTTGAGTTATTATACAGTAATATAATAAAAGTGCTAGAACTTAAAATAAAAAATGTGGCAAGAAAAAAAACTTGCTGATAAACTTCAGACCAACATTTACTAACTATCTTAATACTAAATTAAATGAAAAATATAATTCAACTAACTGATAAAGATTACATTAGCAAAGGGTTGCACCGAAAATGTTATCATCATCCAGATGATCCGAATAAATGTATTAAAATTAATTATAATGAGGGTGCAGAACAAGAAACAAATCGTGAAATTGCCTACTATAAACATTTAATAAAAAGGAATATTTCTTGGAATACTCTCGCAAAATATTATGGCCCTGTTCAAACCAGCTTAGGTGAAGGACAACTCTTTGAACTTATTCGAGATTATGATGGAAAAATCTCAACTTCTTTAGATAAGTTTTTTGCCGATGAACAATTAACTAAACAACATTATGATGAACTTGTAGCATCTTTACGGGAATTAAAATCAGAATTACTTCAAAACCGTATCATTACAATGACAATAAAAAGTAAAAATATCTTATTTCAACGTGTTTCCCCGAATCAAAATCGTTTGATTATTATTGATAATATTGGTAACTCCACATTTATACCTGTTTCTAATTATATTTCTTTTTTTGCAACCGCAAAAATTGAGCGAAAATGGCAACAATTTTTAAAACTGATTCTTCATGAAAATTGGTATAATCCAGAACTTAATAGTTTAGTTGCTCGAGTGAATAGGTAGTCCATAATTGTGCAATCGTCTCTTGAGCTATATCTTGTCGATTTTTTTAAGGTAAATACATCCATGATGTAATTTTACAATACGGCTAACAATACACAGACCAAGATCAACACCATCATGTTTACGATCCATGTGGAAAAAAGCTTGTGTCAATTTTTCACTTTTTGACTCATCAATGACTGTTGCTTCATCTTCAACTGATATAATGATAACTTTTTTATCGTTATAGCAATTTACAAAAATTTTGGTATTTTCAGAGCGGTAGCAACAACTATTTTCTACTAAGTTGTGAACTAATAATTTAAATAATGTAGCATCACCATTAAAAATATGATGATTATTCACTTACAATTGGACATACGGTCCTTTTCGTAACGTTAATTCATTCATTAATGGAACTATAATATCATTATGAAAATTAATGAGTTGATATTTACCTATTGTAAATTTCTGATTGCTCTAGCAAACATTAGTAGCTGTTCAACTAATCAATACACTCAATGAGTTCCTTACAATCAATATTATGTTTATTTTCTAATAACTCTAAATGTAAACTAATACCAACAAGTGACGTTCTCATTTCATGAGCAACATTTTCTGTAAAAAACGCGCTTGTGATAAAGAATTACCCAAATGAACAAAAAGATTATTTAAAACAGTGGTAATCGATTTAATTTCACACATGTTACTGATTGGCTCAATAGGGTTGAGATTTTTCTCTGTGCGTTAATTAAGATCTTTTTCCAGCACATTTAGTGATTTAGTTGTCCATTTAATCGCTTTATAAGATAAAAATAGTATGACAAGTATCATTGTAAAGATGGAACAAAATAAAGCAAAAATAGCTTCTAATTCTTCATGTTCAACGACTTCATCAATTTTATTTTGTCTTAATATTAAATTAACCAATACTCGATTTGTTCTTTAATTTCGTGCCATAACCAAAAAATAGTATAATTTGGTAAATTAACTTAATCGTTCCTAAAGTGAAAAAAGGTTCCAACGGATGCTTTGACGGGTATGATTAAGTGATGATGAATCCATAATTGCCTTTTACTTTGAGTAATATGTTTAGTTAAACTAAGGTGATTTTAAATTAAAAAATGTATTAATGCCTCACATTAAGTTGATAACCATATCCACGCACTGTTCTGATTATATTTTTACCTAATTTATTTCGTAATCCATGAATATAAACCTCAAGAACATTTGAACTAGGATCTCTTTGCCAATCATAAAGATCATTTTGCAATAAATCACGATGTACTTTCTCGCCTGCTTTTAACATTAATCTAGAAAGAATGATAAACTCTTTAGGCGTTAATACCACGTCTTGATTATTGAAAGTTACTTTTTGTTGTTTGATATCCATTGTGATTAAACCATAACTGATAAGATTATTAGCCGTTCCTTGGTTGCGACGAATTAACGCTCTTATTCTTGCCAATAATTCTGATAAGGCAAAAGGCTTAACTAAATAATCATCAGCACCAAGATCTAAACCTTCAACTCTATCTTCTATGGAATCTCGAGCAGTAAGAATAAGAACTGGTGTATCTATTTTATTTTTACGCCAACGAGTAAGCAATTCTAATCCATCACAATCAGGTAAACCTAGATCTAAAATAATAACGCTAAATTGTCCAAATTGAATATATTGTTCAGCTTGTTTACCATTTGACGCTATTTCACAAACATAACCGTTTGAAGTTATACCAGAATAAAGTCCTCTTTGTAACAAACTATCATCTTCCACAATAAGTATTTTCATTATAGTTTACCCTATTACGGATTTTCGTTCTTATTAAGTTAATATTGATTCAGTATACGCTTTGATATGCCCATCCAAAAACATTTAATAAAAAATTATAATAAATAATACTTTTCCCTTTGTGAAACAAATTATTTATTTACTTTGAAAAATTAATCAGCATTTCCTAACAAAGTAGGCTGATAATATGCTAACAATGAACCCAATAATGATATCTAAAGGCCAATGGATACCTAAATAGACTCGGCTCCAACAAACCAATAAAGCTACTCCAACACAGAGGTACAGCAATGCTCTAAACTGTTGTTTGTAATTGAAAAGAATTGTTAGAGAAATAGTCCATACAAAAACAGCATGTTGGCTTGGCAATGAGCTATTTTTTCCATGATGCAGATAATTAGTCCCTATTTCCATTTCAAAAGGACGCGGTGAATAAAAAAGATAACGAATAACAAAAGTGATCCATAATGCCAGCATTAAACCAATTATAATTTTAATTATTAATTGCCTACTAATTGGTTTAATTAACCAATAAACACCTAAGATAATAATAGGAAAATAAATTAAATAGCTAGCACAAAAGATAGCAAAATTTATAAAAATTTTTGATGCATGCTCTGAAGCATTAATTAATAAAAAAAGTTGAATATTGATATTGCGCCACATGAAATACTCATCAAAATGATTTAAACTTTAAACTAATTTAATAATTTAATCTTAAAAGAACCTTAAAAAATATTTACTGATTAAAAATATAAAACTAATTTTAAACAATATATTTATATTATTAATATTTGTACCCAAACACTATAACTTTATTTTCGATAGTGATGAGACAACTATATTAAGCAGAACATAGATAATAGAATAGACTATTATGAAAAATAAAAATATTTCCTCTCGATGGGCTATACTTAGGCATTCCCCTGGATCAACAATAAAAGTAAACTCTGCAACACCAACAATGTGTCAGAGACGCATTTTTAATCAAAGATACTCATTGAGTAACAAAAGATAGCAAAGCCATTGTAATGTTTGTGGCTAAGCAATATAAATAATTACTTTTTTATCCAAATTTAAAGAAAATGCACTTGCTATTGATCTTTGCCAATCACAATTATTCCTGCATGCACACAATGCCCAATATATGCCGCATTAATAAGTAATAATGTGTAGCTCACAGCAGCAATAGCAGAAACATTCACATTAAGTAATACAAGCAATAAAAAGCATGTCCAATTATCATAATTACTTGAATCGCTCTTAAAAATCCGAGTATATCTATTAATAAATACCAAAAGATCCTTTTAGAAATAGTAAAACAAGTTAAAATTTCATCCTTAACTGCATTTGATTTTTATTCGTTCAATAGCTATTTGAAATGTCTTATTAGTCTGAGCTAAATGCGATTCTTGAAATTTGACCACTTTCATCTAATAATAACAGATGATGCAATCCTTTTTTAGAAATAGTTAATGTTACTTTTTCGTTATCAAATGAGCGAGCAAAAAAATTACCATCTAAAAACCACCACTTGTTTCCAGATCCACCTTCAGCTGTCAAATCTATAGTAACTTGATGTTTTCCTGGTAAAGATTTAATCAATTGTTTATCGCGTAAACCAATAATCATAAGTGTAGAAAAGATATCTTTACCTAATATTGGGCAATTTTGATCTATCGGTGGTAATAAAGATTTTCTGCGCTCTTTAGGCAATAACCAATTTTCCAGAGCAACAGGCCAGATAGCTATTTGTTTTTTATGGGCACCTTTACAATCTGCTGCAACACGTTTACCTTGTTTATTCACCCAAATATTTATCCATCCAGAACGATAAATATTATTGTTGAGTTCGGAAAGTGTTCCCAACGTAGGCGGTATCATATTATTTAATACCCATGCAGTTTTTTGGCGATGACAATTTTCATCATAATTTGATAATGATATTCCTAAAGGCCAGCATATTTTTTCGGCAGTGACAGAATCGGGTTTTGCGAATATCGGTAACGGTCGATTTAATCGGATTTCTTTATTTAATAATAAAGAATTCACTTGCTGTAAAATCGGCATTGCTGATATTGAACCATATTGCCCTACAACAGGTGTGCCATCTGGTCGACCAACCCAAATGCCAATTAAATAACGGGGATTTATGCCTATTGCCCACGCATCGCGATAACCATAACTTGTTCCTGTTTTATATGAAAGCAAATTAGTATTAATCATCATCTGTTTTGTTATCCATGCACCACCATCTGAAAGTAATGGCTTGCTAAGCATAGGATCATTTTGGGTAAAACGTAAAGGAGCAACTTCTCCATGTCTCGCAAAAGCACTATAAGCACTAACTAAATTATCCATTCTTAATGATGCTCCACCTAATATATAAGATATATTAGGATCATTATTTAGTGATAAGAGTGGTAAACCAGCACTATTAAGTTTACTAGTGAATTTTTTTGGTCCATATAATTCCATTAATTGTACTGCTGGCAAATTCAGGGATTTTTTCAGCGCATCAGAAGCACTGACTGGTCCATAAAAATCTTCATCAAAATTTGTTGGTCGGTAATCAGATGTAATACGGGGCACATCCTGCAATAATGATTCTGAATGAATCATGCCTTCATCAATAGCAAATGCATAAATAAAGGGTTTGAGTGTTGAACCTGGTGAACGTAATGCACTAATCATATCCACTTGACCAAATCTCTCTTTATCATTAAAGTCAGCTGAGCCTACATATCCTTTTACAGTCATATCGGTATGATCCACCACTAAAATAGCAAGTGAAGCCTTAGGCGGCAATTGCTTTTTACGATTAATTGCCATATCCTCAAGATAATATTGTAGTGAAGCATCAATCGTTGAATGAATGGTATTTTCATTAGGATATTTCTGCTTTAATCGATATGCCAACAATGGAGCAAGTTGTGGTGCTCTGCGTGGATATACCCATACTTCATCTTGTCGAACTTGCCTAATAATTTCTACTGGCCATACATCAAATTCGGATAAACGATTTAATACTTTATCTCTCGCTCGTTTTGCGCGTTCTGGGTATCTATCAGGACGTAGTCGGCTAGGTGATTGTGGTAACACAGCTAATAAAACCGCTTCGCTACGAGTCAACTCACTTGGTTTCTTACCAAAATATGACCAACTAGCTGCTCCTATGCCTTCAATTGTGCCACCATATGGAGCATGATTAATATATAAAGTTAAGATCTCTTTTTTACTGTAATGTAATTCTAATTGTAACGTTCTAAATATTTGTTTTAGTTTTCCAACAATAGTCCGGTCGTGAGGATAAAGTAGTCTAGCTACTTGCATTGAAATAGTACTTCCACCTGAAACAACCCTATCATTGCTGATATTTTGCCAAGCAGCACGAATAAGAGATACAGGGTTTATCCCAATATGATGATAAAAATAGCGATCCTCATAATTTAACAGAACATCAAGGTAATAATTAGGAACATCATCCAATTTAACTGAATAACGCCAGATACCATTTTCGTCCGCAAAACGCCATAATGGTGTTTCATCTTGAGCAATAACGGTTTGTGTAGTTTTATTTTGTGAGATAGATATTGGGAAAAAATAATCAAAAATTAAAAAGCCAAAACAAAGCAAAAAGAATAAAACTAATAAGTAAATTAATATATTAAGGAAATATTTTTTCATCACTATCTACTTATTCAAAACTAACAATATATTTATCAAATAAAAATACCGCCAAGTTTCATTGGCGGATTATTCATGTAGTATAGATTATTTACATAATTAGTTCAGTATAATGTTATTACCTATCAGTTATTGTAGGATTTGAAATTGTGATCATATCAAGTGATTGACCAATAGCAAATTGGTCAGGCCGATACATAGACTCAACATATGGATATGGTAACATATACTCGCCTGGAGTCACTGCCCTAACTAAATAAGCAACACGTTTACGATAATACCCATTGCCAACATAATTATGAATATTAACTGCAGCAATATATCTATCATCACGATATTCTTGATATTTAATATCGTTACTATCTTCATTTCCTAATAGATTAGCGAATTCAGGAATAGCTAGTAAGTTAACACTAGAGTTCATTAAATTTTGGTTTTCAAGTTCAAAACCTGCTGGTAAAAAATCAACAATTAATGCATCATGAATCATTTTTTGTGCAGTTACGTCTATTAGTGCCACCATCATACTACCAACCTTTAAGTTTGATGGCGTAATTTCATTACCTTTAAGATCATAATATTTTCGGGTAATCGTCAACATATTGCTTTCAGAGGTTGCCTTTGGAGCCTTTTTCCCATAGCCCGCAATTGTTAATTTAACATAAAGAGGATCATCATTCTGTGGATTAGCAATGGTGAGTCCATGATTTAAATCACTAAAACTATAGGCTTTAGTTAAAGATGAGATCACATTACTTACTTTACCATTAATTTCGACTTTAAATTTATTTTTACCTTTAGCCTGTTCTAATGACCAACCAGCCATAAATAAAGCATTTAATTCCTGAGTTGAAAAATATCGTGTATTATTTAATAAATCGGATAAAGAATACAAATAATCAGCTTGTTTGGTAACAGCTATATCATTGTCCACTAATATCGATAAAATTAATGCCTCATCTCGAATTTCACTACCATAAACACCTAACCATGTATTTGAATCTACATAAGATAAATTAAACACATTTGACATAAGATCTTGGTAAATATTTCCAAAGCCAACAATCTTAGCCGATATTGCCAACTGTGCAATCGGTAATGGCGAAAACATAACTGATTGATTATTGTTAAACTGTCGGTACATTCTATTAATTTCGTTACGCATAGGAGAAGTAATTTTATTATGTTTGGCAAGAACCATTAATGCATAAGCTTTAGTCGAAAATTTACTATACTCAATATAATCTGAATTGCTATAATAATTTTGCATATTATTAAAAGCAGATGAATCATAAATATATTGACCTATACGCATCATTGCCGAATTAAGTGCTACATCACTAACATGATAGCCACGTTCTTTTGCTTGTAATAAAAAGTCAGTTGCGTAAACTGTTAACCAATGTTCTTCATCACTTTCACTGTTCCATAAACCAAAACTACCATTATTTCGCTGCATTGATAAAATTCGCGAGATACCTAATTGCACTTTTTCACGTCGTTTTTCATCAGATTCAGTTTTAATACCTAATGAGGCAAGTTGTTCTTGATTTGCATACAATGAAGGGAATAGCCCACTCGTTGTTTGCTCTAAACAACCATAAGGATAAGCAAATAATTCCTGAATATATTTGGCGATGTTCAATGGTGGCTTATTCGAAACAACCAATTTTGCATCAATGGTATTATCAATCAAATCAGTTAGCACAGTAGCAGGTAATTCCCAATGGTCACCAGCATTAATTGCTGCAACATAATCTTTAGTTGTACCTGAATAAGCTGGCCTTATTCCTATTATCCATGAGCGATGAATTTGGTAATTCGATTTATCATCTAGAACGATACCTTCAACGTCAACATTAACTATTCCTTTTCCATACCCATAATCTGCAATAATAGGAACTTGTAAAATATTTTTCTGTTTGCTATCAAGTGTCATTGTGATTGTTTTAGGTGAATCTTGATTAACTAATCCTGAAGTTGTGATATTAATCTGCATGGTTTGTCTTGTTTCAGTCAAATTATGGACATCTAACGCTAATATTGCCCGATCTCCACCAGATAAAAAGCGTGGTGTTGAAAGTTCAGCAACAACCGGGGCTGCAACAATCATTGTTTGCTCAGCTTTACCAAAGCGGTTATCATCCCATGCTTGTGCCATTATACGTAATTCACCATTAAAATTAGGTAAAGGTAATTCAATAATGCCTTCTCCATCTTCATTCAATTCAATAGTTTTAAGTTGCTGTGCAACAATTTGAACTTCGGTTAATGATTTTTTTCCACCTGTCCCAGTGGCATCCCCCCCAAAACTCATATTAACTACACGACCAGATGCTTCAATTAACTTACCATAAACATCATATAAATCAACATCATATCTCTTACGCCCTAAAAAAGAAGTATAAGGATCTGGAGTGGTAAAATCAGTAATATTTAGTACACCAGAATCCACAGCAGACACCAATACTGTTACTTTGTGCTCTTTTTGAATTGTTTGCTTATCCATTCGGATTTTTATTGAGATGTTTTTTTCCGGCTCCGTTTTTTTAGGTACATCTATAGTAACATTTAATTGACGGTTACTGGTGTCAATAGGTAAATAAAGTAAACCAATTGCACGTTTAACTGTTTGCACTGTCACATCCTTTGAAGGGCGAATAATCATCGCGCTGATATAAATATCATGACGTTTCCAATCTTTTATTGGAATTTCAACTTCAAGCCCTTCTTCACCGACTGCGATATCACGTTTCCATAAAATACCGTCATTAGTTTCAAGCGAAATGTAACCTGCCCCAGGAACAGGAGCCTGTACATAAACTTTAGCCGTATCACCATATGTGTAAGACGCTTTATCGATGCTTAACTTAACTTGATCTGGGCGTACTGAATTTGTACCACGGGTATTATCTTCCCATTCATAGCCTACCCAAAAGCGAAGACTACTAATAATATTATTTTTAGTATCGACAATTTCAATACGATAAGAACCATAATCATTAGGTTGATAACTCACTTTAGTAGTGCTGTTTTTATCAATAGTTAATTGGTTTTCTAAAACAATAAATTCGCTAGAATTATAATTTTCTCTCCAACCTTCATCGTCACTCCAAGTCCAATAGTAATCTCGTCGCTCACGTACAAATCTAGCTTTTAAATCATTAGTTGCTAATTTTTCGCCATTTGTATTAATATATGCAACTTCAAATTCAGCATTACTATTTATATCAATTGTTGGACGATTATCATAGCGATCAGCTTCCCAATTATAATAAGGCGACTCGCCAAAAAGCGCTTTAACAGCAGGCAATTCACTTGCAGGCCAAATAACTTGGCTAGCATAGCGAGTAATTGGTCTACCACCAGAATCAAGTAAACTTGCTTGTAAAATCAATTTAATTGGTGATCGCACGCCTGACCAGTTATCAGCATCAACATTTATTTGTACAGCCCCATTGTTATCAAGCGTTTTTTCAATATTCGCTAATTGTTTATATAAGTCCTTATCAGTGACTGAGCCAATTTTATAATCATCCAGTTCAGATATTGAATCCATTTTCTTAATATAAAGACTTCCTTCTAAGCTATTACTTGAAGCCGGAGCACCATAAAGATACCAACCTTTAATATTAAAATTAACCTGTTCATTAGCTAAAATTGGTTTATTCGATAATGTGTTGATTTCCATTGACATGCGCTCAGGTAAAAACTCTTCTACCTGGAAATAAGAATAACGATAATTATCATCGCCTAAATTAAAACGAAGTGACCATTTACCTGTTGCGGCATCACTTGGTACCACAAAATGAGATTGATACAATCCATTAGATTCAGATTGACTTTTTAGTTGAAAGTTTTCGATAACGCGACCATCTGATGAAATAACATCCACTATAATCGGTTGATCTGGTAAAGGCTGCCCATCTGCATCTCGTAATAAAGCATTAAAGTAGACGGTTTCTTGAGGACGATATAAATCACGGGGACCAAAAATAAATAGCTGTTTTTGGTAGAAAGCTGAGCCAGACAGGTTAAATTCCGTTAAATTAAGTGCATTACGATCTAGATTAACAAATGATGTTTGTTGTCCATTATTGGCCGTGAGTAAAGCATAATTCGATCCTTTAGGTAAAGCAATTTCAGCATAACCTTCTTTATCTGTTTTAGCCGAAATCATTGCACAATGTTTGTTACTATCACGAATATTTTTACGGCAAAATAATGTTAAATTAATATCACTAAGTGGTTTCCCATCATCCAGTGCATAAGCCATTACTGATAATTTACCATTCTTATAAGCGTGAATCGATACACCAATATTACTGATTGAAAATAACGAAGCAGGATTTGACTGATTATACGAACCAGATTGATTCATTACGGCAATATAAACACCTTCTTGATTCAGGTCAGAAATTTTAGATAAATTAAGTAATATCGTCTCTTGAGTATTAGGCTTAGGATTAAGATTAAAGCGAGATGAATAGACTAAATCTGCATAATGATTTAAATCTTTTGAACGCCAGATTGATATAAGATCGATAAACCCAAAATCGGCTATTAAATCAGGTAATTTTTCAGGTTTAATTTTGAAAAAGTTTACATCGACTTGATCAACATTTAAAGTTGTGACAGGTAAACCTCCTATTGATTTGCTTGGCAATAAAAAACCACTACTAGCAAATCCAATCATTGGTTGGCGATTTTGAGTTGTGATATCTACTTGATAAACCGATTGTAAATGACTGTCATTAATTGCGGATAACATTTTATCAATCGTCAAAGTTAACTTTCGATTTGGTTCAAGGAATCGATGCCTTAATTCTAATCCATTATCAGAAAGCTCCCAGGCACCATCGACATCACCACTTTCGCGATCAACAAGTCTAAGTAAATTTGAAAAGTTAAGTTTTGGGTTAATGGGAACAGAAAATGTAATAACTAAAGTACTTGAACCATCAAGAATAACTTCAGAGCTATTAATAACAGTCAATTGTTTATTTTTATATTTTTCTATCAGCTCTGGAGTTAACGTGAAAACACTTTTTGATTCAGCTTTTTGATTATTTTTACTGCTAGAATGATTGATATCCAATAACTGCGTCGTTTTCTGACTTTCATTTTGCGTTGTAGGCGGTATATATTTACTATTACTATTATCGCAGCCAATTAATGCCAAAATTAAGCTCAATACACTTAACCTTTTTGCAAGTTTCATTATTTACAACCCCTTACCCATTAAAAAAATTAATAATAATTATTATTATGATCAACTATTATACCATGCTGGTGATATATTATGCACTGGCAAACCATGTTTGGCAAAAAATGTTTAAAAACGATTTTGTGATTTTTGTGATTTTGGATATTTGAAAAAATATTAATAAAATAGCAATTAAGGTGGAATTAATTTTCCAATTATAGCCAGCTTTAAAAACTCATTTAAGAAAAATAATAAATGAGCTTTTAAATAAAAAAATTTTTGATTATAAAATATATCAAATTATTAATTGGAATTGGGTAGTGAGACTAATCTTTTTAATAAAAAGTTTAAAATCACCCCATAAAGAGGCAAAAAGAATAGCCCACAAATTAGAATTTTAAAACTATAGTCCATTAACGAAATTTCGATCCAATGATTTGCCATAAATTCATCGTTACTTTGATAAAATGCGATAGCAAAAAAGACAATAGTATCAATACCATTACCAAATATTGCTGATGCTGTTGGGGCAACCCACCATGATTTGTTTTTTCTTAAATAGTTAAAAACAGTAATATCCATTAGTTGTCCAACTAAATAAGCGGCAAAACTTGCCAATGCAATTCGAAATACGAAGCTATTAAATTCCGTCAATGCTGATAATCCAACCCAATGGGTTTCAAAAAATAGTACCGAAATGGAATATGAAAATAGCAAGGCAGGAATCATTACTACAAAGATGATCTTTCTTGCCAAACTTGCACCATAAATTCGAATGGTTAAATCGGTGGTTAAAAAAATAAATGGAAATGTAAAAGCACCCCATGTGGTGTGAAAACCCAAAATATCAAATGGAATTTGGACTAAATAATTGCTTGAAGCAATAACTAATATGTGAAAAAAAGCCAACCAGTAAAGAGCTTTTTGCTTTTGTTTACGGGTAAAACTTTTTTCTATCGATTCTGAATGAACATTTAAGTGCATCTTTTTTCCTTTTTAATGGGGTGAGAGAAACCAATGATGAATGAATTAATTTATTTAGCTTGAGCCATATATTCTTGTAGGCCCTTATTGCGCAATAAACAACTTGGACACTTACCACACCCCCCTTCAACACCGTAATAACAGGTATGGGTATGTTTTTGGACATAATCAAGATAACCTAGTTTATCAGCCATTTCCCACGTTTGCGCTTTGGTCAAATACATCAGCGGAGTGATGAGATTAAACGCATAGTCCATGGCTAAATTCATTGATACATTCATTGATTTAATAAAAACATCACGACAATCTGGATAACCACTAAAATCGGTTTCACAAACTCCAATAATAATGTCAGAAATTCCTTGCTGCTTGGCATGACAGCCTGCTAAAAGTAAAAAAAGCATATTCCGCCCATCAACAAAGGTATTGGGGTAATCACCATCTTGAGCTGCTTTAATTTCTTGAGCGTCATCAATCAACGCATTATTTGTAGTTTGTTTGATAACTGAAGTATCAATGAGGGTTTGCTCAATACCAAGATCATCAGCGATCCATTTGGCTTTTTCAAGTTCTATTGCGTGACGTTGACCGTAGTGAAAACTGATTGCCTGAACATTTTCACGTCCATAATCAGCAATGGCTTGCAGTAAGCAGGTGGTTGAGTCTTGCCCACCAGAAAATATAACTAGTGCTTTACGAGTTTGCATTAACTGTTCCTGTTAGGATAGATTAAATTAGCGATTATCCACTTTTTCTGGATACATGTCGTGATTGGCTAATCGATTAGCCGCAACTTGTTCCCAATGAGTACCTGATTTGCCATAATTAGCATAAGGATCAATCGAAATGCCACCTCGCGGAGTGAACTTTCCCCAGACTTCAATATATTTAGGATCCATCAATTTAATAAGATCTTTCATAATGATATTAATGCAATCTTCGTGGTAGTCACCATGATTACGAAAGCTGAACAAATAGAGTTTTAACGATTTACTTTCGACCATTTTAATATTCGGCACGTACGAAATATAAATTGTCGCAAAATCAGGTTGCCCTGTGATAGGACAAAGGCTAGTAAATTCTGGACAATTAAATTTAACAAAATAGTCGTTATTCGGGTGTTTGTTATCGAACGTTTCGAGTATTTCAGGACAATAGGTTGTTGGATAGCGAACAGACTGATCGCCTAGTAGTGTAATTTTACTCATTATTTTTCCTTAGTTTTTTAGCGTGGGAGGTTCACGAACCACGTAACAAGACGCACACCATACTCTTTTTTAATAAAAAAGTCTAGCTAGGATAAGATACCATGCAAAAGACTAAATACCCCCATCGTCAGTAATCAGTAATGGGGGTTATAATTAAAACGTCATTATAGAATCAGTGAATTAAGCTATTAGTTGGTTTATTTGCTTCAAGCTCTTTATAAAATTTAGCTAATTCAGCTTTAACTTCATTAAGTTCTTGTTCGGCATCAGCTAATTTTATTTGTTGCTTAGTAATTTTTTGTTTATCACCTTTTGTTTTTGCTTGAGCCAATTCTTGGGTTCTTTTGGCTACTTTATCTGTCTTTTCTTGGATTTTTTTCTTATATTTTTCTTCTAAATCTTTATTTAAACAATGATTCTTAATATCTTTTAATATTTTTTGAAGACCTTCAACCTTATGGATATTATTGTGATTTTTTGCTTGTTCAATTCCGACCTCAATAGCCTGTTTTTTTCCTTCACAGGTGAGTCCTTCTACATGATCAGAGGCATAAATGCCAAACGGAAATGAAATAACCAAAGCGATAATACTTAATTTGGTCACTGCTTGAATTACTGACTTCATATAAACTCCTATTAATTTATTTTCTTAACTGAATCAAATCAACTTTGTGATCTTTACCTTTAGTTAAAATTAAGCTGGCTCTTTCTCTAGTTGGTAAAATATTTTCAATTAGATTTAATTCGTTAATTTCACACCAAAGGCGATTAGCAATATTGACCGCTTCTTGTTCTGGTAGCTGTGAATAATGGTTGAAATAAGAGTTAGGATCACTAAAAGCCCCTGCTCTAAATTTTAAGAATCGACTCACATACCAATCATGTAACAATGCTAAATCAGCATCAACATAAATTGAAAAATCGACATAATCAGACACAAAAACACGATTATTGGCTTGGGTATAGTTTATAGTGCCTTGTAAGACATTTAATCCTTCAAGAATTAAAATATCAGGACAATCGATAACAATTTCTTCACCTTCGACAATGTCATAAACTAGATGTGAATATACTGGCGCTTTGACTTTATCTTGTCCTGATTTGACATCAGCAACAAAGTTAATAAGTTTTTTAATATCATAAGATTGTGGAAACCCTTTTTTATTCATTATTCCACGCTCTTCAAGCCATCTATTTGGATATAAAAAACCATCGGTGGTAACCAAAGCTACCTTGCGATGTTCAGGCCAACGGGTTAATAATGCTTGTAACACTCGAGCAGTAGTACTTTTACCTACAGCAACGCTACCTGCAATGCCAATAATATAGGGCGTTTTTTGACTTTTACTTAAGAATTTAGATAAAACAGCTTGCCGATTAAAATTATTGCTGATGTAATAATTAAGCAATCTAGATAAAGGTAAATAAATTTCACTCACTTCATTTATAGATAAATCTTCATTAATACCTTGCAACGAGACTAATTCATCTTCTGTTAAAGTCATTGGCACAGTACTACGTAAACGAGCCCATTCTTGACGATTAAATTTGAGATAAGGGCTTAAGTGATTTTTCATTTTATATTGTTCTCTAATTCGATCTAACAAATTTATTTGACTCAGATTATACATAAATTTCTTTTTTTACAATCTTAAATTAGCATGACTTGTTCATCATAGCTATATTTTGGACTTACTGATAAAATATGTTTGTAAAATGATTAACCATAATATTAGATAGAGACTTTATGTTAAAAAACAAATCAAAACAGAAACCCCAAAAAAGTCGTCAAGAGATTAATGAAGAATCTCGAGAACTGAAACGTAAACGCAAACATAAGGGCTTGCCGAGCGGATCACGTTTTAATAATGGCGGGCCCAACAAAAATAAAAACACTCCAAAAGAGTTAAAGGATCCCCGTATTGGGAGTAAAAAACCTATTTCGTTAATTCTTGAAGATTCTAGAAATATAGAAAAGCGGGTTAAGCAACCTAAATCAATAAAAACGGTTTTATCGCCACAACAAGAATTAGAACAATTAGAAAACGATCCAAAATTAGATATGTTGCTTGATTTAGTTGAACAAAATAACAAACTAACTAAAGAACAACAATCCTACCTTGACAGTAAATTAAATCGAATCGACGAACTGATGCAAGAGCTAGGCTATACCGATGATGAGTTTGAAGATCAAGACGAAAAAGAAGAAGATATTGTTAGTTTTTTAAAACGCAGTTAATGACAAAAATATAAAATTATTTGTAATAGTGTTTTTCAATATGGGCAGGACGGTAACTTTAATGATTAAATTTCTGCCCGAAATTTAAATCCTATAAATTGATAACTTAAAAGCGAGTAAGCCGTAATGCCAATATTAATTATGTTAAGTTTATATTTTGGGTTATTAATTTGTACATTGTTATATTTAAATAAAACAAGTCGCATTAAAATTAAAAACAAAATTAGAAATCAGCAAAAACCAATATTAAAACTTCATAAAAACAACAGCAAATACAGATTTAAACGGAAGTAATTAGATGAGCAATACGCAATTATGGGATCAAGCATTAATTGAAAAATATAACTATTCTGGTCCAAGATATACCTCTTACCCTACTGCACTTGAATTTAATGAAAACTTCAGCGAGCAGGATTTTTTATTAGCAACAACCGCTTACTCTACAAAGCCATTATCGCTTTATGTACATATTCCGTTTTGTCATAAGCTTTGTTATTTTTGTGGTTGTAATAAGCTCATTACTCGTCAAATGCAAAAAGTTACCAAGTACCTTGATATTTTAGATATTGAAATTGCCAACCGTGCAAAATTATTTGATAACCGTACAGTGACACAAATGCACTGGGGAGGGGGTACACCAACATTTTTAACAAATGATGAAATATCTCGCTTAATGGCATCACTAAAAAAGCACTTTCATTTTGCAAATAACGCGGAACTATCAATCGAAATCGATCCTCGTGAAATTACCCCCGAAACTATCGATCATTTAGCCCATGTTGGCTTTAATCGATTAAGTATGGGCATTCAAGACTTTAATGATGAAATACAAAACCTAATCAATCGAAAGCAGGACGAAAACTTAATTCGCGCACTAATTGAGCAAGCGCGTAAAAACCATTTTCATTCAATTAGTTTAGATCTTATTTATGGCTTACCCAAACAAACTGTTGTTAGTTTTACTGAAACATTAAATAAAGTCATTGCTATTTCGCCCGATCGTTTAAGTGTTTTTAATTATGCCCATTTACCTAGCCGTTTTGCTGCCCAACGTAAAATTAAAGATGATGATTTGCCTAATGCCAATCAAAAATTACAGATTCTACAAACGAGTATTAAAAAGTTAACTCAAGCGGGTTATCAATTTATTGGTATGGATCATTTTGCAAAACCTACTGACGAATTAGCTATTGCTCAACAAGAAAATAAATTGCATCGTAATTTTCAGGGGTATACAACTCAAGGCGATGCTGATTTACTTGGACTTGGTGTGTCGGCCATTAGTATGTTAGGTGATAGTTATGCGCAAAATCAGAAAGATCTAAAAATCTATCAAACTCAGGTTGAGCAAAAAGGACATGGATTATGGAAAGGATTCACCTTAAATCGTGACGATAAGATTCGTCGTGATGTGATAAAACAGCTTATCTGCCATTTTCATTTAGATAAAAATGTTATTGAACAACAATACCAAATTCAATTTGATGATTATTTTGCTGAAGATTTAAAATTACTGGCACCATTGCAAAAAGATGGATTAGTGACAATCAATAACAATATAATTGAAGTCCAACATAAAGGGCATTTATTGATACGCAATATTTGTATGTGCTTTGATATTTACATGCGAAAAATGGCAAGGCAGCAGCAGTTTTCTAGGGTTATTTAATTTGAAGTCGTTTGCCAAATTGCTGTAAACAGTGCGAGTAATTCCACAAATAATAAAATCAGTTTAAGTCTAAATATTTACATTTTATAAATAGGGCGATAGCATCGCCCTATTTTTTAAAACTTATTCTTTTCTTTTAAAACAAAATAAGCAAACTGAGCTTATTAGTAGCTGGCTAAATAAACCTTAAATTTTGTCGTTTGTGCAATCACTTCAACACTTTTGAATGTTTCATCTAAGATGGTTTGATACGGTAAAAATGAATTTGCCACAATGCACAAATAACCATTTAATTTTAGGTGTTTTTTCGCTTCTTTGATTAGCGTATTGACGGCCGTGTAATCAGTCTGTTTTCCATCATGAAATGGTGGATTAGAAACAATTAAATGATATTTATCATTTAGATTAGAAAAAACATCACTTGCCACAACCGTTGCATTAACATTATTACTATTTAACGTGGCTTTACTTGATTCAATTGCCGCACTGCTTACATCAGATAACGTTAGTGCAATATCAGGGGATAATTTACCTATCACCGTGGATAAGATGCCTGAACCACACCCCACATCTAATACATTACCTTTAATAATATCAGTACGATCCATCAATGCATTTAACAGTAATTCACTACCAGCATCTAACCCTTTTTGGCTAAATACACCTGGCAAACTTTTAATTTCGATATCTTGATTTTCAATAGTTAAATGATAACTTAGCCACCATTCATCAAGATCAAAGGCTAAACGGTTTTCTGCCTGAAAATGATATAAACCACAACGTCTTGCGCTATCTATTTTTTGAATTGTTCCAAAATCGCCTAATAAAGATTCAACACTTTTTACGCCTGTGCGATTTTCACCAATAATAAAAATATCACTCCCTTTAGGCATATTATGTAATAAACACGATAGCTGAAACTGCGCTTCACTTTTCGTTTTGGGCCAATAGTAAATCAGTGTGTTTATTCCAACGTAAAAATCCGCTTCTGGCAACAATGAAAAATAGGTATGATTGCCTCGTGCACTAGCTTTTAGACGTAAATAAGTATGAAATTGTGTGCAATGAATCTTAACTTGATTTGCCGGCATAATAGATGGATAATTATCCTGAATATCACCAGCTATCAACACATTTTTATCGTTAAAAAACGTTTGGTGACGCTCAAGTACTTGACTTGCTGGGGTAAAAGCAGATGTTGCCATATTTCCTCAATGAAAAACCTTTATAAATTGATGCATTGATTATACAATTAACTATCTTTAATCTCTAATAAAAAACAGTAAGTCAATAATGACACTACAAGATTGGTATCTAAAACAGTGCAACATAACTCAATACGTTTTGAGGAATGCTAATGTTTTCAAAGGTGAAATAGCGACACAAATAAATGAAGAAATTAGATTGATTGTGGTTGCAGAGCAAAAACCAACACAAAAAATCTATTATGATATTTTAAATGCTATTCATCTAACTGAGGAACAAGTGTTGTTTTTAACGCCACAACAACTAATTATACCTGCAGATGAAATTAAAAAGGTAATTTGGTTTATTAATATTACGCCAGATGAATCCTGGAAGAATTCATTGATAATTCAAACAATTAACTTAGATCTTCTTGCTAAAACACCACAACAAAAACGCCTACTTTGGCAACAATTATGTCAATATGAAAACTATTTCTCCCCTAACTGAACATGATTTAATAAATGCTTTTGAATTAGAACTGATCTGTCATGAGATACCTTGGTCAAAACAGACGTTCTTTTCAAACCAAGGTGATCGCTACTTAAATTTTAAAATAACGATTGGTAACCAAATAGTGGGATTTTGTATCTGCCAACAAGCAGCTGATGAAGCAAATTTATTTAATATTGCAATACATCCCGATTTTAGAAAACAAGGACTAGCAAAAGCTTTACTCAACCATTTGATACAAGAATTACTAACTATGGAATTATCTTGCCCTATTTCAACGCTTTGGCTTGAAGTTAGACAATCAAATACACCAGCAATTAGGCTATATCATGCGCTAGGTTTTAACCAAATCACGGTTCGAAAAAATTATTATCCGACCAAAGACAGCAAACAAGAAGATGCAATTATTATGGCTTATTCATTAGATTTATATCCCCCCATAAGGATGGTGCAATGACACAAAATAAAGCCTTACTACTAGTTAATGGTGAACCACCAATACGCTACCCAAATGACATAAGTAAATATAATTATATTGCCTGTACTGACGGTGCTTACCATAATTATTTGTTTAATTTACCAATCATCCCTGATTTTATTATAGGCGATTTAGATAGCTTAAACTCCAATTGTGTGATTCCTAATAAAACTGAGATCATTCATACACCAGACCAAAATAAAACGGATTTTGAAAAAGCAATTTTATTTCTTATTAATAAGGGTATAACCAAATTTGATGTTTATGGCGCTTCCGGTCATGCCAGCGATCATTTCTTAGGTAACCTTTCCGTCGCTATGCAGTATTATCACCAATATCAAATAACTTTTTATGACAATTATTGTCACTTCTTTTTTGCAAAAGATCATCATAAAATTATTAATATAAAAAATCATATAATCTCATTTATGCCTCTTTCCGAGGTTACAGATTTAACCATTACAGGGGTTAAATACCCTTTAATTAAACAAACATTGTCTTTAGGAAAGTTCGTAAGCTTACGTAATAAAGCAACATCTAGCTCAGTTGATATCATTTTTGAAAAAGGAGATTTACTTGTTTTTATTGAAGATGTTAATTTGGAAGATTGACATCAATGTTTACGATAATTTACTATGACATAGTAATTTATTGGATGAAATATTAAATATAGGAAACTACCATGCTATTAAAACAAATTTCCATGCTGCTTTGTGCATCATTTATATCTTGTATGGCATTTGCTCACAGCAAAATCAATACAAATGATACCAATAATATAATGGATGCATTTTTAGAATGTGATAATCAATTTTTTGAAAAATTAGCTAAATATAAGAAACCATTTAGCAAATATGTTACTTTAACAACTGATAACGATGTTACATATATTCCCGTCGAATCCATTAAAGATACAAATAGAAATAAAGTAATGTTCAAAAAACCATTTAAGTATCATGGGTTAACAATAACAGGATATCAAAATATCTATATTTCAACATCTTCTTCTGGCGAATTTTATTATTGGGGATTTATTATTGATAATAATCTTGAAGATGCTAAAAAAGCTTTGAATAATGTTAATTGGCTACAATTCAATTTTGAAATTTATACTGCAAATGCTAAAATGCTAGATCTTAATTCTAAGCCACCAGTTTGGCAAGATAATCCTCATTCTATTGATATGGCCTTTCCAAGACGAAAAACAATTGAAAAAGCACTTTATTTAGAAACTATAACGGAAGAACAAAGCAGGTTAACTTGCTCAATTCAAGGTGATTTGAATAAAGAAGTTTTATATGCAACTCGCCCTGATATAAAATCTATCGAAGCAAAGATAAAAACTGAAATTGATGAAAAATTAAAAGCTATTGAGTTATTACAAGTGCAGCAAGAGCAAGATAATCAGCCTAATGAATTACAAACTATTTCTGAAAATACGTCTGATTTATCCGAAATTGGTAAAAAGCAAGAAGACGAAAATTAGATAACCAATTATTGCGATAAATATTTTTTATAAAACTCGTTCACTTGATATGGGTTTATTAGCAAAGCCTTAATCAACCGTTGTTTTTAAAGTATACTATTTTATATTTTCCAAAAAATTTTAAAAAAATCAAATAAAAAGCTAATCAATATCTTACAATATTCCTATCATTGTATGATGACAAATAAGATTGGTTTATGCTAATATCTTTGCATTACAGAGATTGAGTCGAATATATAGTTATGAACATCGCGCAATTTTATACTTTAACAGAGCAACTCTTTAATAGGGTTGAACGAACTTTAGATAATTATGCTGATGAGCATAATATCGATTTAGACTATGAAACCAACGGAAATGTCATTACCATTAGTTTTCCCAATAATAGTAAAATTATTGTTAATACGCAAGAGCCCCTTTTTCAAATTTGGCTAGCTACACATCAGCAAGGATATCATTTTGATTATGTGGATAATCAATGGATTTGTAATCGCTCGGCTCGCACCTTTGATGAGGTTTTCTTAGAATCATTAAAAGATAATAGATAATTACCGAAATTCTTAGAGAGCAATATTTAATGCATTGCTCCTTGTTTTTATAAGGAACTTAAGTAAGCTAAAAACCCCAATTAGCTTAAATTAAGGTAAGATTAGCCAGTTTTACCACTAGCCATTTTACTCCTTCGTTAACAAAAGCAATTTGAACACGTCTATGGTCTCCTTCCCCATCAACGTTAATAATTGTTCCCTCGCCAAAACGATTATGCATGACTTTTTTGCCTAATATATAACCGTCGCTTTCACGGCTTTTTTCTATATAAGATTGTTTACGTTTTTCCTTATTTATGTCTTTACATTTTACCTCTGGTGTGACTAAAATCCCTCGATAACTGATTTCAGTTAATCTATCAATAGGCAGTTCAGTTATAAATCGGGAAGGCAGGTTTCGCTCTTCACGTCCATAAAGGCGCCTTGATTCACTTAATGACAATGTTAAACGTTTTCGTGCTCTTGTTATACCAACATAGGCTAAGCGCCTTTCCTCTTCCAATCTATCTGTTTCTTGTATAGAGCGCTGTGTTGGGAAAATACCTTCTTCCAACCCAACAATGAAAACATTATCAAATTCAAGTCCTTTAGCTGAGTGCAATGTCATAAGCTGGACGGAATCTTGCTCTTTTATAAAATTTCCACTTTCAAGTGATGTGTATGATAAAAATGATTCAAGTACTGTCAGCGTTTTTCCAGTTTCATGATCTTCAATTACTGTATTTTCATTGTTATGGTAAAATTGTTCAGCAGCTGAAATCAACTCCTCAAGATTTTCTAGCCTTGATTGCCCTTTTATACCTGGTTCTTGCTCATACATTTGAAGCACGCCTGATAATTTAATAATCATATCAAGTTGTTCATAAAATGGCATTGTGACAACATCATCATAAATTGAGCCAATAAGCTCCAGGAAACGGCTAATTCCAGATCTTTGTCTTTCCGTAAATCCACCCTTTTGAATTAACAATAAACAAGCATTCCATAATGAAATACTATTTTGCTTTGCTGTTAGTCTAACTTTATCAAGGGTAACATTACCTATACCACGAGTTGGCGTATTAATCGTTGCTTCAAATGCCATATCATTATCATGATCATGTAATAATCGCAAATAAGCCAACGCTAATTTCACTTCTTGTCGCTCATAAAATCGAATAGAACCATAAATTTGGTATGGTAATCCAGCTTGTAACAAAGTATCTTCAAATAGACGAGACTGAACATTATTGCGGTATAAAATTGCACAACTGGCATATTTGTCACCCTCATCATGGCGCTTTTTTATTTGACCAATAATAAATCGAGCTTCATCAATATCATTAAATCCAACATACAACGAAATCTTTTCGCCTTCCCCTCGATCTGTCCATAAATTTTTACCTAACCGATTGTGATTTTTGGCAATAAGTTTATTTGCTGCATCTAAAATAATACTGGTAGAACGATAATTTTGTTCTAAGCGGATAATTTCAGTTTCTGGATAATCATTAATAAATGCTTGTAAATTATCGGCGTTAGCGCCTCGCCAGCTATAAATTGATTGATCATCATCGCCTACAATCATAACATTAGCTGCTGTGCCTGCTAATTTTTGTACCAATTGATATTGAATCTGGTTAGTATCTTGGAATTCATCAATCAAAATATTTGAAAAACGATGATGACAATAGTTCAAAACCTCGTCATCACGACAAAGTAATTCGTATGTTCTTAAAATTAATTCTGAAAAATCAACGTATCCTACCCTATCACAAATGGCTTGATAATCGCGATAAATGGTTTGCCACATCATTTGTTTAGGATCTTCTGGTATCATATCACTAGCACGTAAACCTCGCTCTTTTTGATTAGAAATAAAGTTAGCACATTCCTTAGCAGACCACTGCTTTTCATCAATTTTTAACTCACGAAAAATTCGCTTTATTAGGCGCATTTGATCTTCCGAATCGATAAGCTGAAAATTAGATGGAAGGTTAGCTTGCTGAGAAAACATACGCAATAAACGATGCGTTAACCCATGAAATGTACCAACCCACATGCCATTAAAATAGCCTTCCCCCATTAAGGCTTGAATACGTTCTTGCATTTCAGCCGCAGCTTTATTAGTAAAAGTTACAGCAAAGATCGAGTTTGGCGAATATTTTTTTTCAATACAAAGCCATGCAATACGATGAACTAATACCCTAGTTTTACCACTTCCAGCACCAGCAAGCACTATAGTGTATTGATTATCATTTGTGACGGCATTTTTTTGTTCAAAATTAAGATCGTTTAATAATGATTGTTTAATTTCCATTATGTTGAAACCCATTACGATAATAACAATTTTTAATCGAAATTGATGTCCAAAGTATTATCTATACGTTTATTATCTTTCAATATTTTGTTTGTTGGCTGTCGGCAAACAGGATATCAAGATAGGTATTTTATTAAATGCAATAAATGATTACATTCATTTTACTGTCTATTTATACATATGTAAATTATAGCAGATTATCTAATTCTAGCAATTGGCTTATTTCAACATGTGGTAAACATCTTGCCTCAGTAAGATGGAAAATATCTTGCTGAAAAATGTTGATCCAGCATGCTAAAAAACCGCTCTTAATTGCCCCATTCACATCAGTGAATAAATTATCTCCAATATGTAAAATTTGATGAGCAGGTACCTTTAACTGTCGTACAGCTAATTCAAATATTTCAGGAAAAGGTTTTGAACGGCCGTTCGCACCCCCTCGCAATGAAAATTGAAAATAGTGGCTTAAACCTATTTGGTTAATGTCAACATTACCATTTGTTATTACCGCCAGAGGTATTTTGGTTGCTAACTTGGACAGTAATACATGTGTTGATTGGGGTATCTGCATTTTATGTCGCCAAAAATTAAAACATGCCATTGTTTCATTAATCATGTTTTCTATCTTTGACGCTGGCCATCTAGCTTTAGTTAATAATGATTTAATTGTTGCAATTCGCCAAACGATAACATCATGATAAATCTCTGGGTTGGCATTTAGCACTCTTTTTTTTTCAGTATAAAGATCAGAAAGAGTAATGTGCTGCAATTGATCATAATGCTGAAGTATTTTTACCATCTCTTCTTCAGCCCTTTCAACAATCATGCTGTTATTATACAATGTATCGTCGAGATCAAAAGTCATCGCTTTTATAGCATTTAAGGATCGATAAAATCGCATCGCTATTTTCCTCTTTTTGCTCTTGGGTGAGCTAAATCGTAAACTTCTGACAGGTGTGAAAAATCCAAGTGAGTATAAACCTGAGTTGTTGATAAATCGGCATGTCCTAATAACTCTTGCACAGCACGTAAATCTCGGCTTGACTCTAACATGTGGGTGGCAAATGAGTGACGTAATTTATGTGGATGAACATGAGAACTCAAACCTTGTTTAACCCCTATTTGTGCAAAACGTTTTTCTACATTACGGGGGGAAATCCGGCGACCTAATTTTGATACAAATAAAGCATCACCTTGAGGTCTTAAAAAATCTCTCATTGAGAGCCAGTTTTTAATCCATTTTATGGATTCTCCGCCTAATGGCAGCTTACGCTCTTTACCGCCTTTCCCCACCACACGAATCTCACCGTCAGTTAGATTTAGTTCTCGGCAATTAATATTAACCAATTCAGATAAACGCAACCCAGACCCATACATCACTTCAAGCATTGCCCTATCACGAACAGAAAGAGGATCATTATATTCAATATTAAGCAATTGGTTAATCTCATCAATATCGATATTTTTGGGAAGGTGTTTACCTAATTTAGGGTTTAAAATTCCCCGTCCTGGATTTGCCTTAAGCACCTGTTTTTTTACTAACCAATCACAAAAACTCCGTAATGCAGACAATCTTAGGGATAAGCTTCTAGCTTGTAAACCAGTTTGTTTGCTACGCCCCATCAATAAACGCACTACCGAAGTATCTAAATCTTGCCAACTTGAAATTTCAATTTCTTTTGCTAATGCAATAAGTGCATAAAGTTGGCGCCGATAATTGATTTGAGTATTGGTACTAAGCTGTTTTTCGGACTTCAAATAATTCAGGTATTCCTCGACAGGTTGTGTAAGTAAAGGGACTTGATCTTGAAGAGATTGAATCATAATTTTTCCTTACTTTATTCGCATAATCCACTTACCAATTAAAATTGGTAGTATTTCGCTTATTTTTTCCAATAACAATGTCCCTTGCCCTGCTTGATAATGCCTTGGGCTAGTACTAGTAAAAATTAAAATCCCTAAATCCCCAAATGTTCCCAATAGAGATAATGCTACCGATCCAACATAACCATGTTCAGGTAATAAAAAATCCAATTCGGTTGAATTTAAGGTGCCTAAATACTGTTTACTGTACTGTAAATGCCGAACACGAATAAAATCAAACCTTGATGAATTAATAGCAAAATAATGATAGTTTGATGGAGCGCCAAGTAACCATTTATCATCAAATAGATACAAATAAGCTCCACTAAGACCAAGTGATTTTGCCCAATTATTCAATGATTCTATTAATTCATTTAAATTCGATGTTTGAATAAGCTCAAGGTATAAATTAATAAGCTGGCTAAATAATAATTCGTTAGCACTCGCGTTCTCCATTAGTAAGGTAATTTCTGATTCTAATTGTTTTATTTTATTGCGTTGCCTAGCCATTTGCCACTCTGGCAATGAAATTCCACCCCGAATAGGATGTGGAACCCGCATTGATTCAATATAATTGGCATTACGAATAAAATAGTCTGGATTATCAATTAAATATTGATTAACAAGGTTATCATTTATTTTATTTGATAAAACTCGCTTTTTTTTATCTTGAGTATTTTGCTTAACCATAATCTATTCAATTAAATCCAAATATAAAGTGTTTTAAATTTAATCATAATATCTTATAATTAGATCCATTTTTTCTGTTCAAATCAGCTAATATAATACAAAAAAATAACGTAAAATTTTTGATCATATAGCGATAAATCCGTCATATACATGTGTTGCAGGTCCTGTCATATAAAGTGGATGATTCCCTCCTTTCCACTCAATAAGCAATTTACCGCCAGGCAAATTAACCGAGACATAGTCATTAAGTAAACCTTGATTAATACCAACGGCAACTGCCGCACATGCACCACTGCCACAAGCCTGCGTTTCACCTGCACCGCGTTCAAATACGCGCAAATTAATATTATTACGATTAACTATATGCATAAACCCAATATTAGCCCGTTCAGGAAAACGCTCATGTTGTTCTAATAATGCCCCTAGGGATGCCACCTGAGCAGTAATGATATTATCAACTTGTATTATGCAATGAGGGTTGCCCATGGAAGCAACGCCACATAAAACAGTTTGTCCTTGTGCTCGAATAATATAAGTTTTTTCTTCTTTAATTGCTTTGAAAGGAACTTTACTTGGCTCAAAGACAGGCATCCCCATATTTACCCGTACAGTTTCATCATCATTAACTGTTAATACAATATTACCTTTCATGGTACTTACATTTAAAACTCGTTTTCTAGTTAATCCTTTTAAACGAACAAAGCGAGCAAAACAACGGGCTCCGTTGCCACACTGCTGAACTTCTGATCCATCTGAATTAAATATTCGGTAATGAAAATCACTATCAGGAGCATAAGGTGGCTCTACAATTAGCAACTGATCAAATCCAACGCCAGTATAGCGATCTGCTAAACGTTTTATCGTTTCTACCGAGAGATGAACATTTTGCGTTACCGCATCTATGACCATAAAATCATTTCCGAGTCCATGCATTTTTGAAAAGTTCATCGTGATTTACCTTATATTATAAAACGCTATTATCTTTTAATTTTACTGTTTGCTTATTGGCTAAAAATTATCAAACAATCTCTCCACGCCATAAATCATCAAATGATTCACGCTTACGAATTAGTTTATGCTGTTGTTCATCAACCAACATTACTTCGGCCGGACGTCGATGGCTGTTATAATTGGAAGCCATACTAAACCCATAAGCGCCAGCACTACATACAACAAGTAAATCATCTTGTTTAATAGAAAGCTCTCTCTGATAAGCTAAAACATCGCTTGATTCACAAATCGGTCCAACAACATTGTAAATATATTTTTCATCATCAACTTGTGGTTCTAATTCTGGCAAAACTTTCATCCAAGCTTTATAAAGTGATGGGCGAATTAAATCATTCATACCTGCATCAACAATAGCAAAATGATTATTATCTTGATGTTTGAGATATTCCACTTTTGTAATTAATAGACCTGCATTAGCAACAATTGACCGACCTGGTTCAAATATGATTTCAATACCCTTATAATTTGCTAACTTTTTGACTAATTCCTTAACAAGTATTGATGCTTTCGGCGGATTTTCATTATCATAACAAACTCCCAATCCTCCGCCTAAATCAATATGTTCAATATGAATATTGTTTGATTTTAGTTGATCAACCAATTTAAGTACACGATCAGCAGCATCTAGAAATGGAGATAATTCTGTTAATTGTGATCCAATATGGCAATCAATACCGGCAATTTTTATATTGGTTAACGTTTGGGCTTTACGATATACATCGAGTGCCAGCTGATAACTAATGCCAAACTTATTTTCGCGTAAGCCTGTTGAAATATAAGGATGAGTTTTGGCATCCACATCAGGATTAATTCTTAAAGAAATAGTCGCGACTGTACCCAAACGTTTAGCTACTTGATCTATACGGTATAACTCAGCTTCAGATTCAACATTAAAACACTTAATGTTAACTTGTAATGCCCGTTCAATCTCAACAATGGATTTAGCCACACCAGAAAAAACAATCTTTTTAGGATCTGCACCCGCTTTAAGCACTCGTTCCAATTCACCTTGTGAAACAATATCAAAACCAGCCCCCAATTTAGCCAATAAATTTAAAACCGATAAATTGCTATTTGCTTTAACCGCATAACAAACTAAATGTTTATAATTTGTAAGTGATCGTTCATAAGCTAAAAATTGCTTGACAATATAGTTTGCAGAGTAAACATACAATGGGGTACCATATTGCGCTGCAAGATCAGAAATTGCTACTTTATCAGCTTTTAAATGGCCGTTTTGATAATGTAAAAAATCCATTCATCTATCCCGCTAAGCGATTTTATCGAATAACTGTAATTGAGTTAATGCCATTGCCCCATTTGTAGGAAAATAAAGTGGACCTTTTAATCCACAACCAACTAATGACAGTATAAATAAAAGCATTGAAAGTAATTTAATAGATGGTTTCATACAACGTTCACAATTTTTATTTTTTATGATGCCACTATATTACACGATACCCCTATTCGTGCAAAGAGCAAATAATAAAGTCTTTATAATTAAAAAAACTGAATTTTTCATCAAATCTTTATATTCATGTTATTTTTTAGATAATAAATATAATGTATATAGTAATTTCAATAAAATTTGTATTACTTATGCTATAATCTAGTTTTTAAATAATTAGGAAACAAGATGGAATCAACAATTAACTGTCCCGATTGTAGTTCGGAATATACTTATCCTGATGGTAATTTAATTGTCTGCTCAATTTGCGCACATGAGTGGGATCCAAATCAAACAACTACTGAATCATCTCAATTAGAGGTTAAAGACAGTAATGGTAATTTACTTGCGGATGGTGATGATATTTTGCTTATAAAAGATCTCAAATTGAAAGGGTCTTCAACAGTTTTAAAAAAAGGAACTAAAGCTAAAGGTATTCGTTTAGTTGAAGGCGATCATGAAATCGATTGTAAAATTGACGGAATAAAAATTATGCTTAAAGCTTGCTTTGTAAAAAAAGCCTAATGCCCGCTTTGACACAAAGAGGACAAAGATAGTTAGAAAAAGCAAGACATAAATTCCAATAATATATAGAACTGAAAGAATTGAGAAATACTATATAACAAAATATGACATAATTATATTTGACATATTAAAAGATATTTTAAGTTTTCAATTTCAGAAAAAATATTGTTTTTCTCAATATATTAATCGGAAGTAAAAGCCTTCGCTCTTCCGATTCAATCCAAAAGGGTTAAGAAATAAAATAATACTTTTTTATATTAAATAACCTTTAATTTTTTAATCCATTGTCCTGTACTACCTAACTTTTAGATACGATTAAAAACACTTAGAAAAGCCCTGTATAAATTTTTTCATGTCCAAATCCTCTTTTACTTTTATCATAGACAATTTCTTACTTTTAACGCTGCACTATATTTAGATAGTTAAAAATTATACAATTTTATCAATTAGGTAGAGCATTTAATAATAGCTAGATAACTATTAATTGTACAATTTACTAAATATAGGAAATTTCGCCTTTTGCCCTATTGTTTTTAACCTTTTTTGAGCAATCATGATATTTTCTTGCCATTTATCATCTTTTGCCCACATTTCAATTACCAATGGCGCAACATAATTCATGGTACGAAGTGTTGCAAAAATAGCGGCAAAATCAACTTCACCTTCACCAATGACTAGATCCCTAAATTGCCCAGAATAATCAGCTTTAACTTTAAATGTGTCTTTTAGATGAATTTGGACAATATGGTCACGACTTAACATAAGTTCAGTGCAAGTATCATAATTCCAACCAGTAATATTTCCAACATCAGGGTAAGCCATAAAGTAAGGAGAATCGATATTTTTTTTGAGGATTTCGAATTTGCTTAAACTGTTAAGATACGGCGTATCCATAATTTCAACCGCTAACATTACCCCTGCTCGTTCTGCTTGCTTAACTGCCCACTGCATACCTTGAATAAAACGCTGATGCGTTTGTAAGTCAGCAGGTTCATAATAAACATCATAGCCAGCAAGTTGGATCACTCTTATTCCTAACTTATAAGCTAGCGTAATGGCTTTGTCCATAATGATTTGGGCTTCACTACGGATATCATTATTGGCTGAACCAAATGGATATTTACGATGTGCGCTTAAGCACATGGAATGTAGAGGAATTCCGATTTTTTCGCATTGATGTCTGAGTGAATAGATCTCATCGTCAGACCAATCTAATCTGGCGCGACGTTCATCCGATTCATCGATAGAAATTTCAATGAAATCAAATCCTAAATCTTTAGTTACTTGTAATTTATCTTGCCATAATAGCTGGTTAGGTAGGGCTTTTTCATAAATACCAATACGAGGCGTATTTTGGGGTTGATACAGTTTTTTTGATATATTTTTACTTTGTGGCATGGCGATAACCTATTTTTTATATGAAAAGAAACCATGTAGCCGATTTGTTCAGCTACATGTGGTTGTTACCAATATTTTGCGATCTGCTCTCTTAATGCTTGTGCCGTTTTTTGACCGTTTTCGTTAGCCAGCGCACGACCGGCAATAAAGGCTTTGGTTTTTATGCCTGCAAATAGATGAATATCTTCTGGCACAATTCCACCAGTAATTGATAGTTCAAGCCCTAAATCAGACAATTGACGCATTTTAATTATATCATCTTCACCCCAACCAATACCTGCTAATTCTGCATCACGAGAGCGATGGTATATCGCTTGCTTAATGCCAAGTTTTCGCCAAGCTCTGGCATCATCTAAAGTCCAATGGCCATACAATTCGATTTGAATTTCACCATTAAATTCATCAGCCACTTTTTTACATGCTTCTACAGTTGCAATATGAGCTGCAGCTGATACGGTTAACCAATTGGCTCCAGCTGAAAACGCCATTTTTGCCAATATCGCTCCTCCATCAGTGGTTTTTAAATCACACACTAAAATGTGATTTGGGTAGAGTTCTCTTAACCGTTTTACACTTTGCATACCCGCGGCAAAGGCAAGAATGGTGCCAACTTCAATAATATCAACAAACCCTGCTACATTTTTTGCCACATCTAGTGCAGGTGTTAATTCAGTTTGATCTAATGCTATTTGTAATTTAGGTGCTGTCATGTTGTTCTCCTTAATATTTGTTATTTTTGACCGTAGTAAGCATTCGCACCATGTTTGCGAAAATAGTGCTTGTCAGATAATGTTTGTTGTATTTTGATTGTTTGATTAAGTTGCCGAGTTGAAAGCGCCATCATTGCTACTTCTTCAAGTACTACAGCATTATGCACCGCATCTAAGGCGTTTTTACCCCAACAAAATGGGGCATGACCTGATATGATAGCGCCAGGCATAGCAACAGGATCTAAGCTTCGGCGTTTAAATTCTTCTATTATTACTAATCCTGTATTTTTTTCGTAATCAGTTGTAATTTCACTATCGGTTAGTTCACGTGTACAAGGCACATCGCCATAAAAGTAATCAGCATGAGTGGTGCCCAGTGCTGGAATATCTAATTCAGCTTGAGCCCAAATGGTAGCGTAACGAGAATGGGTGTGCACAATACCGCCAATCTGTGGAAATGCTTTATACAACTCAATATGTGTTGCGGTATCACTGGAAGGATTTAATTTTCCATCTAAAATATCGCCCGTTAGCGAAACAATCACAATATCATCCACCTTCATATTGCTATATTCAACACCAGAAGGTTTAATAGCGATAAGACCTTTATCGCGATCGATTTCAGATACATTACCCCAAGTAAAGGTGACCAAATTATATTTGGGCAGTAATAAATTAGCGTTTAAAACACGTTCTTTTAAAGCTTGATACATAATTCAGCCTCCATTTAATGCCTGATCGATAACGGCATACACATCTTCTTTGGTGTTACAACGCCTTAATTTATCAAGATCAACTCCTGTTTCACTATTTTCATCATCTAAGATTTGAGTCACTTCCATTAATCCTTCCATATGCTGATCAGACGTGCTACCTGCTAATGTCACTAAGACATCAACAGGCTCAGCTTCACCATCAAAATAGACAGGATTTTTTAAAGTCACCAAAGCAAAAGCAGTACGATTTACACCGTCTTCAGGCCTTGCGTGTGGCATGGCAAAGTTTGGTGCAATAATAATGTAAGGACCCATTGTATTGACGCAGCGGATAATGGCATCGTAATAAGAAGGTTCTATTGCCTTAGAAGCAACTAACATATCCGTACCCAATTTAACTGCTTCTTGCCAATTTGATGCCTCAGCCTTGAGTAAAATAGAGTTATTTTCAATTAATGATTCTTTTAAAGCCATGGTGTACTCCTTAGTATTTAAAATCTATTTTAAAAGCACTTGCTCAATCAGTTTTATAAGCTCATCGCCAAAGGTGTGGGGGTTTAGCATATTTTGCACACCTAATGCATGTTGACCTTCATTAACTTCGATTTCATGAATAAGATGCTTAGAAGCGACGATGATATCGACATTTGGCAAACGTGATTTGTAATCTGTTACAGCACAGGAGTCCATTTCGTTTGGAATACCTTTTTTATTTAGATAATTGGCGATTTTCATTTTCATCATCATTGATGAACCTTGCCCACTACCGCATACCGCTAAAATCCGCACTGGACGACCTTCACTCACAGCAACTTCATCCATTTTTTCAAGTACAGCTTCGTTAATATCTTGATGTTCATCGTTAATTTCTGGTTTTTTTTGTTGTATGGACTCTTCCTGGCGCAACTGTTTAGCAGCAAAAAACATGTAAATTAACGCAAGTGCTATCAGTACATAGATAAATAAATGAGAATAAGACAAACCTTGCAAAATCGGTGGGAATAAAATTGCCCAATCTGCCATACCCATCCATGAATCAATTGGCGTGCTGTTTTGCGCAAAGATATTAATCACCCAAGCTGAACCAAATACCTCTATCATTCCCATGAAAAAACATATTTTCATTACCGCTTTCCATCCACCGAAATGGTTAGCAAATACTCCGATAGTTGCATTGGAGAAGAACATCGGTATAAATCCCGGAATAATCATAATTGGCGATTTGAAGATAAGGAGCAAGCCAATCGCTAAGAATTGCCCTAATGCCCCCCAAATAAAACCAAATACCATCGCATTTGGAGAAAAAGCGTAAATTGCCGCACAGTCAATGGCTAATACTGCGTTAGGGATCAGTTTTTCTGAAATACCTTTGAAAGCTTCAGATAATTCAGCAACAAACATGCGTACACCACCAACAATAACTTGAATTGCGACGGCAAATTTAAGCCCTGTTTCAAAGATGTAGATAGTCCAATGAGTGGAACCTGCCATTGTTTGTAAATTATCTAACCCAAAGGAAAGTAATATAATACCGAAGAAAATCGTCATTACGATTGTGGTTGCAGCAATACTATCATGAAAAATATGTAACCATTTTGGTAATTTTAGATTATCAACTGTGTCGTTTTTATCACCTAATTTTGGTGCCACTTTAACCGCAATCCAAGAACCTAGCTGTTGCTGATGACCAATTGAAAACCCAGCTCCACCAGTTACCGCTTCGGTTGGTTTGAACATCATATTAGAAAATATGCCCCAATAAAGTGCGGTGATAATAGCCGAATAGATGATGGTTTCCCACATGCTGTAGCCAAAAAGAAAGTAAAATAGTGCAATTAAACCGACCTGTTGGAACATAATATGACCAGTTAACATAATAGTTCGAATACCTGTCAGGCGTCGAAAAATAACTAATAAAATATTGATAGCTAAAGCGAGTAAAACTGCATAACCTACCCATGAATAGTGCTCACCCATACCATTTTCAACGGCCACCATAGAGGCATAAGTATCAATAATTGAGCCTTTAATACCATGGTATTCTGCAAGTTTAGCAATAACAGGTTTAAATGTTGAAACCAACACACCAGATCCAACTTGCAATAGCATAAATCCAACAATGGTCTTAATTGTACCTTTTAACACTGTAGTTAGATCTTTACGTAATAAACAATAACCAAGCATCGTCACTAAGCCAAGTAACAAAGGCGCTTTTGTCATCACTTGACTATAAAAAATATAAAATACGTTATAGATTGCTTCCATATGTTCCTCTCATCAGTTATTGACATTTCTTATTGTCCTTACAACACTACATTTTGATATTGCGTTTTAGCTAAATGCCTCTCATCAAAATACTTACAACCTGCAAAGTGAATGAATGGAAACGCTGATCACTTTAATGTTATTCGTAATGACTTATTAGATAGCACTTACTATATTCTACAATCAAAACAAATCACTCAATGATTATTTATGATTACTTTGATAAAGATCACTTTTCTATGATAACCATTATAATATCTGTGACAGTCATCACAATTTATAAAAAATTACAAGAAAAAAATAAAAATAAGCATTATTATCAACATATTAAATAATTAATCATTAATAAATTAAATTATAATAATTGACAACAACATAAATAAAAATTACGATAAAATAATCAAATTTAATCATAAAATATAAAAATGAACGAAATTACACGGCATAACGAAATAGTAGCGTTGGTAAACGAAAAAGGTATGGTTAAAGTGACTGAGTTGATCGCAAACTTTGCTATATCGCCAGCAACAGCAAGGCGAGATATTACTAAGCTTGATCAGGAAGGGCGAGTTAAAAAAGTTCGTAATGGCGTTATGCGATTAGAAGAAGTAAAACCAATCTGGGCACCGATTGACAACAACAATACCGATCATTATCACGAAAAAGCACGTATTGCAATTCGTGCTGCACAGTTATGCAACAGTGATGAAAATATTGTTATAAATTGTGGATCGACAGCTTTTTTACTAGGGCGTGAACTGTGTGGGAAAGATGTTTCAATTATTACTAATTATTTTCCATTAGCTTGTTATTTAATTGAGCATGATCATGAAAATGTCATCATTATGGGTGGATTATATAACAAAACACAAAATATTATTCTTAACCCTATTGCTAACATAACCGATTCTTATGCTGGCAAGTGGATGTTTACTAGTGGTAAAACATTAACACCAACTGGTCTTTATAAAAACGAAATTCTAGGTGCTATAGCTGAACAACAAATATTGGAAAAAACTGAAAAATTAGTTGTGGTCGTTGATAGCTCAAAAATTGATACTAAGGCCAATTCTGGCATGCTTTTTTGCCCAGTAAATAAAATTGATATTTTGATTACTGGAAAACAAGCCAATAAGGACGTAATTGAATGCATTAAGGAGCAAGGCGTTGAAGTTATTTTAGTTTAACTATTAAATTGTAAAAGGAACAGAGTATGAGTAAAGTAAATGAAATTACCCGTGAATCGTGGATATTAAATACATTTCCTGAGTGGGGAACTTGGCTTAATGAGGAGATTGAAGCTACAGAGGTTAAACCCAATACATTTACTATGTGGTGGCTTGCTTGTACAGGTATTTGGTTGAAATCAGCAGGTAATACCAATATATCTGTTGATTTTTGGTGTGGTACTGGTAAAAAAACTCACGCAAACCCATTAATGAACAAGCAACACCAAATGATGCGAATGGGTGGAGTCCGTGAATTGCAGCCTAACTTAAGAACCAGTCCATTTGTTCTTGATCCTTTTGCAATAAAAAAAATTGATGCAGTGATGGCAACGCATGATCATGCCGATCATATTGATGTAAATGTTGCTGCTGCGGTTATTCAAAACTGTTCACCCAAAGTAAAATTTATTGGTCCAAAAGCTTGTGTGGAATTATGGAAAAGCTGGGGCGTACCTGAAGAACGTTGTATTGTTGCTAAAGTGGGAGAAACAATTGAGGTAGGTGATATTACAATTCGAGTATTAGACTCTTTTGATAGAACATCGTTGGTGACTTTGCCAAAAGGCGTATCATCAACCGATAAATCTATTTTAGATGGTATGAATGATAGAGCGGTAAATTACCTATTTGAAACATCAGGCGGTTCACTGTATCACTCTGGTGATTCCCACTATTCTAACTATTATGCCAAACATGGGAATGATTACAAAATTGATGTAGCACTGCTGTCTTATGGCGAAAATCCTCGTGGCGTGACCGATAAAATGACATCGGCCGATATTTTGCGAGCAGCTGAATCTCTTAATACTCAAGTTGTGATCCCTTTCCACCATGATATTTGGGCAAACTTCCAAAGCGATCCTCGTGAAATTGAAGTTTTATGGAAAATGAAAAAAGATCGTCTTGATTATAAATTTACACCTTTCTTTTGGCAAGTTGGTGGTAAATATACTTACCCAACCGATAAGAATAAAATGCATTATCAACATTATCGTGGCTTTAGAGATATTTTTATCGATGAACCAGAGTTGCCGTATCGCTCATTCTTATAATCGGCGAATTTAGCTATTAGACTTTAACGTGTGGACGGATTCAAATGATAATTTTATCATCCACACGTCAATCTAACTTAACATTATTAATCAAGCATTAATATACTTTTCACGATTTGGAAGCCAACAATCAACTAATTGCGCTGCGCTTTGTGGGTGATTTGTTTGGATATCATAAGAGGCTTGTTGTACTTCACTAATCAAATGTTGATCACGAATTAGATCAACAACTTTAAAATTAGCCACTCCCATTTGCCTAGTACCTAAAATTTCGCCACCACCACGAAGTTCAAGATCTTTTTGGGCAATAACAAATCCATCTGTACTTTCACGCATTACCTTCATGCGTGCTTGGGCAACTTTGCTTAAAGGCGCTTGATACATAAGCACACAATGCGATACCGCCGTTCCACGCCCTACTCGCCCTCGCAATTGATGTAATTGAGCTAAGCCTAATCGTTCTGCATTTTCGATAATCATTAAACTCGCATTAGGCACATCAACACCGACTTCAATAACCGTTGTAGCAACAAGTAGTTGAATCATTCCAGCTTTAAAGTCTTGCATGACTGATTGTTTTAAATCTGATTTCATTTTGCCGTGTACTAAAGCAATATTAAGATGTGGCAATCTTTGTTGTAATTCTTCTACAAGTATTTCAGCAGCTTGGGCATCAAGCATTTCAGATTCTTCAACTAATGTACAAACCCAATAAACTTGGCGGTTATCAAGGCAAGCTTGGTTGACACGTTCAATAATTTCATCACGACGAGTATTAGGTATGACAACTGTAGTAATGGGCGTTCGCCCAGGCGGTAATTCATCAATGATAGAAACATCTAAATCTGCATATACTGTCATGGCTAGTGTTCGAGGAATCGGCGTTGCAGTCATAATTAATTGGTGTGGATGAAAGTTATTTTTAATACCTTTTTCCCAAAGAGTTAAACGTTGGTTTACACCGAAGCGATGCTGTTCATCAATAATGACTAATCCTAACGAAGCAAACTCAACTTTATCCACAAACACTGCATGCGTACCAATTAACATGGTGATTTCACCATTTTTAATACGTTCATAACGAAGCTGCTTATTTTTAGCGGTTAATCGACCAGATAACCATTCAAGGCTAATCCCTAACGGCGTAAACCAATTATTGAAATTGTTATAGTGCTGTTCAGCTAATATTTCGGTCGGCGCCATTAACACCACTTGATTACCGTTTTCAATCGCATTTAATGCAGCTAAAGCAGCAACTAACGTTTTACCAGAACCTACATCACCTTGAATTAATCGCATCATGGGCACTGCTTTGGTCATATCTTGATAGATATCTTGCACAACGCGTTGCTGAGCACGAGTTGGCGTAAAAGGTAATGAGGATAAAAATGGCTTAATTAAGCGCTGGCTTGGATAAAATGGATGCGATCGCTGGTTTTGGTTATGTTTTTTTATCATCAACATACTTAAATGGTAAGCAATTAACTCTTCAAAAATAAAACGTTTAATCGCAGGATGTTCACCCGATTCTAACAGTTTAATCTCAGTATCAATTGGTGGATTGTGGATAATATTTAGTGAGTCATATGCACTTAAATAACGACTTGCCAGCTTTTCTGGCAAAATCTCCTCAGGAAGATTACGTTTAAGTAATAGTAAAGCTGATTGAATTAATTTACGAATGACATTCTGAGTCAATCCATAGGTTGTGGAATAAATAGGTGTAAAACGTTCTTGGTTATCCTCCAAATTAACCGTTTTTTCTTGAAGGTTTGTCTTTATTTTAAATTGGGGATGAATAATTTCGGGATACGTTTTTCCGTTTTTAACCTCACCGTAAGCCGTGATCCATTTTCCCGGAACTAAGCTTGCTTTCATTCCAGCATTAAAATGCATGAATCTTAATATCGCAATACCTGAGTCGTCTTGAATATGACAGATTAACATTTGTCGGCGTCTAAAAATTACTTCACTTTTTATAATCCGCCCTTCTATAGTGGTGTATTCACCTATAGAAACATCTCCAATGGCACATGAAGAAGTACGATCCTCATAACGTAGAGGAAAATGCAATAATAAATCTTGAACTGTGTATATGCCCAGTGTATGGAATTTTTTTTCTAGATTACTCCCAATACCCGTTAATTGTATCAATGGCAGTTGACTAAAAAATCGGCTCATCATCGCTGATTAACATTACGAGTGACACTAACAACATCTTGCTGAAATGAGATTTTCCGCATTAAATCATTAAGTTTTTGTGTATTCTTAACTTCAATTTGAAGGATAATCGTGTAAATTTGCCTATCTTTTTCTTCAGTATTAAGCCATTGTATATGTGCTTGCTCATCATTAATGATAGAAAGAATATGTCCAAGTGATCCTTGATTATTGGTAATATCCACCCAAATTTCAGCGACAAATAGCTGTGTAATATCTAGCGCCCATCTTGTTAAAATATATTGTTCGGGGTTGTTTTGATAACCAGAAACATTTCGGCAAGATTCATGATGCACTGTTAATCCTTTTTCTGGGCTAACCAACCCAACAATAGGATCATTAGGAATTGGATGACAACATTTTGAAAAGGTCACTAAAACACCTTCACTACCAGTGATAACAAGTGTTTTATTTGTCTCAGACAAATCTTGAAATAATTCTTCGTGTACTATTCCTTTAGCAATAAAATGGCTCATGATATTTCCAAGCCCAATTTCCGCTAACACATCATCAAAAGATTGCAATTTTGTTAACTCAATAATCTTATTTTTCTGTTTTATAGAAAGCGCATTAATACCACCAGATCTAAGCAAGGATAGGTTTAGCAATCGTCGACCTAATTCAATTGCATCTTCACGTTTTAATGTTTTTAACGCTTGACGAATGCGCGATCGAGCTTTAGCACTAACTACAAAATTTAACCAGTTAGCATTAGGTCTACTCTCTTGAGAAGTAATAATTTCAACCGTTTGCCCGTTACTTAAGGGTTGTGAAAGAGGATATGGCTTACGATCCACAATTGCACCAATACATTGATATCCAATATCTGAATGGACTGCATAAGCTAAATCAACTGCAGTCGCTCCTTCTGGTAACTGCACTATACGACCTTTTGGTGTAAAAACATAAATCTCTTTAGGAAATAAATCTGATTTTACGTTTTCTATAAACTCAAATGAATTACCTACACTTTGTTGCAATTCAAGTAAGCTTTGCATCCAACGTTGAGCTTTAATTTGTGCTGTTGTATTATTGAGCGCATTGTTTTCATGATAAACCCAATGCGCAGCTACTCCCATTTCAGCCATTTGATCCATATCTTCAGTACGGATCTGAACCTCAACTGGTGTGCCATGTGGACCAATTAATGAAGAATGTAATGATTGATAACCATTCGCTTTTGGAATAGCAATATAGTCTTTAAAACGATTAAGGCGTGGTTTATAAAGATTATGCACAAGGCCAAGTGCACGGTAACAAGCATCAATATCTTTCACCAAAATTCTAAAAATATAAATATCCATAATTGAATGAAAATGCTGCTCGCGCATTTGCATTTTCTGATAAATCACATAAATATTTTTTTCTAATCCTTCAACTTCTGCATCAATGTGGGCTTCTAATAATCGACTTCTGATCTCAGATAAGATCTGCTGAATAAGTTCTTTTCTTGTTCCTCGAGCGGACTTGATAACTTTTTCGATGACTTTTGCTCGGTTTGGATGCATAGCTGTAAAGCCTAAAACTTCGAGCTCTGTTTTGATATGATGAATACCGAGACGATGTGCTAGTGGTGCATAAATTTCTAGCGTTTCTTTTGCAATCCGACGCCGCTTATCAGGCCTTAACGCAGCAAGAGTTCTCATGTTGTGCGTACGGTCAGCAAGTTTAATCAAAATAACCCTAACATCTTCAGCCATTGCAAGCATCATTTTCCGAAAATTTTCGGCTTGTGCTTCTTGTCTATTACGAAACTTTAATTTATCAAGCTTAGATACACCCTCAACGAGAATGGCAATATGTTTACCAAAATGATTGGTGATATCTTGAAAAGTTACTGTTGTATCTTCTATGGTATCATGCAAAAGTGCAGCGATAATTGTATCACAATCAAGCCGCATCTCGGCCAATATTGCTGCAACTGCAATGGGATGAGTTATATATGATTCACCACTACTTCGGAATTGCCCTTGATGAGCTTTCTTAGCAAAAAGATAAGCACCTTGTATAATCTCAACTTGTTTAGGAGGAAGATACGACGTAATGATTTCTTTTAAGCTATCAAAATATTGCATAGGCAATTCCTGTTAAGCTTATTCGTACGATGGCGTATTTTCAAGGAGAATCGATTCATGCAGAGTAGAAAGTACTTCTGCCTCTTCTTCTTGGCGTGTTTGAAAATCAGCAGTATCAAGAATATTTTTATTTACAAGACCATCTTCAATTTCACGCAAAGCAACAACAGTTTCTTTGTCGTTTTCTTCGGGAATTAGTGGTGATTTATTTTCGACTTGTAATTGGCGAGCACGCCTTGCTGCAACTAAAACGAGATCAAAGCGATTACCTATTTTTTCTACTGCATCTTGGACAGTTACACGAGCCATTTTTACCTCTGATGATTTTACTTGTTTGCTTAATTTAAAAGATCTATTATTTTACTTAAATTTGTAGGGAATTGTCTATATTAATATCTTACTATTATTAAAATAGAAAAGTTCTCAAAAAAACAAAAAGCTATTTTTTGTAAAATATTTATTAATAACATTGAATCTAATGTTAATTTTTATACATTTTCTGTTGAGGAGACAGGTTGCTTACTCCTTAATTTATTAAAAATAAATATAATGCAGATTAATCAAACTTATTTTTTTCCATATGTCTCCTGCTTTGAACTAATCGAACAGCGAAATAAAGATCATAAGTAATTTCAATACATTTATCATCGAGATTAATATTCATTTGTTTAAACCAATTTTTAAGTGTTTTTCGTCTACCCGATAAAATCAAAACAACATTACGTATTTTCAGCGATCTGACTAGTTCATCAATGCCCGATATTACGCTGACATCTTTATAGGTAAAGCAGGGTATTGCGTCAACAATAACATAGTTAATTGGTTCCTCTGCTTCATCAATAAAATTAATAATTCTTCTTTTAAAATAGGCAATATTAAAATAGGTTAATGGAGAGTTAAATCTATAAATAATGGTATTATTTACTGGATTAACACCTTGTCCTAATGAATGAATTCTCCCACTTTCATCAATGCCTAATAGTTGATCTTTAGGTCTAAATATACGTCGTAAAAATAAAAATAGACCTAATAAAACAGCAAGAGCCATACCTGGAATAATTCCAATTAAGAGTACCGCAATTAGAGTTGATAAGCTTAAATAAAAAGCGTCACGATCAAATTTAAAAAAGCGAATGATCGTTTGAAAATTAATTAAGGAAATTGAAGAATAAATTAAAATCACCCCTAATACACAAGTTGGAATATACTGCAAAGGGGAAAGCAAAAACATTACTACAAAACCAATTAAGATTGCGGCAATAATTGAAACTAGCTGTGTTTTACCCCCATTTGCATCATTCACAGCAGTTCTTGATGATGTACCACTAACGACAAAACCTTGTGATAGCCCTGCTGCAATATTAGCCATACCTAACGCTTTAAATTCGACATCGGCATTTGTTTCATAGTTATTTTTAGAAGCAAAACTACGTACTGTTATCATCATACTAACAAAACAGATGATAGCAATATTAAGCGAAGGTACAACTAAATCACGCATTAAACCTTTATCAAAATCAATCCATGATTCGACAGGAATAAAATCACTGCTCACATTACCAATAATACGAATATTAAAATGATCAAAATTAAACAACCATGAAAATATCGTCATCACAATAACAGCTAACAGTGGAGCTGGATATTGTGGTTTTAATCGCTTTAAACTAACTAAAATCAGCAAAGTAAAAAATGAAACTAGTGCTGTTCCTATATGAATTTGGAATATCTTAAATGGAAAATAAATAATTCGCTCAATCAAATAGGAATAATCATAATGAAATCCTAATGTTTTAGCTAATTGATCAACCATAATAGTAATTGAAATTCCATTAAGCAAACCAATTAAAATAGGTTGACTCAGTAAGTCAGCCAGTGCACCAAGATGCAACTTCCCGGCAATAATACACCAAATACCGATCATAATTGTTAATATAACAACTAATTGCCAACGTAATACAGGATCATTAACCGCTAACGGCAATACAACAGCAGCAACCACCGCACAAGTTGCTGTATCAGGCCCAACAATTAGTTGTTTAGAAGAGCCAAAAAGCGCATACATAATTAAAGGTAAAATAGTTGAATATAGCCCTGCTATTGCACCGACTCCCGTTAATTCAGCATAAGCAATGGACACAGGTAACGAAACAGCAGCAACCGATAAGCCAGCTTTAAGATCAAAAGTAAAATATTCTCGCTTATATTGTAATAAACTACTTAACCCCGGCATCCATGAAGTTATTTTTTGAAAAAAGGTACTATGTAAAAATCTGCCCATACTGCTCTTATTTCCCTGCTATACTCATATTATCAATCAAAATTGAACCACATTGAATATTCGTTCTTGTTTCGACATCATTACCAATTGCGACAATATTTTTATACATATCTTTCAGATTACCAGCAATAGTAATTTCACTAACTGGATATTGAATCTTTCCATTTTCAACCCAAAAACCCGTTGCTCCACGAGAATAATCACCCGTAACAATATTAACACCTTGCCCCATTAATGAAGTAATCATTATCCCTTTATCTAATTTCTTAAGCATCGCATCAAAATCAGCATCATATAGGCTTGATGATACTATCCAGTTGTGAATGCCACCGGCATGACCGGTTGAAATTAACCCTAACTTTCTAGCAGAATAATTACTTAGCAAATAGGTTTGTAAAACACCTTGTTCAATGATATTACGTTTAATGGTTTTAGTACCTTCACTATCAAAAGGTGAAGAACCTATTCCTTTTAAAACATGGGGATCTTCATGAATAGTAGTCCAAGAAGGTAGAATCGATTCTCCCAACCTGTCTAATAAAAAAGAAGATTTACGATATATTGAGCCACCACTTATGGCACCTATCAAATGCCCAAGTAATCCAACTGCAACTTCTGCACAAAATAGTACAGGTACTTGCATAGTTGAAATTTTCTTACTGCCCAAATGAGAAACTGCTTTTTTTGCTGCTTGTTCTCCAACCCATAAGGGGGAAGCTAAATCATTGGTATCACGTGATGATGTATAAGCATAATTACGCTCCATTTGCCCACCTTCCTCGGCAATGACCGAGCAAGAAAGTGAGTGCGAACTCGCACAATACCCTTGTAACATTCCTAAACTATTACCATAAACATAAATCCCGTATCGGCTACTAAAATAACCGCCATCACTATTAACAAGCTTAGAGTGAGCCAAAGCCATTTCTTCGGCCATTTTTGCTTGTTCTATGGCTTTATCAACATTTAACTCACTTGGGTAGAATAAATCTAAATCAGGAGGATTAAATGCCATTTGATTAACATCGCCTAAACCCGAGCAAGGATCAGCAGAAGTGTACCGCATAATATTAATCGCCATATCAATCGTTTGTGAAATAGCTATTGGCGATAAATCATTGGTTGAGGCACTTCCCTTACGTTGGTTTTGGAAAACGGTAATTGCTAATGCGCCATCACTATTAAATTCTACGTTTTCGGCCTCACCAAAGCGAGTGCTTACACTTAGTCCTGTTGCTTGATTAATCGAGACTTCCACTGAATCGACTCTTTTTTTAGCTTGTTCTATAGCATTAGCTACAATAGCTGATAAATGTAATTTTTGGCTTATAGCATCTTTTTTTATCTGTTCAATACTCATTTATTATTTTCTACAATTCTGCTAATGATACGCTATAATAAGCCAGAATTACATTTTAGTTAACTGTTAACACAAGAAATCCTATGAATTACCAAAAAGAATTAATCACTGCGCAAGAATTTAACAAAAAAGACATTGAAGATGAAATTATTTATGTCAGCAAAAGTGAAATAAAAAGAGATGCTGAAGCTTTAAAGAAATTGGGAGTTGAATTAGTTAATTTAAGCAAAAATGAAATTGATAAGATCCCACTTGATGAAGATTTACGTTATTCAATTGAACTTGCAAAAAAAATTAAAAAAGAGGGATACAGAAGACAGATTCAATATATCGGAAAACTACTTCGTAACCGCGATATTGAACCAATTACTCAAGCACTTGATAAACTTAAAAATCGCCATAATCAACAAGTCGCAATGTTTCATAAGATTGAAAAACTGAGAGATGATTTGATTGAAACAGGTGATGCAGAAATTATTATTGGTTTATTTCCCACAGCTGATAGGCAGCAGCTTCGCGCTTTAGCTCGGGCAGCTAAGAAAGAAAAAGAAGCCAATAAAACACAAAAAGTAGCCAAGCAAATTTTTCAGTACTTAAGAGATTTAAGTGATACTGAATAATTTTAATAGGCGCACTTATTTACTTATCATTAAACAATATTATTAACAAAGATAGAGGATACTAAAATGGGACTATTAAATGTACCTGCAGGTAAAGATTTACCCGATGATATTTACGTTGTGATTGAAATTCCTGCTAATTCTGATCCAATTAAATATGAAGTTGATAAAGACACAGGTACGGTTTTTGTTGACCGGTTTATGTCAACAACAATGTTTTATCCATGTAATTATGGTTATATTAATCATACTTTATCACTTGATGGTGATCCAGTTGATGTATTAGTCCCAACTCCATACCCATTACAACCAGGTTCAGTTATTCGTTGCCGCCCAGTTGGTGTATTAAAAATGAAGGATGAAGCAGGTGAAGATGCAAAACTTGTTGCTGTTCCACATACAAAATTATCAAAAGAGTATGACCATATTAAAGATGTAAATGATTTACCTGAACTGCTTAAATCTCAAATTAAGCACTTTTTTGAACAATATAAAGCACTTGAAAAAGGCAAATGGGTTAAAGTTGAAGGTTGGGAGAATGCTGAAGCTGCTCGTAAAGAGATTGTTGAATCATTTGAAAGAGCAAAAAGTAAATAGTTTCACCTAATAATACGTTTTAATCAGATAGAATTCATTACCTAAGTTAAGCTATAAGATCATATCTTATGGCTTTTAATTTGATTTCGAAAATATTTTGTTAAGACATCCTATAAATGTATCATTTATATTCTTTTTAGTCCCACAAAAATTTGAAATATGGTTACCAATATGATTTTACCTGGATATTGTAGAGTTTAACTTCTTACATCTGACCAAACATTTTTGGCAGAAATTAAATTATAAAAAAGTAACAAGATAAAAATGACTATTTAGAATAACCCTATTTCATTTAACTCACGTTTTTAAAATGTCCATAAAAACGCATAAAACAAATAATATTATAAATTTGTTTACTTTTATAAATTGGATACATAATAGTTAATATTAACCTTCCTCATTTCCTTAGATCTGCACTTAATTTACTTTAGTATTCTTTACTTTCGAAATAAATTAAAAATTTTTTATCGGCTAATAATTTGCTATATATCAAATTATGCGACACATATAAAAATTTTATAAAAAACTTCACTCTAAGATAAAAAAACTGTCATTAATTTCTTGCTTTCAAATATAAATTATGCGGTAATAGTAACAGACTTATGACGCAGTACATTTCTATGAAAACGGTTAACAATTATGATGTAGTTTATTAGTTGTTTTTTATCTGTTGAATTATTAATGTTGCGTAAAAAGTCTATACGAGCCTAAAAGGCAAAATATTAATTATTGTTAGGATATCTAGTAAATGAATAAGAAAACAGGCCAAGTAAAATGGTTTAACGAGAGTAAAGGTTTTGGGTTTATCACGCCAGCCGATGGGAGCAAAGACGTATTTGTTCACTTCTCAGCAATTTCCGGTGACGGATTTAAAACGCTAGCAGAAGGACAACAAGTTGAATTTGCTATCCAAGATAGCCCTCGCGGACCAGCAGCTTCAGAAGTCGTCGTAATTTAATTAATATAGTAATATTATTATTAAAAACGCCCATTCTTGATAATGGGCGTTTTTAGTTACTTTTTTAGCGCTTTAATAACGATTATTTTTTAGAAACAACAGCTATTAAATCTAATACTTTGTTAGAATAACCCACTTCATTGTCATACCAAGAAACAAGCTTCACAAAAGTATCGCTGATTTGAATACCTGCTTTCGCATCAAATACAGAAGTACAAACTTCACCTAAGAAATCTGTAGAAACAACTGCATCTTCTGTATAACCAAGAACACCTTTCATTGAGCCTTCAGAAGCAGCTTTAATCACTTTACAGATATCTTCGTATTTAGCTGGTTTAGATAAACGAGCAGTTAAGTCAACAACAGAAACGTCTGGAGTTGGAACGCGGAAAGCCATACCAGTTAATTTTCCATTTAATTCAGGAATAACTTTACCTACAGCTTTGGCAGCACCTGTTGATGAAGGTATGATGTTTTGAGCTGCACCACGACCACCACGCCAATCTTTATGTGATGGACCATCTACAGTTTTTTGAGTTGCAGTTGTAGCGTGTACTGTTGTCATTAGACCTTCAACAATACCAAAGTTGTCGTTAATAACTTTAGCTAAAGGCGCTAAACAGTTAGTTGTACATGAAGCATTAGAAACAATATCTTGACCAGCATAATCTTTATCATTAACACCCATAACGAACATAGGAGTGTTATCTTTAGAAGGTCCAGTTAAAACAACTTTTTTAGCACCAGCCTGGATGTGCTTACGAGCTGTTGCATCATCTAAGAATAAACCTGTAGCTTCGGCAACAACATCAACACCTACTTCATTCCATTTTAAGTTTGCAGGATCTCTCTCAGCAGTAACACGGATTGTTTTCCCATTAACAACCAATTTGCCATCTTTAACTTCAACAGTACCATCAAAACGGCCGTGAGTTGAATCATATTTAAGCATGTAAGCCATATAATCAACATCTAATAAATCATTGATTGCGACGATCTCAATGTCAGAACGTTTTTGTGCTGCACGGAAAACAATACGGCCAATACGACCAAATCCATTAATACCTACTTTGATTGTCATAACACTTACCTTCTTTATTTGTTAAATGATAAAATAATTAACAGTAAACTATCAAATTTTTATGGTTTATTCAAGTTGATTCCAAATAATTGCGCAAGAATAAATTAAACTGAAAATTATCCTAATAATCAGATAATATTGAATACTTATTTTTAAAATAAGGATAATTTGTAGGTATTAATACCGATTATGTAATTTAATTACAATATAGAATTGTTATTAATATGATTACTCATTTTAATATCTCTAAATAAGTTTGAAATTGTGATGATAATTAAAAAGATTAATATATATTCGCTTATTGTTATTATATAAAAATCATTGGGACATAAATGGTTTTGGAACTAATATAAAAACCATCCTTGAAGAAAGAAAAACAGGCTTTTTAACTATTAAAAAAATAATGTAGACTCTTTTTGGTAAAAGATTAATCAATTGAAAATATTAAATTACCTTTATTAAAAGTACCTAAACAAGATTTATTAGCGGATAAAATATCTTATTTTTTTAATAAATTATAAATGGGGTAAAAATTATTATTATAAAATTATAACAACAGAATAAATTGTAGCAATTTAGGTTTAAAACGTTACTTTAATCGTAATATTATTATTTGTTACCGACATTTTTAGAACTTATTTCATAATAATGTAGATCTTTAACCTATTGTAATAAAAATATTAGAAGTTACAAAATTAGTTGGTATCGCTTTAATATGATCTTCATTACAAAATGGTAACAAAACTAATTTTCCTAGTACAGTTTAATAACTAATACTTTGTTATTAAAACAACTGTAAATGCCCCAAACTTAGTACACAACTCACGTAGAAAATTAAGCTGCTTGTTTTAGTGTTTTATACTCAATCGGTGTCATGTTATTTAATGCCTCATGCGGTCTTTCGGTATTATAAATGGTTAGCCATTCTTCGGTTATTCTCCTTGCTTGCGCTAGGTTGTTAAAAAGATATAAATCTAACACTTCAGTTCGATAAGTCCGGTTAAATCGTTCAATGTAACCATTTTGATAAGGGCTACCGGGCTTTATATAATCAATGGCTATATCATGTGATTTAGCCCAGTTTATAAAGGTTTTTCCGGTGAATTCTGGTCCATTATCTACTCGTATTTTTAATGGATACCCATGATATTCAG
>NZ_LZHG01000023.1 GCF_001690355.1 Gilliamella sp. Choc4-2
CTGTAAATTCTGGTCCATTATCTACTCGTATTTTTAATGGATACCCATGATATTCAGCCAGTTTATCTAAGTAACGGGTGATCCTTCCTGCTGGTAAGCTTACTGCAATATCAATCCCTAACGCCTCACGATTAAAGTCATCGATGACATTGAATGTTCTAAAGCGACGCTGATTACGACTACTGTCACTCATAAAATCCATTGACCAACATTCACCTTGTTTATTGGGTGCTGATAGCCTTTCTGGGCTTCGTGGAGGAATGCGCTGTTTACGCTTTATCCTGAGATTAAGCTTTAATTCACAATACACCCGATATACCCGTTTATGATTCCATTTATAGCCGAGCTTTCTGATACGATTAAAGCATTTAGGAAAACCCCAGCGTAAATGCCTTTCCGTGATAGCATTCAACACCGAAATAATCACTGAATCATCCGGTAACTTAGGTTTATAATAGTAAGCACAACGGCTTAAGCCAACAATGGCACAACTCATAGTAATAGTAACTGAATGATTTTGTTGTAGTTGCTGTGCCCACGTTTTACGTGCCTTTGTGGGCACTAAAGCTTTTTTATGATTTCTTCCTGAAGCTGGGATTTTAAGCTCAGTTCGGCAAACATCTGCTTAAGCTTGAGATTTTCAGCCTCCAGCTCCTTTAAGCGTTTGATATCCGAAGTTTCCATTCCGCCGTATTTTTCTCGCCATTTATAGAAAGTTGAATTACCCATGCCATATTTACGGCACAGTTCTTTAACCGGAA
>NZ_LZHG01000024.1 GCF_001690355.1 Gilliamella sp. Choc4-2
GGCACTACCTGCATATTGATAGTGCTCGCCATAACGGTAGTCGGTGCCGTTAGTGGTGTGGTCATCGGGTTGGCTATTGACCTCGCCAAGTAAGTTGGCTTTGGCATCACGGTAGTTGTAATCTTTCACTTTAACCGATGATGCCACCGTTTGGCTGTGCATGCTAATATCCCAAACGCTTTCAGTGCCACCGTCCAAGGTGCCGCTGGGTAATTTGTAATCAATATGAGCAACTTGGTCATAACCTTGTTCGTAATCGCTTATCACCATTACGTCGCAGTCGTGCTCGGCATGGCTTTCAAAGCGAAACCAGATACCCACATCCGCCATTAAGCGTTGTATAAATTCAAAATCGCTTTCTTGCCATTGGGTAATAAATTCCCTGGCTGGGTAGTGCTCTTTAAGTTCAAGGCGGTAGTCTATGCCATTAAGTCCGTGGCTTCTAAGTATTTGTTCAACCACGCTTACTACGCTTTGGTTCTGGAATATGGCACAGTTGCGGTTTAACGTTAGTCTAGCCAGTCGTGGCGATAAGACCACTTGATAATGCGCTTCTTCTTTATTCACCGATAATTGGCTAAACTCGGTGATAATACCATAAACCTTGCGGGTGCTTTTATCATTGGTAAAATCACCCAAGGCACGGATTGCAGAACTGAGCGCATCGCTTACAACAGAATTAAATGAGAAAGTAGCCGGTTGGTTTAAAAAAGCATCGGTAGATAGGGTTTTATTGGCGCTGGTAAAAGTAATGGTGTAATGCCACAGCTGGTTTAAGGCCTCTTCGCCTTTGACGTTTAACACCGATATAGGAGTGCTGAGTTCATCAATGGTTAGTGTGTAACGGTTGTGACTAACTTTATTTGTTAATTGGCTAAGCAAGTCTTTCCCTGCTTGTCCTGCTTGTTCGACGATTTTATCTAAATGTTTTACCATTTTTTTCCCTTATTATTCTTCGCATTCAATTTAATAAGTGCGTTTTACCCCATTAAATGGATTAATGATTAGTTGTTTTAAGGGGCATGAATAGATAGCCATAAATCTGGCGTTGAGGATTGTTACATTGATAGCGTGATTGCTTTGTTTTTATTAGAAAACCAAACCGTAAGGGACAATAATCAAATTTATTGTGAATAAACCAATGCAAATGAATGAATATCATGCTGCATAATGTGGGCATTTGATATACTAACAACCGAGACATCCTTAACTATACTACCTTGTTACTTATTTTTATTTAGTTTTGTCATATTTATCTGCTTTTATCGGTAATTTTAATAATCAATAATGATAACTAAAATTGGGCATAAAAATTACACGATTTTTACACAATTTGCAATATTTAACTGAAGTTAATTTATTGAAATTTAAGATAAGTTTAGTGAGCCAAGTTTTTTTAGGTTGCTGCTTTTAAGCCCACTTAAAATTTTATTAATTAAGTGGGTTAGGGTTTTCGCATTAAGATAAAGGGGGGATCCCTGTGTATACAGGGAACACATAATCAATCCATCGTTATCTGAACATAACTCCGGTTTATCCCTGTGTATACAGGGAACACTTCATTAGTTATCCTGTGAATATTTCTATTCACCGGTTTATCCCTGTGTATACAGGGAACACATAACCGCAATTGTTCATTCTCATCCAAACGGCGGTTTATCCCTGTGTATACAGGGAACACTATTTTTCAAACAGCCATTTGCCGTTGGATTGCGGTTTATCCCTGTGTATACAGGGAACACACTGGGACAAAGTTGTTAAATTTTTAAAAGGGCGGTTTATCCCTGTGTATACAGGGAACACATGTGATTAATCCTGCGTAGTTTTGTCAATTTCGGTTTATCCCTGTGTATACAGGGAACACTTTGAGTGGTTTAACGGATGTGCAAAAAAAGGCGGTTTATCCCTGTGTATACAGGGAACACAGTTTGATACAACACCAGCGATTAGCGCAAGACGGTTTATCCCTGTGTATACAGGGAACACTGTTCTGTTCATTTCACGTTTATAATACTCTACGGTTTATCCCTGTGTATACAGGGAACACTCGTATTAATACTAAATTAGCATAATTATCAACGGTTTATCCCTGTGTATACAGGGAACACTCTAATTGTAGCTATCTGTTTTATTTACAGTTATAGCGACCAACAAATTCTACCAGATTTTTTAAATTTTTAAAGATTTTTAACTTATTGATTTTTAATAAGTCGTAAGTAGGCTTTTTCCAATTTCTATCGTTCCACCAAGAAACACCAATTTTTAATTTAAATTCAAAAAGATATAAATATTCGAATGTACCTAAACAAAAAATATTGTCTTTTACTTTCGTATTAGCGTGAGCTTTGCCCTACTTATTTATGGTGTGTTTTTTACACAATTACGATCATACAAGGTTTATTATCCTCTGAATTATTATCGATTGTTTAATACAGAATAACGGGTTAATGCGCTCTTCTTTTTCTAGTTGCCAGTTGCTTTTGACATGTTCGTGCGCTTCGTCCACTTTTTTCATGGCAAAGTCTCGCTGATAAGGCTCGGTGATGCCAAGTTTATCTAATCCCGCTTCAATAAGCGCTTTTTGTTGTTGCTTTTCTTCTTCAAATAGCTCATCAACTTCGTTCCATTTGCTTAACCCTTCATCAGCATACCATTCACTTTCATATTTCACCAGTAAATGCCCTATCTGCTCCGCTGTCCAACTTCTGCGTAATCCTTCCTTTAAATCCCTATCCGTAAAAGTCGGTGGCGGTAGGTCTTTTTTTCGTTGGGTTGAATATATTAGTGTGCC
>NZ_LZHG01000025.1 GCF_001690355.1 Gilliamella sp. Choc4-2
TTAAGCAGATGTTTGCCGAACTGAGCTTAAAATCCCAGCTTCAGGAAGAAATCATAAAAAAGCTTTAGTGCCCACAAAGGCACGTAAAACGTGGGCACAGCAACTACAACAAAATCATTCAGTTACTATTACTATGAGTTGTGCCATTGTTGGCTTAAGCCGTTGTGCTTACTATTATAAACCTAAGTTACCGGATGATTCAGTGATTATTTCGGTGTTGAATGCTATCACGGAAAGGCATTTACGCTGGGGTTTTCCTAAATGTTTTAATCGTATCAGAAAGCTCGGCTATAAATGGAATCATAAACGGGTATATCGGGTGTATTGTGAATTAAAGCTTAACCTCAGGGTAAAGCGTAAAAAACGTATTCCTCTACGATGCCCGGAAAGGTTATTAGTCCCCAATAAACAAGGTGAATGTTGGTCAATGGATTTTATGAGTGACAGTAGCCGTAATCAACGTCGCTTTAGGACATTCAATGTCATTGATGACTTTAATCGTGAGGCGTTAGGGATTGATATTGCAGTAAGCTTACCAGCAGGAAGGATTACCCGTTACTTAGATAAACTGGCCGAATATCATGGGTATCCATTAAAAATACGAGTCGATAATGGACCAGAATTCACCGGAAACACGTTTACTAATTGGGCAAAAACACATGGTATAACTATAGATTACATCAAACCCGGTAGCCCTTATCAAAATGGTTACATTGAACGATTTAATCGGACTTATCGAACTGAAGTGTTAGATTTATATCTTTTTAACAACCTAGCGCAAGCAAGGAGAATAACCGAAGAATGGTTAACGATTTATAACACCGAAAGGCCTCATGAGGCATTAAATAACATGACACCGATTGAGTATAAAACACTAAAACAAGCAGCTTAATTTTCTACGTGAGTTGTGTACTAAGTTGGGGGCATTTACACTTATCTGCTCGATTATCCGCCATTTTCTTTAGTTATTTGTCCTCAATTCAGTGTAGGATTTATTCTCATCACCTATGGGCTAAGTCAACTGTGCTCTTCAATGATCTTTATAATACTGATTCTTGGTACCCACAGGGAAAAAGCCAATTTTTACCTAGCGCCCACTGATGGGCTTATGCCACATGGTTCAACACAACATGTACTTAATACGGCGCTTAATTGGCGATTAAAATATCCTATTATAGAATACTGGTTAGGCGGGCTCAATTTACACCTAACTCACCATATATATCCCGGTTTCAGCCATCGACATTACTTGCGCTTAACGGCGATTATCCAACAAATATCCAAGCAATTTCAGATTGATTATCATGAAATTACTCTGCCTGAACTGTTTATATAGCAGCAAGTTTTTTTAAAACAAATGGGAAGGAAGAAATAAATGCTTTTTGAGGCATTGACAGTATTAAAGCTGAAAAGAATTCAGATAACTAAATTCCATGAGATGATTTCATCTTTAATTTGTAACTATCTAATCACACCATAAATGTGATTGATGACTTTAATAGTGATGTGTTAGACATTCTGATACAGCCATCAGTTCACTAGCAGGTAAGATTCCCCCATTATCTGGATAAACTGGCTGAATATGGGTATAAGATCGTTTTATGATTAAGGATTCAGTAATATCTTGGTTATTAAAATGATCTTGAGTTTTATAGTCAGTATCATTACTTAACAGTTGGTATTTTCTTTTTTTAAAAATAACAAATAACCTTTATCTCTTAATTGCTGCAAGGCGGAGCTAACCCATTAATCAATTACATTATTGTTTGGAAATTGCTCTTCAAATTGTGTTCAATATTGCTTAATGAGGTCTTTGTGAAAAGATATACTTGAACCAATTTGTTCGCAAAGTTGTTTAATAAATTTTAAAGTAAATTTTTGTCATTGATAATTGGATAATAAAGTGGCATTATCCAATTATCGCATTTTCATTGTTACGCATTGCAGTTAAATAAAATTCAGGATAAGAATGAATAGGAAAATTCTCATCAGCAAACTACACTGTTAAATCATCGAGCAATTTAAGATAATCATTATCATTGAAATCGCCTTTCCTTAAATTTTTGTTTTAATACTTTTACTTAAAATCAAAAATTTATATGGAAATTGTTATTTTAGTATGGCTAGGTTTTTTATGTAAAAAAATAATCCATATTTACTCAAGAATGTTTAAAAATATAACTCTTAGTAAAAAAAGTATTGCTTTATTATTTTATTGCTATAATATATCCACTTCTTTGACGCGGGGTGGAGCAGCTTGGTAGCTCGTCGGGCTCATAACCCGAAGGTCGTTGGTTCAAATCCAGCCCCCGCAACCAATTTTAGCTAGTCCGCAACAACTCCACAGTACTCCAAAAAAATATACTTTATCTTTATACCATCACTATTCCAATTTTGGCACTGCTAGCAATGTTGATACTGCTTCGCTAATGCGCCTTGCTATGTAGCTATTGTTCATGGTGTATAAGTGAATGCCATCGACATCTTGCGAAACTAAATCAACAATCTGATCAATTGCATAAGCAATACCGGCATCACGAAATGCTTCTGGATGGTGTTCGTATTTTTCCATCATTTGTTTGAATTTTTTAGGTAAATTCACCCCACACATTGATACCATACGCTCAATTTGGTTTTTATTGGTCACTGGCATGATGCCTGCTTCTATTGGAACATTAATGCCAATATCGCGAGATTTATCTAAAAATGTATAAAAATAATCATTATCAAAAAATAGCTGTGAAATAAGTTGATCGGTACCTGCATTGACCTTTTCTTTTAGGTGGATCAGATCTTGTTTTAGTGTTGCTGCTTCAAGGTGTCCTTCGGGATAGCATGCACCAATCACGTTAAAATCACCGTTTTCTTTAATGAATGTCACCAGTTCGCTGGCGTATCGAAAATCATCTTTAGGTTGCACATTCGGGCTAATGTCACCACGCAAAGCGAGCACATTATCAATTCCTGCACATTTAAGATCATGTAGGATTTTTTGCATTTCAGCTTTATCAAAATTGATCCCCGGCAAGTGAGCGACGCTTTCAATGCCATAAGTGTGTTTGACTGAGTGGGCAATATCAATGGTGGTTTGACCATTTAAGCTACCACCTGCACCATAAGTGACACTGATAAAATCAGGTTTAAAATAACCAAGTTCACGCAATGTACTATAAATTGTTTCTAGAGGTGAGTTTTTTTTAGGGGGAAAAACCTCAAAGGAGAATACGGTTTTTTTATTAAATAGTAGATTTGTTTTCATTTGTTTCATCCATTGGTTATGTCACTTATTGTCCTTATTGACACTTCCGCCGCCCAAATAGGCGGCGGAAACGTAAGGCTAAACAAAGCCTGATTTATTAATAAAAACGACTTTGTAAAAACATTGCTTAGTTCAGTGTTTTTCTTACTTCTAAAGTGGCTTGTACTAAATGTTGTAAGCTTTCAACCACTTCTTTTTCACCACGAGTTTTTAAACCACAATCTGGGTTGATCCACAATTTTTGGTTATCAATCTTCGCTAGTAACTTTTCAATTGTTGCTTTGATTTCGGCTACTGGTGGTACACGTGGTGAATGGATGTCATAAACCCCTGGTCCCACTTCAGTTTTGAAGTTGTTTGCATTAAGTACGTCAATCAACTGCAAATTAGAGCGAGAAGCCTCGAACGAAATAACATCAGCGTCCATTGCATCAATATCTTTAATAATGTCGGCAAATTCGCTATAACACATATGAGTGTGGATTTGCGTATCTGCTTGCACTTTGCTATGTACCAATCTAAACGCAGGGATCGCCCAATCAAGGTATTCACTGTTCCAATCGGCTTTACGTAGTGGTAATTTTTCTTTTAATGCCGCTTCGTCAATTTGAATGATCTTAATACCCGCTGCTTCAAGATCTAATACTTCATCACCAATTGCTAATGCTATTTGGAATACTGATTCTTTTTGAGAAATATCTTCTCGTGGGAATGACCAATTTAGAATAGTCACAGGTCCTGTTAACATACCTTTAACTGGTTTGTCTGTCAGGCTTTGTGCATATTTTGAATATGCAACAGTAATCGGTTTTGAGCGTGAAATATCACCCCAAACAATTGGTGGCTTAACGCAACGAGTACCATAAGATTGCACCCATGCTTTTTCAGTAAACACAAAGCCATTTAAGCTTTCACCAAAATATTCCACCATGTCATTACGTTCAAATTCACCATGAACTAACACATCAATGCCAATTTCTTCTTGTAATTTAATACATTCGGCAATTTTTTGTTGATTAAACTCAGTATATTCGTTCAGGCAAATTTCCCCTTTTTTGAATTTAGCACGATTTAAACGTACGTCAGGCGTTTGTGGGAATGATCCAATAGTGGTAGTTGGTAATAGTGGCAAATTAAAGGCCTTTTTCTGCGCAGCTTCACGCACTGAAAATTCAGGTAAACGAGTAAAGTCCGACTCTTTTAATGCGGCCACTTTTTGGCGTACTGCTTGATTTGCGCCCTCACGCTCACGAGTAAATAATGTTTGGTTAGCTTTATAAGCGGCATTATTTTCAGGATTTACATCTTTAAATAATTGACCAAGTTCAGCAAGTTCTTGTAGCTTTTCTTGTGCAAAAGCAAAATAAGCACGTTGTTGAATGGTTAATTTGGTCTCATTTTGCAATGTATAAGGAACATGCAGTAATGAACAAGAAGTATTGATTACAATATTTGCGGCTTTTTGTTTAATTTTGCCAAGTAATGCTAAGGTTTTTTGGTAATTGTTTTTCCAGATATTTTTTCCATTTACCACACCAGCAAATAAGACTTTATCGGCAGGGAAGCCATTGTTTTCAAGTAAAGCTAATGACTGTTTACCTTCAACAAAATCAAGACCAATACCATCAAAAGGTAAAGCGACAAGTTCTTTATAACAATCACGCACATCACCAAAATAGGTCTGTAGAACAATTTTGGTGTTACCTTTAACCGATAAAATCGCTTGATAAAGTTCGGTGAATAAAGCGATATCGTCTTTATTTAGGTCAGTGACTAAAATGGGGTCGTCAATTTGGATCCACTCAGCACCAAGCGTTGTGAATTTTTGGATGATGTCTTGATAAGCTTTAATAATATCAGCTTTAAAATCAACAAGCTGTTTTTTACCTAAATACTGCGCTAATTTAAAAAAAGTTAACGGCCCAACCACAACCGGTTTGGTTTGCACACCTAACGCTTTAGCTTCTTGATATTCGTCAAAAGGTTTAGTGCCTGTTAACTTAATTTGTACTGAATCTTCAATTTCAGGTACTAAATAGTGGTAATTGGTGTTAAACCATTTTTTCATAGCGAGTGCTCGCACATCGCCTTTTTCACCCTGATAACCACGTGCCATCGCAAAATAACGGTCAAGTTCAGGTAAACCTAAATCTTGGTAACGTTTTGGAATAACATTAAGTAAACACGCTGTATCTAACACCGCATCATAGAATGAAAAATCATTAGATGAAATAAAGGCAATTTTTTGAGCAGCTTGTTGTTTTAAATGCTCAGCTCGTAACGCTTTGGCTTCGTTTAATAATTCGGCTTGTGTTTTATTACCTTTAAAATAGGCTTCTGTTGCAAATTTAAGTTCACGAAGCTTACCAACTCGAGGATATCCAATAACAGCAGTATTCATTTTTATTTCCTTTTTATCGACTTTCTTTAGTGATAAAGAAGATAACAAAAAAAACAGATATTGAATAATTCTAGTTTTTTATTGGTTAATATAGTTTTTAACTATAACCGATAAAATAAAAAATCCCACTATAGTTAAATAGTAGGGTTTAGTATTAAGTGATTTAACTTAAATTATTGACGCCACTCGCCACGAATAGGTCTTGAAAAATGAGCAAGAACGGCAATCATACAAATTTCAATTGAAACGCCCCAATAGATATGACCCAAAATTTCGCTCCAAAGTTCATAGCCATTTAAATTCCATAACCAACCAACAGTACCTTCGGCATCATAAGCAGGATGACGAAAGCCAAGTAATGGAATTAAAAAACCATGCATAGAGATAGTAATAATCGTGCCATAAACAGCGCCATACCATAGTCGGATTTTGTTGCAATAATATGCACCAGCCACATAAACAAAGGCAAAAGCAAAACTGAATAACCAGTGATAAAGCGTTACCGCACCAGAAACAGTTGCTGTTTGATAAATATAATCAAGTGAATGAGAATCAATCCCTAACCAACCAAGCCATGCATCAATATGTGCCGCTGGAGGCGAAATTTCACCCGGGACACGAGGAGGCATATTAACCTCTGATCCCCACTTAACTAAAGCACTAATAAAACCACCAATGATTGTTGTCCAAATAATGATTTGACGATTTGTTTTATTTCCAAACATACTGGGTTTTCCACAATTACAATAATAGGTGTGTGAATTATACTCCAGTGTAATTTTGGATAAAAGAAGAATAGAAAGAATTAGCTAACGGTAAACGTAATTGAAATAATAGAAAGTGGCCATTTATTAAAAATAATCCGTTAAATTTTTATAAACGGTATTTTTATAGTCCACAATTAATTAGTATTTTTATTAATAATAATATAAAATTTTAGATTTTGTTATCGGCTTTAAGTATGGTTTATTTTCTTTACGTGCTTTATTTTTTAGAAGTGTGTTTTATCTTCCCGGGTTTGGGTAATAATGGAATAGGCACAATATCTCCACAGGAAATTATCAATTTCATTATTGTTGTTTTGTTTATTTTTAATTGTATTGTGAATTTTTTTTACATCCTATTAAAAAAGCATAAACGTAGAGCCGATTATATTGTTGTAGCACTGTTGTTTTCTTTTATTACTTTTGTACCAATTAACAACACGATGAAAGAAATTAATGATGCAAAAAGCATGGAAAGAATGGAAAATAATATAAAAATCCAATAAAAACAGCAAATGTAGGAAGAGTTGAGCAACAAATAAAAATAAACAAGAATTAAATAAGTCTCACTTAATAATAGTTACAGAATGCTTTATGGCTATGTCTACAGATATAATATAAATAAGATCTAAAAACTAACAAAAAACCAGACAGTGCAATAATTCTGTTTAATATACAAAAAAATCGACCCTATCCTAAATTTTGTGTTTTTGTCAGTTAAAGTGTAAATATCCCAAACTTAGTACACAGCTCACGTAGAAAATCATGCTGCTTGTTTTAGTTTTATACTCAATCGGTGTCATGTTATTTAATGCCTCATGCGGTCTTTCGGTATTATAAATCGTTAACCATTCTTCGGTTATTCTCCTTGTTTGTGCTAAGTTGTTAAAAAGATATAAATCGAGTACTTCAGTTCGATAGGTACGATTAAATCGTTCAATATACCAGTTTTGATAGGGACTACTGGGCTGGATATAATCAATGGTTATATCATGTGATTTAGCCCAGTCGATGAATGTTTTTCCGGTAAACTCCGGTCCATTATCCACTCGTATTTTGAGTGGATAGCCATGATATTCGGCCAGTTTATCCAGATAACGGGTAATCCTTATTAAATCCTCTTTTACTTTTATCATAGAGAATTTTCTACTTTTTTGCTGTACTATTTTAGGGGATAGTTACATCTTCGCCCCCTTCCCAAAAAACAAAAATACAACCCTGTATTTATTTACAGTGTTTTTACTGCTATACTGCCAATATTATAACTAGCCTTATGTATTAATTTATTATGATAACTCAACTCACTATTAATAATTTTGCTATTGTGGATCAGCTTCTTGTCGATTTTACTTCGGGTATGACTGCTATTACCGGCGAAACGGGAGCGGGGAAGTCGATTGCTATTGATGCATTGGGATTATGTTTAGGTAATCGTTCTGATGCTTCATCTATTCGACATGGAGCTGATCGTGTTGATATTTCTGCAAGTTTTTTACTTGATGATACGCATGCAGCTTTTGATTGGCTAAGCGAAAACCAACTTGATGAAGGTAATGAGTGCATTTTGCGACGAGTAATTAATCAAGATGGGCGTTCTAAAGCGTTTATTAATGGTCGAGCTGTTCCTATTTCGCAATTAAAAGATTTGGGGCAAATGTTGATTCAAATTCATGGGCAACATGCGCATCAACGCCTGTTACGCAGTGATTATCAGCAGTTGTTGTTAAATCATTATATGAATGAATCAACACTACTTGCCCAAATGCATCAAGCCTATAAGCAATGGAAAGAAGCAACACGGTTTTACCAGCAATACGAAATAACAAGGCAAGAGCGTGATGCGCATATGCAACTTTTGCAATATCAATTAAAAGAACTTAATGAATTTTCGCCCATTGAGGGGGAATTTCAACAAATTGATGAAGAGTACAAACGGCTATCTAATAGCGAACAGTTAATTAATCTAAGCCAACAATCAGTCATGCTATTAGATGAAGCTGATGATTATAATGTTAATAGCTTACTAAGTAGTGTAAAAAACAGCGTTCAAGAAATAGCTGAACTCGACCCTTGCTTAAATAGCGTTTATAACATGTTAGAAGAAGCCTCAATCCAAATTAAAGAGGCAAGTGATGAACTGCGCCACTATAGCGAGCGTTTAGAGCTCGATCCTGCTCGAGTCATGCAATTAGAACAGCGGCTATCTAAACAGATTGCTTTGGCGCGTAAACATCATGTTTCTCCCGAAGAATTACCAGATTTACATCAAACTTTGTTAGCTGAATTTAAACAAATTAATCAGCAAGATGAACAAAGTGAACAACTTAAAAATGATATTACTAAATACCATCAAATTGCCGTTGAAATTGCTACAAAATTGCATCAAAAAAGATTAACGATAAGCAAAACATTAGCTAAAAAAGTCACCACTATTATGCATGAATTATCTATGCCTAATGGACAATTTAGTATCGATATTGCTTTTGACGAAAATCGATTAAATGAAGATGGCGCTGATCAAGTCACTTTTTTAGTTAGTACTAATGCAGGGCAAAGCCCCCAACCACTGGCTAAAGTTGCTTCGGGTGGGGAATTATCGCGTATTGCTTTGGCAATTCAAGTTTTAACTGCGCAAAAAATGGATACGCCAGCTTTAATCTTTGATGAAATCGATGTTGGGATCAGCGGTTCAACCGCCGCAAAAGTGGGGCAACTATTAAGGCAGCTTGGACAATCAACTCAAGTAATTACCGTTACTCATTTACCACAAGTTGCAGGACAAGCTAATCAACACTATTTTGTTAGCAAACAAACTAATGGTAAAAAAACCACTACAGATATGCAAAAATTAAACGAAAATGGGCGGTTAAACGAGTTAGCGAGATTATTAGGCGGCGATAAAATTACAGATGCAACATTAGCCAATGCGAAAGAGCTACTTATTATCTAACTTAATTGTGGTAATATAACGCTTTCATTTTTGGTGTGAAGGAAGCATGATCATGAGTCTATCGGGTAAACGTATTTTGTTAGGGATTACTGGTGGGATTGCCGCTTATAAATGTCCTGACCTTGTTCGCCATTTAAAAAAATCTGGCGCGCAAGTGCATGTAGTTTTGACAGATTCTGCTAGCCATTTTGTCACTAAAATGACGCTTCAAGCTGTTTCTGGCAATCAGGTTTCTAGCGATCTCTTTGATCCATCGGCCGAGCTTTCTATGAGTCATATTGAACTTGCCAAATGGGCAGATTTAGTATTAATTGCGCCTGCAACCGCCAATATTATTGCTAAAATGGCAAATGGTATTGCCGATGATTTGTTATCAACAATTTGTTTAGCAACATCTTCGCCAATTGCTATTGCTCCGGCGATGAATCAACAAATGTATAAAGCTGCCGCAACTCAACATAATTTATCTGTATTAGCGTCAAGAAATACCTTAATTTTAGGTCCAGACAGTGGTTTTCAAGCTTGCGGTGATGTTGGACCAGGACGTATGCTTGAGCCGCTCACTATTGTTGAGGAAATAACCGACTATTTTAAATCAACCTCAGCACTTTCAGATATATCAATTACCATTACAGCAGGCCCAACAATCGAAGAAATCGATCCAGTTCGTTATATTAGTAATTACAGTTCAGGAAAAATGGGATTTGCAATTGCAAATGCCGCTGCTCAAATGGGTGCTAATGTCACATTAATTAGTGGACCAGTTCACTTACATACGCCGAATAGTGTCAACCGAATTGACGTTAAAAGTGCTAAACAGATGTACGATGAAGCAATGAATCACGCTAAAAAATCAAATATTTTTATTTCTTGTGCCGCTGTTGCCGATTATCATGCTAAAACAATTGCGACACAAAAAATTAAAAAAACGGGTGATAACGATGAACTTGTGATTGAATTAGTTAAAAATCCCGATATTGTAGCTAATATTGCAGCACTAAAAACACATCGCCCTTTTGTGGTAGGGTTTGCCGCTGAAACTAATGATGTTAAAACTTATGCACTAAAAAAATTAACCGCAAAAAATTTAGATTTAATTTGTGCTAATGATGTTTCCGATAAAACCATTGGCTTTAATTCCGATCAAAATGCATTAACACTGTATTGGCAAAATGGTGAGCAAACGTTACCATTAAGCAGTAAAAATCAATTAGCAACACAGTTACTTCAAACTGTTATAACACGATATAAAGCGAGTCATGATGAAAAGAAAAATTGATATAAAAGTATTAGACAAACGTTTAGGTAACAAATTTCCTCTACCTACTTATGCAACTGAAGGATCTGCAGGCATTGATTTAAGAGCAATGTTTGATAAAACAACCGAAATAAAACCAGGAGAAACTATCTTAACGCCGACTGGTTTATCCATGCATATTGCTGATCCTAGTTTAGCTGCTTTAGTGTTACCGCGTTCAGGGCTTGGTTCAAAAAATGGTATTGTACTTGGTAATTTGGTGGGTTTGATTGATTCAGATTATCAAGGACAACTATTTGTTCCTGTTTGGAATCGAAGCCAAACTCCTTTTGTGATTGAAGCAGGCGATCGAATTGCTCAACTAATCATTGTTCCGGTTGTACAAGCCGAATTTAACATTGTTGATGAATTTGTTGAATCAGTACGAGGCGAAGGTGGTTTTGGACATTCGGGTAAAAAATGATCGTGAGTAGCAAAAATAGAAATCGCAAAGAAGATATCTTACAAGCATTGGCAAAAATGCTTGAATCTAATGAAGGCACTCAAAGAATAACTACAGCCAAATTAGCTGCAACAGTAGGTGTTTCTGAAGCAGCTTTATATCGACATTTTCCGAGTAAAACAAAAATGTTTGAAAGTTTAATTGTCTATATTGAAGATATCTTGTTATCCCGTATAAATGTGATCATGCATGAAGAGCCAAATACATTTACTCGGTTACAACTTATTCTTGCTTTGATATTAGGATTTTCTGAAAAGAACCCAGGATTAACCAGAATTATGACTGGGCACGCATTAATGTTTGAGCAAGATCAGTTACAAGAACGTATTAACCAGCTATTTGAACGAATTGAAACTCAAATTAAACAAGTTTTACGTGAGCGAAAAATTCGTGAAGGTGTTGCCTTCATAACTGATGAACGTATTTTATCTAGCCAATTATTAGCTTTTTGCGAGGGAATGATGGCACGTTATTCTCGTTCAGGTTTTAAATATCTACCAACAACTAATTTTGATATACGTTGGAATTTATTAGCCAAGCAACTGCTTTAACCAATTTCATAATTAAATTCTTTAATAAAAAATTTTTATTACCTATTGATGAGGATAATAATATGAATTTTGAAGATTTTTTAAATTATACTCTTTCATTTATCAAAAAATATGATGGGGTAGTATTTAGCTATATCGCTCATTTTTGCTTTGCTATTATTATTTTTGTTATTGGTAGAACCATCGCTAAATTTATTAGTAACCAATTAAAAAGAATATTAACAAATCGGCATGTCGATCCAACTGTTGTTAAATTTGTCAGTGCTTTATCATACTATGCAACCTTTTTAGTGACATTGGTTGCTGTTTTAGGTCAATTAGGGGTACAAACAGCCTCAATTGTTGCTGTTATCGGTGCTGCTGGTTTAGCGATTGGTTTAGCATTACAAGGCTCGCTATCTAACTTTGCAGCTGGTGTTATTTTAATTATTTTTCGTCCATTTAAAGTGGGTGAAATGGTCGTTATCAATAGCCAGCAAGGGATTATTGATTCTATCCAAATTTTTTCAACTTCTATTGTTACACCCACTAATGAACTAGTGGTGATCCCTAATAGCCAGGTAGTTAGTGCCAATATTATTAACTATACACGTTTGCCTGAAAGGCGTTTAGATCTGGTAATAAATGTTAGTTATAACTCAGATATTCAAAAAGTTTATCAAGTATTAAAACAAGCAGTTGATAAAACTAATAATATATTAACTTCAAAAGAGCCTACCATTCGATTAGATGTTTTAGATGCTTCTTCAATGAATTTTAATGTTTTAGTTTGGACATTAAATGAAAATTATGGAGTAGTAAAAGGTAAGTTGCTTGAAAATATCAAAAATGGATTAACTGAAAATAATATCGATATTCCATATCCAACAATGGATGTAAACCTGAAGTCTAAGTAACAGTTTATTAAAAACTTCATTGATCCGTTTCAATAGAAGTTTATTTATCATTTATTAGCAATTAAATATCTTGATCCATATTTAACGCCGGTTTTTCACAATCTGGACAACCAACAACTGTTGCTGGCACACCAGCAACAGTTGTATGCTGCGGTACATGATCTAATACGACAGATCCTGCTCCAATTTTAGCACCTTTGCCTATTTCAATATTACCTAAAATCGTTGAATGAGCTCCAATCATCACTCCTTCACGAATTTTTGGATGGCGATCACCATTTTCTTTACCCGTTCCGCCTAATGTAACCGATTGTAAAATAGAAACATCATTTTCAATTACCACCGTTTCTCCAATCACAATACCTGTTGCGTGATCAAACATTACTCCACAGCCAATTTTTGCCGCAGGGTGAATATCAACGCCAAATACAATCGCAATTTGGCTTTGTAAAAAAACCGCCAATGACTTACGATTTTGCTTCCAAAGCCAATGTGCAATTCGATAAGCTTGCAAGGATAAAAATCCTTTGTAATAAAGAAGTGGTGTTGAATAATAATTAGTGGCCGGGTCGCGAATATAAACAGCCATGATATCGCATATAGCTGACTGAATAATATTTTGGTCCGCTTGATAAGCCTGCCTAGCAATTTCACGAATTTCAATAGCGGGCATAACCTGAGAAACAAGTTTATTAGCTAAAATATAGCTTAAAGCACTACCCAAATTTTCATGATTGAGTAAAGTTGCATGGAAATAACTAGCTAGCATCGGCTCGCTTTCAACTAACTCTGAGGCTTCTTGTCGAATGGTTTGCCATAACATTTCTGGTTTCACAGCTATTTTTTTATCGTTCACTACAACTCCCTATACATATTAACTAAAATTATTAATATTGTTTCGCAAACTTTCCTTATAAGCAAGGATTGTATTGATTTAACATCAATAAAAATAAAAATGGAAACTATATGTCCCCATTTTTATAATTATTAGAGCTAATTTAAAATTATTGTTGTTTTGCTTTTTTCTCGTCACTTAAAGTAAATATAGCTATTATCGAAGTAATCAAAACAACACCAGCAAGCACATAAAATGTTGTCGCATATCCTGTATTATCAAATAATTTACCCACAAACCATGACAACACAATAACGCCAAGATTTGATGAAATATTAAAACCAACTAAATAAAGTGTAGCAGATAACCGAGCATCAAAATTACCTACAATATATTTAAACATCGCCAAAATAAATAATGGAATTTCAATTGCATGAAATAACTTAACGAATGATATCAGATAAATATTATCTAACGTTGCAGATAATGCAATTCGGCAAATCATAACTAGTGCAGCAACTAATAGCGATTTTTTAGCCCCCATTTTGTGAATAAAATAAGGAGCAATAATCATACAAGTTGCTTCTAAAAAGACTTGGAAGGAATTTAAATAACCGTAAATTTGATAGCCATCTTCTGGTTTTTCAAAAAAACCAGTATAAAAATTAGGAAATAACTGCTGATCATAGATAGTATAAAAACTATAAGTACCAATAACAAAAAACACAAACAACCAAAATTTTTTCAAACCAAACAACGATAAAATTTCACCCATTGTTGGTATAGTCGTTGTTTTTTCTACTAAAGCAGTATCGTTATTTTCAGTTGGTGATGCTTGATATTGTTTTGGCTTAAATATCATATTAATGGTAAAAAAGATAACCGCAACACCCGACGCCATCCAAAAGTTAATATGAGGATCAATGCCAAATAAAATACCGGCAACAAACGTGGCAGCAGCATAACCAAATGATCCCCAAAAACGAGCAGGACCAAATTCAAAGCCAAATAATCGACTAATACGTTCAATAAAAGAGTCAATCAAAGCACTACCTGAAATAAAGCTAGCACTTAAAACGGGTGCTCCGAAACAAACACCCCAAATAAAATCATTTTTTAATAAAGGCTCATACACATAAATTAAAAAAGGACCAATAAGAACCATGATAATACTTTGGAAGGTCACTACCGCTTTACCTATTTGTAATTTATCTTGAATAATGCCATAGAAAATCATGAAAAACATGGCCGCGGCAGAATTAGCCGCATAAACAATACCTAACTGCTCACCGGATAAGTCAATTTTACTTTTTAACCAAATTGCGTAAAAAGACCACCACATCGACCACGCAGCATAAAAGGTAATAAGGTAACCAGACGAGAACCAATAGTTTCTATTTTTTATCATATTCATGTTTATTACTCTTATATTGTTGAAATATCGAATAAGTTTAACGTTAACATGCTAATATTAACATTATTGCCATATTTGATACGAAATAGATAGAACCAATTATCATAAATGTTACTTACCTCACACTTTTTATCATTTCTATTTGTGATATCATCATGCATAGTAATGATTGATAATCATTTTTATCTTGTAAAACAAGAGGATTTAACTATGGCTTCACTTAAGGATGTTGCAAAGCTAGCTTCTGTTTCATTAATGACGGTTTCACGCGCAATAAATAATCCTGAAAAATTAAATAAAGAAACTTACAAACGCGTTAAACAAGCTATTAAGCACCTTAATTACGTACCTGACTTATCGGCAAGAAAGATTCGTGGTGATAAATCAGGACCAAGTGCAATTGGTGTTTTGGCATTAGAAACAGCAATGACACCATTTTCGGTAGAATTACTACAAGCCATAGAAAAGACCGCACAAAATCATGGATGGAATACCTTTATTGTTAATTTATTTGATGATAAAGATGCCGATCATGCCATTAATACCCTACTGTCATATCGCCCTGACGGTATCATCTATACAACAATGGGATTAAAAAAAGTTGAACTACCTGAAAAGTTATTAGATAAAAACGTTGTATTAGCTAATTGCATAAGCGATTCAAAACAACTCGCTTGCTACATTCCAAATGACTATTTGGGTCAATATCAAGCCATGCAACAAGTAATAAAGAAAGGCTATAAAAAACCATTATGCATCTATTTATCAGAAACCACATTAGCAGGAAAAACTAGACGTAAAGCTGTTGAGCAAGCGTGGTTAGATGCCGGTTACAATTTAAATGAGATTACTAGTTACCATACCTCAACTTTATCAGATGATCTTGCTCAAGAATATATGATGACGGTTGATATACTCAAACAGCATTGTAATAAAAAACCCGATTTTGATGTATTAATTTGTGGTAATGATCGAATAGCTTTTGTTGCTTATCAATATTTACTCGGTCAAGGACTTCATATTCCTTCTGATGTGGCTGTATTAGGTTACGATAACATGGTAGGTACTGGTGAACTATTTTATCCACCACTGACAACAGTGCAATTGCCTCATTATGAGATTGGAGAACAAGCAGCTTTACATATAATTAATAACAAAAACCAAAAACAGATAATACAGGTAGCATCACCTTATTTAGAAAGGAATTCATTATAGCTTACTTAAATTGACCGCCAAATGGCGATCAATTCAATCATCAATTACGCATAAATAGATTTTAACTGCCAGCTATCTACTTTTGTTATTTTGGCGCTACCATTTTCAGCAAATAAATTAACTACTCGCTCTGCTGGTAATTTTGGATAGATACGGCTTGAAAGGCTATATAAATCACCATTAACAAATACTTCTACAGATGAAGCATCAACATACACATGTAAAGTTAATTTTTGGCTCTCTGGTAATGGTACGCTACGATAACCAGTTAATTCAAGACCAGATAAACTACGATCAAGAACAATACGATTAGATTGTAAATCAACATATAGTAATGTTGCTTGTTTACCATTTTCAGTGGCTGCAAGTTGCAAACCAAAACGCTCAGCATCACTTTCTTTTAGATCAAATTCAACACAAAGTTCACAACAAATTGACTCAATATTGGTATTTTTAAGCTCACTATTGAGTATTATTTCATCAAATGATTTTGGCTTTTCGCGCAATGCTTCAAGTTCCTTTATTGGGCGATTTTTGACTTTATTATCTTGATCTAAAATCAGTTCACGAGGAAGTGTAAATGCGCCTGCCCATTTATCTTTTTTGCTTGGCATGGCTGACTGCCACATATCCATCCAAGCAAAAATAATACGACGTCCATCAGCGGCAAGAAATGATTGCGGTGCATAAAAATCGTGTCCAAAATCCATTTCTTGAAAGGGTTTAACTATTGAAAATTGCTGCCCAGGTTGCCAATTACCTACTATATAGCCTGATTGGAATTGATTACGATACTGATAACCTTTTGCTTTCAACCCTTGTGGTGAAAACATCAAAACCCATTTATCACCAAGTGGAAAAAAATCAGGGCATTCAAGCATATAAACATCTGGATCGATATCACTCACTACAACATGATCCAATTGCCATTCATTTAAATCATCAGATCTAAATAGTAAAACTTGACCAACATTATTTGGCGTTCTTTGACCAACAACCATCCACCATTTACCATCTTGTTGCCACACTTTAGGATCGCGAAAGTGCATTACTCCGTCTTGGGGGATAAGTACTGTGCCTTGCTTTTCAAAATGAATGCCATCTTTACTAGTTGCAAGACATTGGCTTTGTCGAATCTGTTCATCATAACCTTGGCCACTCAACCATATATGACCAGTATAAATTAAGCATAACTCACCATTATTATCTACGGCCGATCCAGAAAAACAGCCTGACTTATCAAATTCTTGATCGGGAGCAATAGCTATTGGCAACCTTCGCCATGTGATTAAATCATCACTAACAGCATGTCCCCAATGCATTGGTCCCCAATTTTCATCATAAGGATGATGCTGATAAAAGGCATGATATTGACCTTTAAAATAAATCAAACCGTTAGGATCATTCATCCAACCAGCTGGTGGAGCTAAATGAAAATGTGGATAATATTGTTTATTCATTGCTTTTTCTAAATTTTTAACAGCTAGATTGGCTTTATCAATAGCAGTAGACATAAAAACCCCTTTTTTATCCAATATTAGATACCTTTATTTAATAGTATCTTAATTTAATTGTTAACGTTAACTGTTAATGAAATTAGCGATAAAATATGTGATGATAGTCACATATTTTTAACGTTAACAATGAATTTTTTGTCAAATGATTTAGTCTATGGCGGACTTTTAAAAAATGACTATTATAAATTCAACAACAGATTAACTATTAATGACTTTACTAAAAAGTAAAAAGATGACATATTTCAAAAAACTCAAGTAATCTGTCACTATACTAGATTACCGCAGTAACTAACTATAATCGAGTTAAAAAATGAATAATACTAAAGTTTGGTCCCTTGGGGATGCCGTTATTGATTTATTGCCATTTGGTGATATGAATTATAAAGCATGTGCTGGTGGCGCACCTGCAAATGTTGCAATTGGTGTTGCAAAATTAGGGTTGCCTTCAGCGTTTATTGGTCGTGTTGGTAATGACCCTTTTGGTGATTTTATGGAAACCACATTCCGCCAATATAACGTTGATTGTCAAAGCATTGAAAAAGATGAACATCATCGAACAAGTACTGTGGTTGTTGATTTAGGAAAAAACGGTGAACGTAGTTTTACTTTTTTGGTTTCACCTTCAGCTGATCAATTTTTATCTCAGCAAGCAATTCCTAATTTTAACCAAGATATTTTACACTTTTGCTCTTTGGCGCTAGTTGGCCACACTTGCCGTCAAACACTTAAAATTGCGATTGAACAGCTTACCGCTAAAAATGGCCTAATCAGCTTTGATGTTAACTTGCGCGAACAGATGTGGGTCAATAAAGACGAAATGCGCACCACCATTACCCAATTTTGTCATGATGCTGATATCCTCAAACTATCAGACGAAGAACTATTTTGGTTAACTCAAAGCAATGATTGGAGTGAAGCATTAAATAAACTACAACAACACTATGAAGCATCATTAAAATTAATTACCAAAGGTAAAGATGGCAGCATTGTATTATGGCAAGGCAAAAATTTTTCGTTTGATTCGTACCATGTAAATAGTGTTGATACAACCGGTGCAGGTGATGCTTTTGTCGCAGGATTACTCAGCAGTATTGCATCATCAGGCATGCCTGATGATAAACTGATGTTAGAAAGCATGATGACCATTGCCAGTGCTTGTGGAGCCTTAGCTACAACCAAAAAAGGCGCATTAACTGCACTACCTGATAGTACATTTTTACAATCATTTATTAGCGATAATCCAACATTAACAGCAAAACAAATGGCATAATAAAAATAGTAAAAACTTACTAATAGGGCAGCAAAATTGAGCACAATAGTTTCAAAATATAATTGTTATTGACTGCCCTTTACCACTCAATAACTTAACTATTTAGTTAAATTACTGTTTATAAAATCAAATAGCATTTAACACCGACTGCATTGTGATCTTGCCCATTGATCTATCATAAAAACATCATCAATTGTCGATGGCTCAGGGAAAGCCAATTGATCTAATACTTTTGATACATTTTTAGCAATATCCATAAAACCAATTTTATGTTGCAAAAATGCTTCAACCGCAACTTCATTGGCGGCATTGAGCACAGTGGTAGCCGCTTGCCCTTGATTAAAGGCATCGATTGCCAATTTTAAACATGGATAACGGTCAAAGTCAGGTTGTTTAAATGTTAACGACGAAATTTGCGTAAAATCTAAAGGTGGTACGCTTGAAGGAACACGATCGGGGTAAGACATGGCATAAGCAATTGGCGTGCACATATCAGGCACACCAAGTTCAGCTATCACACTACCATCTTGATAACGTACCATTGAATGGATAATTGATTGTGGATGAATAATAATTTCCATTTCGTCGGCACTGGCATTAAATAGCCAACGAGCTTCAATATATTCCAGCCCTTTATTCATCATCGTTGCTGAATCAACAGATATTTTTTTTCCCATCGACCAATTAGGGTGAGCAACCGCTTGCTCGGGGGTGACATGTGCCAGTTTAGCTAAATCCCAATCACGAAATGGTCCGCCAGAACCTGTTAACACGATTTTAGTAATACCATGCTCAGCAAGGTTAGCAAAACCTAAATCATGCTGTACCGTCGTTGGTAAACTTTGAAAAATAGCGTTATGTTCGCTATCTACCGGCAACAACTCAGCACCATACTCTTTAACCGATTGCATAAATAAATGTCCACAGGTTACTAGCGATTCTTTATTGGCCAACAAAATACGCTTACCTTTTTTAATCGCAGCAAGAGTTGGTTTTAATCCTGCGGCTCCAACGATTGCGGCCATCACTTGATCGACCTCGGGCAACTGCGTTAATTCGCAAATGGCTTGTTCACCACTTAACACTTCAATATCCAATTTTAGATTGGCAAGATTTGCTCTTAATGCCATCTCAGCTTGCGCCGTTGCCATGGCAACGTATTTAGGCTTAAAAGCCAGACATTGCTCAGTCATTTTGGCAACGTTATTACCTCCTACTAAAGCATAAGCTTTAAATAGATGTGGATTTTGAGCAATAACCGCTAGCGTACTGCAACCAATTGAACCTGTCGAACCTAAAATTGTGATATTTTTCATATTAATACATTAAATCTATATTATGATTAGCTAAAAAATTAATAAATTCCTTGGTTGGCATTTTATCTGTAATAATTTGATTAAACAGAGTTAACTCACCAATAAAAGCCGGTTTAACTTGATTAAATTTAGTATAATCGGCAATCAAAATATTTTGACCTGATTTTTTTATAGCCTGCAATTTCATATCAAGTTCATCAAAATGATAACAAGTTGCACCTTGTTCAATATCAATCCCTGCGGCCGAAATAAATGCTTTATTTGGGCAAATCGAATTTAATCCACTATGCTGTCCAATAGCGCTAAAAATCGCATTATTAGCCTGATAATGACCTCCACATAAAATTGTCTTACAATTAGATTTATTTTGTAATGCTAAAAATGCGTTTAATGAATAACAGATAGCAGTAAAAGTTATTTCATCATCAATGGCATCAATAATAAAAGGAATAGTCGTACCGCAATCAAAAAAGACGGTATCGTTTTCTACAATGCATTTACTAGCTATATTGGCAATATATTGTTTTTCATAAACCTGTTTATCTTGTTGGTCTGACAAAAAATACGGGGTAATTTGATGACGAGCATCACTAACAACATAGCCACCCAAAACACTTAGGGAACAACCAACATTGCTCAAATCTCGGCGAATGGTCATTTCTGAAACAGCCAACAACTTAGCGGCTTCTTTTAAATGAATCTTATCTGTTTTTTTTAAAAGTTGAATAAGATCATTCACTCTTTTTTGTGATTGTGTTTCCATGCTGATCCTATAAATCAATAATAACAAGCTAGATAAGTAGCTTATTAATTGATATCATTGATTAATAATCACTGGTCGAAGTTACATTACCAGAAACAATCGCAATACCAGCACTAGCCCCTAAACGCGAAGCCCCCGCTTGAACCATTTTTTCAGCCGTTTGACGATCACGAATACCACCCGATGCCTTAACCCCCATCTCATTGCCAACGGTATCACGCATCAACTTAACATCCTCAACCGTTGCGCCAGATACACTAAACCCAGTCGAGGTTTTAACAAAAGCAACACCGATTTGCTTACAAATTTCACAGACTTTAGCAATTTCGTCTTTAGTTAATAAACAAGTTTCTAAAATCACTTTTAATGGCACAGCGCCACAAGCGTTAAATACCGCCTCAATATCTTGTTTAACCGCATCCCAATCATTGCTTTTTAACCAACCCACATTGATAACCATATCGATTTCTTGCGCACCTGCTTTAACCGTCATTTCGGTTTCAAAGGCTTTAGCGCTAGTTAGCATTGCACCTAAAGGAAAGCCAACTACTGAACACACTTTTACATCGCTACCTTTTAGTAAACTAGCCACTAAAGGAACATAGCCTGAATTAACACAAACTGAATAAAAATGATATTGTTTAGCTTCTTCACAGAGTTTAGTTATTTGGTCTTTTGTTGCGTTCATCGCAAGTAAAGTATGATCGATATACTTTGCATAATTCATAGTGATATCCTTAATTTTTTTAGTTTTGATGTCTAATTTAATAAATTTGTTAGGTGTAAAATGTTATTTTAATAACAGATATAAGGTGATAATGTTATTATAGTAACATTATGGGTAATTGTAAAAAATAGTACAGATAAAAATAGGCGGATATTGAGTTTTGTTTTTCTTTAAATGTTAACAAAAAAAACTTAGATAAAATCAATAAATTTTTCTGAGTATTTTTTAATATGTTTGAATGATTAACCTTGGAGTGTACATCTGTGTATTAAGTTTTATTTAACATCCTACTAAATCTTCTAATGCCGATGAGCTTTCTCAGTAAAACTTAAGCAATTTATGGTAAAACATCTGAAGTTTTTATATTATGTTAATAATGAGATATAAACATCCTCATTTTTTACACAAAATCTTTTAAATATAAAAAAAGAAGAGTTGTTAAACAAGAATGATGGGAAAGGAAAATGATAGATATTAAAATTTTACGTTATTTTCTTGCTCTTGCTAAAGAAGAAAGTATTACCTCTGCCGCTAACTATTTACATCTAACTCAACCCACCTTATCTCGTCAGTTGATTGAACTTGAACAAACACTTGGCAAAACCCTATTTATTCGCGGTAGTAGGCGAATTACCTTGACCGATGAAGGAATACGATTACGTAAACGTGCGGAGGAAATACTGGAACTTGTGCATAAAACAGTAGAAGAATTTCAAGCACCAAACGAAAGTATTTGTGGTGATATTTATATTGGTTGTGGTGAAACCGATGCAATGAAGTTAGTGGTAAATGTTATCAAATCAATGCAAGAAGTTTACCCTCGCATCCGCATTCATATTTATAGTGGTAATGCAAATGATGTCACCGAACGTATTGATAAGGGATTACTTGATTTTGGTGTGTTAATTGAGCCAACTCATCTAACAAAATATGAATCATTGTGCCTTCCTCAACAAGATACATGGGGGGTATTAATGAGAAAAGATTGCGCGCTGGCAAACCTTGAGGTTATTTCTCCATCTGATTTATGGTCATTACCACTGATTGTATCCCAACAAAAATATGTTAGTGATAGCATTGAAAAATGGTTTAAACGGAACTACGAAAAACTAAATATTATTGCAACATATAACTTAATATTTAATGCAGCGTTAATGGTTGAACAACATATCGGATATGCCTTGTGTTTAGATAAACTCATTAATACAGCAGGCGATAATTCGCTTTGTTTTAAACCCTTATATCCAAAATTAAAAGTAGATGTAAATATTGTTTGGAAAAAATATCATGTATTTTCTAAAGCTGCTGAACTGCTCTTAAAACAGCTAAAAGAACATTTTTGATATTCATCTATCATTTTATAATGATGAGTAAAAGAAAGGAAGCATCATAAATTCATACTCCCTTTGCGGTCGGATAACATTTCATTAAAAATTAATGGTTATTTTAAATACGTTTTAAAAAAGATTGTTAATTTATCAAAAGGGATTAAATCGATTCGATCATAAAGATCAACATGCCCGGCTCCTTTCACATAATAGAGTTCCTTGGGTTCTATCGCACGGTTATAAGCATCTTCACTGAACTCTTTAGAATGAGCCTGATCACCTGTGATAAATAATATTGGTCGTGGTGAAATGGTTTCAATATCGTTAAATGGATAGAAGTTCATAAATTTTACATTACTAGTTAATGTTGGGTGAGTCGTTAGTTCTGGCGTTGAACTTACAGGTGTATATTCACCACGAGGCGTACGATAAAAATCATAAAATTCATGAGCAATAGGACCATCTTCAGGTCTAAGTTGGCCCTTATTAACCGTGCCACTTGTATATAATGTCTGACCGCCGGTAAATTCAACATAACGTTGTTCTGACGCCTGTTTTATGATCTGTTTTCGCTGTTCAAGTGTTAACGAATGGTGAAGTGCATTGCGATTGGCTGAACCCATATCGTACATACTAACCGTCGCAATGGCTTTTAAACGAGGATCAATTTTAGCGGCACTAATAGCAAAACTACCACTACCACAAACACCAATTACGCCAATATTGTTACGATCCACAAAAGTTTGAGTACCTAAATAATCAACTGCAGCGCTGAAATCTTCTGCATACATATCGGGTAATACAACATTACGAGGCTGCCCCTCACTTTCGCCCCAAAAAGATAGGTCAATGGCTAATGCAATAAAGCCTTGTTCAGCCATTTTAGTAGCATATAAATTCGCACTTTGTTCTTTAACTGCGCCCATTGGATGTCCAACAATAATTGCTGGATATTTGTTTTTGGCATCAAGCGTTTTAGGCATAAATAAATTTCCAACCACACTCATTTTATATTGATTTAGAAAACTAACTTTTTGCATAGTGACATTATTACTTTGATAAAAATTATTTGCATTGCTAGACATATCGGCTCCCATTACTGATGGTGATAAAAATAACCCTAAAAAACTTAAAAAAACGATTAAAGCAGTACTATCTTTGAAATAAAATAAAACCTTTTTCATTGATGTAATCCTTTTAATAAGTAACTTTTATTTAATATTATCAATAAATTGAAAAAAGATTACTATGCAATAGGATGTCCTGTTACACGAGTAAATAATTGAAAACTGAGTTGAATTAATATCAAGGCAAATAAAAAAATAAGTGCAGCACTAAAAAATATGCCTAGTATCCCTTTATGATCAAAGATGAGACCTCCCATTGCTGCTGCTAACCCAATGGAAAATTGAATCGAAGCAACAGATAATCCTCCCATCATTTCGGCTTTATCAGCAAGTGTACGTATAATCCAAGTAGACCAACCTACTGGAATAAAACCAAACACCAATCCCCAAGCAATAACTAGTAGCATATTGAATGTTATATTTTTATGGCTGAACATTAAAGTAATAGCAAGCATCAATAAAATAAAATGAACTGCTATCATCGTTATTTTAAATTGTTTTCCCATAACAAAACCCGCAATAACGGTGCCAATACAGTTAGCTATTCCAAATAGAAGTAAAATCGTGGATATGGAATTTGTTTGCAAGGCAAGATTATGCTCTAAAAATGGTCTTAAATAAGTAAAAAAAACATGATATCCACCATAACTAAATATTGTTGCTACTATTCCTACCGTTATCCAGCATTGCTTTAAGAGAAAAAGCATGCTTTTAAAACTATTACCTTGCTGTGCAGGTAAAGTAGGTAACGTAATAAATTGCCAAATAAAAGCAATCACACCTAGTAATGTCGATAGTAAAAAGATCTTTCGCCAACCAATAAGATCACCTAAATAGCTTGCTAATGGTAGTGAAATAATTGTTGCTACTGAAACGCCAGCATAGATAATACTTAATGCTCGAGGCAGATCTTTTATCGGTACAAGTTGTAGTGTTACTGCTGATGCTAGAGACCAAAAACCACCAACACATATCCCCAATATGCTTCTTCCTATTAATAAAATAATATAATTAGGTGTAAATGCGACTAATATATTGGCTATCACCAATAACATCGAGAGAATTAATAGTACCAAGCGTCTATTTATTTTTAGTGGTGCTAGTATCAAGCTTGCAATAACTGCAAAAATACCAACTGCGGTAACTGTTTGCCCTGCCATTCCTTCAGTAATATGCAAAGTTTGTGCAATAGGTGTTAACAAACTGATAGGAATAAATTCAGCTGAAATAAGACTAGTTACCCCCATAAATAATGAAAAAACAGCAGACCAATGGGAGGTTTTTTCTTCTGTGTGATAGGATAATGGTGTTTTCATTACATAAAGTACCTTTTATTTAACTAGTTCAAATGGCAAGTTTAAAAAAGTATAGGTAATTTAATTAACCATGTAAAATACTTATATTTTATAGATAAACATGCTTTAAAAGCATGGTTTGTTGTTTTATATAATAATTTTTTGCCAGTTATTGATAAGAAAATTAGACTGTTTTTTTAGGAAAAGCGCTCTGTTTGGTAAAGCAGAGCACTTGTTAAGAAAAGGGAGGGAAAATTAGAATTCCATTAGTTCTTTTTCTTTATCGGCAAGCACTGTATCTAATTTTTTAATTGCGGCGTCTGTCGCTTTTTGGATTAAATCTTGCGCTTTACGCTCTTCATCTTCAGATATTTCTTTATCTTTTAGTAATGCTTTGATTTGATCGTTAGCATCACGGCGAATATTACGGATCGATACTCGTCCTTGTTCAGCTTCGTTACGAACAATCTTAGTTAAGTCACGGCGACGTTCTTCTGTAAGCGGTGGCAATGGTACGCGAATAACTGTGCCTGCTGATGCAGGATTAAGCCCTAAATCTGAAGTTAGGATAGCTTTTTCAATAAGAGGGGTTAATGATTTATCAAATACGGTTATAGCAAGAGTTCTTGCATCTTCCGCTACAATATTAGCCAATTGGCGAAGTGGCGTTGGACTACCATAATATTCAACCATAATGCCATCTAATAAACTTGGTGATGCGCGACCAGTTCGAACTTTAGAAATATGAGTCTGAAATGCATCAATGCTTTTTTCCATGCGCGTTTGCGCTTCTTTTTGAATCTCGTTTAACATAATAAAAGCCTTATTTAAAATAAAGATAATTAACTGGTTAAAGTTGCTTTGTTATTAATTAATGTTCCTTCTTGTTCACCTAATATGACACGACGCAACGCACCAGGTTTATTCATATTAAAGACACAAATCGGTAAATTATGATCTCTTGCTAATGTGAATGCAGCTAAATCCATTACTTTAAGCTCATCAGTAAGAACTTTTTCATAGTTTAATGTTTTATAAAGTATTGCTGTTGGATCTTTAACAGGATCAGCTGAGTAAACACCATCTACTTTGGTCGCTTTTAAAACAACATCCGCTTCAATCTCAATACCTCGTAAACAAGCGGCTGAATCTGTTGTAAAGAAAGGATTACCTGTTCCTGCAGAAAGAATAACAACTTTACCATGGCGAAGCAAACTAATTGCTTCAGTCCAACGATAATCATCACAAACGCCGTTTAATGGTATCGCTGACATTAAACGGGCATTAACCTCAATTCGGTGCAACGCATCACGCATAGCAAGTCCATTCATAACTGTTGCTAGCATGCCCATATGATCACCAACCACTCGGTTCATTCCCGCTTTAGCAAGTCCTGCACCACGAAATAAATTACCACCTCCTATGACTACCGCAACCTGAACGTTCATTTCAATAAGCTCTTTTATTTCTTGAGCCATGCGGTCAAGAACGGCTGCATCAATACCAAAACCTTCGTCGCCTTGTAGCGCTTCACCACTAAGCTTAAGCAAAATACGTTTATAAAAAGGGGTTACCATATGAAGTCTCACTATTTCGTTGTTTAATTACCTGATAAGCTAGGACTGCTAGCTGCAATAATTTTAAAATATTTTGTAGATAAACAAAACCGCCTTAACGGCGGCTTTGTTGAAACTATTAAGATTGTTTCGTTATTGCAGCAACTTCTGCTGCAAAATCAACTTCAACTTTTTCAATACCTTCACCCACTTCAAAACGAATGAATGAAGCTACTGCTGCGCTCTTTTCTTTTAATAAGTCGCCAACCGTTTTTGAAGGATCCATAACAAATGGTTGACCGGTTAATGATACTTCACCAGTGAACTTACGCATACGACCTTCAACCATTTTTTCAGCGATTTCACGTGGTTTACCAGATTGCATTGCGATATCAATTTGAATGTTACGTTCGTGTTCAACCACATCAGCAGGTACGTCAATTGGATCAACATATTCTGGTTTACTTGCAGCAATGTGCATTGCAATATGTTTAACTAATTCATCATCAGCACTATTAGCAGCAACTAATACACCAATACGAGCACCGTGTTGATAACTACCAACTACATCGCCAGCAATTTGAGCAATGCGACGGATACCAATGTTTTCACCAATTTTAGCAACTAGCGCTGTACGCTCTTCTTCGAATTTAGCTTGTAAAACTGAAATATCATTAATGCGATCAGTTAAAGCAGCTTCAGCAACTTTATCACTAAATGCTAAGAATCCAGCATCCTTGGCAACAAAGTCTGTTTCACAATTTACTTCTAAGATAATACCAAATTTCTTATCCGCAGAGATTTTAGAAATAATGACACCTTCAGCCGCAACACGACCCGCTTTTTTAGCCGCTTTTGCTTGACCTGATTTACGCATATTGTCAATCGCAAGTTCAATATCACCATTAGCTTCAACTAATGCTTTTTTACATTCCATCATACCTGCGCCAGTTCTTTCACGCAGTTCTTTTACCATAGAAGCGGTAACTTCAGCCATTTTTTAATCCTCTATTTAACCATTGTGATGATTTTCATTAGAATGGGTCGATATTATTATCAACCCTGAAAATATTTGAGTTTATTACTCTGCTGCTGGCGCTTCTTCTACGAAGCTTTCTTCAGATACTGGAGATTGGTTTTGTTCACGACCAGAACGTACTGCTTCAGCAACTGCATTTGCATATAATTGAATTGCACGAATCGCATCATCATTACCTGGAACAACGTAATCAATACCATCAGGATCTGAGTTAGTATCAACAATAGCAATGACTGGAATACCTAAGTTGTTAGCTTCTTTGATAGCGATATGTTCGTGGTCTGCACCAATAACAAAGATCACATCAGGTAAGCCACCCATATTTTTAATTCCACCCAAGCTATTTTCTAATTTAGCCATTTCACGAGCACGCATTAGCGCTTCTTTTTTGGTTAATTTATCGAATGTACCATCACTAGCTTGTGTTTCTAAATCTTTTAGACGTTTGATTGATTGACGTACTGTTTTCCAGTTAGTCAACATTCCACCTAACCAACGGTGATTAACGTAGTATTGTCCACAGCTTTCAGCCGCTTGTTTAATTGCTTCGCTAGCTGCACGTTTTGTACCAACAAATAAAATTTTACCTTTACGAGCGGCAATCTTGTTTAATTCAGCTAATGCTTCGTTGAACAATGGTACTGTTTTTTCAAGATTGATAATATGAACTTTATTGCGTGCACCAAAAATAAATGGTTTCATTTTTGGGTTCCAATAACGAGTTTGGTGTCCAAAGTGTACACCCGCTTGTAACATATCGCGCATTGATACTGTAGTCATGATTTCCTCATTTTGACGTTGGGGTTATGCCTCCACATATCCGCTCTATCCGACCTATACATAAAGTAAAAGGCACCCCGGAAAAGTGTAATGATATGTGTGTGTTATAACGTTAATTAATCATTAAATTTAATGCTTTTATCCATCATTACTTTTGCAAAAAATAATGTGAAATGTAGCGCGCGTTTTATACCATATTTAATCTAAGATTACCAGTTTTATTTATAGAAATGAGGTAATTTTAATTTCGGAGCTTAGCATGTAAGTTATTTTTTATAACGAGTAGCCTAAAAATGTCCGAAATTAAATTGCAGTAACTTTTTTAAGAAAACTATTTAGTTCAATAATTTATGACATTGTAAACATATCCAATCCCATATACCACCCAAAAAACCTGTTTCTTCAACACTTTGTAGTGCAACCAATGATTCTTCATTGATAACTTTATCATCTAATAAAAACTGCATTTTGCCCACAACAGTCCCTTTAGTAATCGGAGCATAAATATAGCCATCAATTGTATATTTAACTTGTACATCTGCTGAACGGCCTTTTGGTACTGTCACATAAGAACCATTAAGTGAGCCTAGTTGGATCTTATTTTGCTCACCATACCAAATTGATTCTGTTATTAATGAGTTACCAGCTTTTACGGGATTTGCTGTTTCAAAAAAACGAAACCCCCAAACTAATAATTTTTTACTTTCTTGTTCACGTCCTTTAAATGTGCGCCCACCTAATACAGCTGAAATTAAGCGAGTATTACCATCCACCGCAGAAGCAACTAAGTTATAACCAGCAGCATTAGTATGGCCTGTTTTTATCCCATCAACATTTAGTGTGGTATCCCAAAGCAAGCCATTGCGATTTAATTGTGGTTTAGATAAGTTATAGGTAAATTCTTTTTCTTTGTAAATAGCATATTCTGATGGCAAATCACGAATTAAGGCTTGACCTAATAATGCCATATCTTTAGCTGTAGTATACTGCCCCGGAGCATCAAGCCCGTGCACAGTTTCAAAGTGAGAATGCTCTAACCCAATTTTTTTTGCATAATCATTCATTAAATTAACAAAAGCACCTTGGCTACCAGCAACGTGCTCAGCCATGGCAATGCAAGCATCATTACCTGATTGAACAATAATACCCTTATTCAGATCTGATACTGAAACTTTTTTACCCACTTCTAGAAACATTAATGATGATCCTTTTAAAATAGGATTACCTGTTGCCCAAGCATCTTTACTTACTATAACCATATCATCATTTTTAATACGACCAACTTTCAAAGCTTGACCAACTACATAACTGGTCATCATTTTAGTTAAACTAGCAGGATCTCGCTGTTGTTCTGCATTATATTGAGCTAAAATTTCGCCTGATTTGGCATCCATTAAAATATAAGATTCTGCATCTAATTTTGGAATTTCTGGGATAGGAAATGCCACTTCAGCTGAAACTGATGAACAAATTGCGAGTAATAACAAAGCAAAAGATAATTTAAATTTCTTTTTCATTTATTTGGATTCCGTCAAATATTTTTAGATAACATATAGCGATGTGTGTGAATAGACATCATAATGCCAAAACTAGCCATTAATACGACTAAAGATGAGCCACCATAACTTATTAACGGTAATGGTACACCAACTACAGGTAATATTCCACTGACCATACCAATATTAATAAACGCATATACAAAGAAAACCAAAATTAATCCACCAGCTAATATTCTGCCAAATGTGGTTTGTGCTTGTGAAGCAATAAAAAGTCCACGAATAATTAAACATAAAAATAGTACTAACAAAATAACGGTACCAATAAAGCCAAACTCTTCAGCAATAACAGAAAAAATAAAATCAGTATGCCGTTCTGGTAAAAACTCCAATTGTGATTGAGTTCCTTTAAGCCAACCTTTTCCCCACACTCCACCAGATCCTATTGCTGTTTTAGATTGAATAATATGATAACCGGTACCATTTGGATCCCGTTCAGGGTTAAACAAGGTTAGTACCCTTTCTTGCTGATAATCATGCATTAAGAAGAACCACATAATAGGTAAAAAAGCAGCAATTAAAATAAGTGCAATAAGGATAAAGCGCCAATCAATACCCGCTAAAAAGATAATAAAAAGACCTGACATAACAATCAAAATTGCAGTCCCTAAATCTGGCTGCATTGCGACAAGCAAAGCAGGCACTCCAATTATAGTGAGTGTCTGTAAAGTCGTTTTTAAAGGTGGTGGACAACCGTCACGATGAATAAATTTGGCAACCATTAATGGTACCGCTATTTTGGCAATTTCAGAAGGTTGAAAACGTAAAATTCCTAAATCCAACCAACGTTGTGCACCTTTGCTGGTATAGCCAAAAATATCAACCAAGAATAATACTATAATACAGGTAACATAAAGTGAAGGAGCCCATTTTTCATAAGTTCTGGGTGAAAATTGAGCAAAAATAATCATAGCAGCAAAACCTAGCAGTATTTGTATTGCTCGTTTTTGCATCATGTCGATATTTTGTCCACTAGCACTCCAAAGTACATAAAGACTATAGCCAAGTAATAATGCAATAAATAGGAAAAAAAGAGGATCAATATGTATTTTTTGCCAAAAAGTTTTTTTGATATTATGCATAATTAATTAGAGTTTCCTGTAGTTGGTGATATTTCATCATCTAATTTTGTAGAGTTATTACCAAGCAAGTAATAATCAAGTATTTTACGCACTACAGCACCACCATTGGAACTTCCTCCTCCCCCATTTTCAAGAACAATAGCTAAAGCAATTTTTGGTTTATCGAAAGGCGCATAAGCAACGAATAAGGCATGATCTCGTAAATGTTCCGGAATTTTATGTGCATTATAGGTTTCGTTTTGTTTCAAACCATAAACTTGTGCAGTTCCTGATTTTCCTGCCGCTTGATATTGTGCATCAACATAAACTTTACGTGCTGTTCCTCGTGAACCAAACATGACGCGACGCATACCTTCTTTAGCTAAATCCCAATAAGTAGATTTGACCTCAGTTAAACTATTGGGTTGTTCAAATAATACAAGATTAGTTTGTGGTTTATTATCATTAGAATTCAAAATATCACTTTTTTTATATAGTAAAAAATGAGGAATATAAGTTTTACCATTATTAATTAAAATGGTTAAAGCTTTCGCCATTTGTATAGGTGTTGCTGTCCAATAACCTTGACCAATTCCAACTGGAATAGTATCCCCTTGCATCCAAGATTTTTTATGACGCAACATTTTCCATTCACGACTAGGCATAACAGCACGAGTTTCTTCATTTGGTGAAATATCAATACCTGTTTTTTCACCATAACCAAACTTAGTCATCCATAAATTCAAACGATCTATGCCCATATCATATGCAACTTGATAAAAATAAGTATCAACTGATTCTTCAATGGCTTTCAATACATCTACATGACCATGTCCCCATTTTAACCAATCACGATAACGCCTTTCAGTTCCAGGTAATTGCCACCATCCGGGATCATTTATAATGCTTTTGGGCGTAACAATTCCTTCACTCAAAGCTGCTATGGAAATATAAGGTTTAACAGTTGAAGCTGGTGGATATGCACCAAGTAACGCTCGATTAAATAATGGTTTATCTGGATCATTAAGTAATTCATTATAATTAGCTCTAGATATACCTCCAACAAATAAATTGGAATCATAACTTGGACTTGAAACCATTGCTAATACTTCACCATTATTAGGGTCAATAGCAACTACTGCAGCTTTGCGTCCCGCAAGAAGTCGCTCAATATAGAGTTGTAATTTTAAATTGATAGATAAATAGATATCCTCACCTGCTTTCGGTGGGTGCTGCTCAAGTAAACGAACGATACGCCCTCGACTATTTACTTCAACCTTTTCATTACCAGCCGTGCCATGTAGCACATCTTCATAATATCGCTCAATACCCATTTTTCCTATATTAAGTGTTGCAACATAGTTACTGGTTTTATTTTCATCTTCTAAGCGTTTTTTATCTTGGCTGTTAATTTTAGAAATATAACCAATTATATGCGTTAAAGATGCGCCATAAGGATAATATCGATGTTGAATCTTAACAATTGAAACAAAAGGGAATCGATGTTGATCAACAACAAAACGGGCAATTTGTAGGCTGGTTAAATTTTCTTTAAGCGGCACAGGGCGATGTGCTTTATAATTTCGTCGCTCTTTTTGAAATGTTTCTATATCTTCATCTGTCAAATCAACAATTTTTTTTAAATAACTAAACTGTTCATTAAGATTTTTTATTTTATCAGGAATAATATTAAGTTGATATGTGATGTTATTAATTGCCAAAGGCGTACCGTTACGGTCATAAATCATACCGCGGCTTGGAGGTATAGGAATATTTTCAATGCGATTATTATTCGATTTTGTACTGTAATAACTATAATTAGCAATTTGAAGGTCGGCTAAATTAACCAACAAAATAATCACTAATAATATTATTACAACAAAAGCAAACAATGCTCGACGCAAAAACAAATTTGTTTCTGCCGAGTGATCTCGAATATTAGTTCGCTTTTTTTTACTTGAGATAGGGATAATAATACTCCTCTAAACGCTTTTTTCATTGAGTTATTTCTTATGATGCTGTTCTTGTTCTTCCCATTTTTCATAGGCATTAACGATTCTAGCTACCACTGGATGACGGACAACATCTTCACTACTAAAAAAATTGAAACTAATTTCATCAAGTTGGCTTAAAACTTCTATCGCATGACGTAATCCTGATTTTTGATTATGCGGTAAATCAATTTGAGTAATATCACCTGTTATTACCGCTTTCGAATTAAAGCCAATTCGAGTTAAAAACATTTTCATTTGTTCAATCGTGGTGTTTTGGCTTTCATCAAGGATAATAAATGCATCATTAAGCGTTCTTCCACGCATATAAGCAAGTGGTGCCACTTCAATCACACTTTTTTCAATAAGTTTTTCGACTTTTTCAAAACCTAACATCTCGAATAAGGCATCATAAAGTGGACGTAAGTAAGGGTCCACTTTTTGACTTAAATCACCTGGTAAAAAACCTAATTTTTCACCTGCTTCAACTGCAGGACGAGTTAATACAATTCGGCGGATTTGCTGTTTTTCAAGAGCATCAACCGCGGCTGCAACCGCCAAGTAGGTTTTACCGGTTCCAGCAGGACCAATTCCAAACGAGATATCATAATCCAACACATGAGCAATATATTGTGCTTGGTTCGCTGTTCTGGGTTTGATTATGCCTCGTTTAGTTTTTATCATCACTAGCTTTCCACCTTGATGATCAATATAAGCTGGTAAGTGTTCACTCGCTTTTTGTAAAAGACCGGACTCTTTTATTGCTAGATGTATTTGTTCAGGCTCAATATCAACAATTTTATCTTTGATTTTGGTTTGTTTATAAAGCGACTTCAAAATGTCATTAGTCGCTTTTACACAAATAGCATCACCTGTTATAGAAAAAAGATTGCCTCGGTGGTTAATTTCAATTCCTAATCGACGTTCAATTTGCTTAATATTGTCATTATAAGGACCACAAAGGCTATTAAGGCGCTGATTATCTTCTGGCTCAAGCACAATTTCATATTTCATAATATTCAAACGTAATCCCTCAAATAATTAACGTTAGCTACTAATACATTGTTCACATAAAGAATAATTTCAACACCTTTTAAAAAGTTGATATTACCGTAACGCCAAGAAACTGTGTTTAAGCTAACAACATTATCTACTGCTCTTGTTGACTGTTTTTTATCAAATCTTTGCCATTTTAATTGAAATAGGCATTTCGTTTTTATGGTTGATAAATCCCTACGCCTAAATCATTTTCTTTTCGAGTTCGTGATATCACTGACATCGGAGATTCATTTACGCGCAAATCCATTTCATCTTCAGTTCTAACCACTTTACCGCGCAATGAATTTGGGTAAACATCAGTAATTTCAACATCAACAAACTTACCTATCATATCAGGATGACCTTCAAAATTAACAATCCGATTATTTTCGGTTCGTCCTGTTAATTCCATGAGATCTTTTTTAGATGGCCCTTCAACTAAAATACGTTGTATGGTATTTAACATACGACGACTAAACTGCATGGCTTGTTGATTGATTCTTTCTTGAAGAATGTAAAGACGCTGCTTTTTCTCGTCTTCAGACACATTATCTTCCATTTCAGCAGCTGGTGTACCTGGACGTGCTGAATAGACAAAACTGTAACTTAAATCAAAATTAACATCGGCAATTAACTTCATGGTTTGTTCAAAGTCTTCTTGTGTTTCACCTGGGAAACCAACAATAAAATCGGAGCTAATTTGAATATCTGGTCGTACTTTGCGTAGTTTTCGAATAATTGATTTATATTCAAGTGCGGTATGCGTACGTTTCATTAAGTTTAATACACGATCTGAGCCACTTTGTACTGGCAAATGTAAAAAATTTACTAGCTCTGGTGTGTCACGATAAACATCAATAATATCATCTGTAAATTCGATTGGATGGCTAGTTGTAAAACGAATACGATCTATACCATCAATGGCTGCAACTAAGCGTAGTAATTCAGCAAAGGAACAAATATCACCATCGAATGTTGGTCCACGATATGCATTTACATTTTGACCTAGTAGATTGACTTCACGTACACCTTGCTCAGCAAGCTGAGCTATTTCATAAATAACATCATCACAAGGTCGACTAACTTCTTCACCTCGAGTGTAAGGAACTACGCAATAAGTACAATATTTATTACATCCTTCCATAATTGAAACAAATGCGGTTGGGCCTTCACTACGAGGTTCTGGTAAGCGATCAAATTTTTCTATTTCAGGAAAGCTTATATCAACCACATGATTACCTTTACCACTTCTAACTTGCTCAATCATTTCAGGCAAGCGGTGAAAAGTTTGCGGTCCAAAAATAATATCCACAAATGGTGCGCGTTTACGAATATGAGCTCCTTCTTGTGAAGCAACACATCCCCCAACACCAATAATGATATTTGGGTTATTTTTTTTAAGATTCTTCCAACGTCCTAATTGATGAAAGACTTTTTCTTGGGCTTTTTCTCGAATAGAGCAGGTATTAAGTAATAAAATATCTGCTTCTTCGGCATTTTCTGTTAAAGTTAAACCGTGGGTGGATTCAAGGAGATCTGCCATCTTAGTAGAATCATATTCATTCATTTGGCAGCCCCAAGTTTTGATATGTAATTTTTTGCTCATCAATAACTCAGCTATATTTTAATTGTTAAAATGAAAACGGGTTTAAATCCGCGATTTTAGCGTGGCATATTGTAATGCTTTGTGATTGTAGGGTCTATAATAAAATAAAAAATGACCATACAAAATGGCACTTTATTTTTTGTTTTTTTAACTACAGCATAAAGGGCGGTTTGTAAGAAGATTAGTAAAAGTATTTTATATATAAAATAGTGGGTTAATCAAAAATAGATTCTAATATTATAAAAATCTATAAACATGAATAGAATCTATTTTATTTATCAAAAAAACAACTAATTATGATATTCATTCTTTTTTAATATCATTTTATTTTATGTTATTATTCGCACTTAATAGTGATAACAAATAAAGTGTTCAGGTATGCCAAAAACATTTAGTCCAAAAAAACGCCTTTTTATCAAAGGGATAATTGCGACTTGTTTATTGTCTGTCACCCGTATTGGCTTTGCAGTAGCAATGGCAAAAATTATTGCTGTTCGTATTTGGCCATCATCAACTTATACACGAATCACATTAGAATCAACTATTCGATTAAATTATAAAAGTGCTTTGCTTTATAACCCTGATCGAATAGTTATCGATATTGATAATATAGATTTAACTCCTACATTAAAAACAATTTCGTCAAAAGTACTCAGTCACGATCCTTTCATAAAATTGATTAGTGTTAATAAAGTCAACCCTAAAATAATCAGAATTATGATCGTTTTAAAACAAGGTGTGGAACCTAATACCTTTACATTATCTCCAATAGCAGAATTCAAACATCGTTTAGTTATGGATCTTTATCCTACTAGATCAATTTCAATAAATGACGATGATCCCTTACTTGCCTTATTAGAAGAATACAAGGACGGCGATCTTAATAAAAAACAAGCTAATATCCCTCCCCCAATTAATAAAAAGAAAAATGCACCAATTATTGTAATGCTCGATCCAGGACATGGAGGCGAAGATCCAGGAGCAATCGGTTATAATAAAACTAAAGAAAAAGATATAGTTTTACAAATAGCCCGTCGTGCTTACAATTTATTAAAAAAAGAAAATAATATAAAAGTCCATATGACACGCAATGAAGATGTATTTATTCCATTAAAAGTTCGTGTCGCTAAGGCACGATCATTGCATGCTGATCTCTTTGTTTCTATTCATGCCGACGCCTTTACTAACCGCTCAGTAAGAGGTTCAACTGTATTTGCTTTATCTACTCGTGGAGCAAGTAGTTCGGCGGCTAGCTATTTAGCACAAACACAAAATAAAGCCGATCAGATAGGGGGGGTTAGTCGAAGTGGTGATAAGTATTTAGACAACACTATTTTGGACTTAGTACAAAAAACAACACTAAGTAATGGAGCTTTATTAGGTAGCGCAATATTAAATCGCATGAAAGGTATAAATAAGTTACATAAACCAACCATTGAAAAAGCCGGTTTTGCTGTATTAAAAGCGCCTGATATTCCGTCAGTTTTAGTTGAAACAGCTTTTATTAGTAATGTTGTTGAAGAGAAAAAACTTAAGACTGCTTCTTTCCAAAATCAAGTATCTAAAGCTATTGTTGACGGAATTAAAGATTATCTAAAAAAACGTAAAAACTAGTTTTTTATCATTTTTAAAGTAAACTAAATAAGTTATATACTTTTAACAATAATAACTAAACATCTTTCAGCACCCAATTGTGGAATGCTCAGCTTAATATTCTGGGTAAGCCTAAAATCTTCAGGAATAGGATCAAGATCGCTACCTTTTAAAGCATAAAAAGATCCTTGTTCATTAGGAAGATGCTTACACCAACTAAGCATGTCTTGCAATGAAGCAAATGCTCGGCTAATAACGCCATCAAACTTTTTATCGCTATACTCCTCTATTCGGCTTTGTATTGGGTTTATATTAGTTAGCTTTAATTCAAACTGAACTTGTTTTAAAAATCGAATACGCTTACCTAAACTATCCACTAAATCAAATTGTTTATCTGGGTTAATAATTGCTAGTGGAACGCCTGGTAAACCAGGACCAGTTCCAACATCAATAAAAGTTTTGCCAGTTAAATAGGGCGATACAACTAAGCTATCCATGATATGTTTGATTAACATTTCATTAGGATCTCGTACAGCTGTTAAGTTGTAAGTCTTATTCCATTTATTAAGCATTTCAACATAATGGATCAATTGATCTATTTGTGATTCTGAGATCAAAAGATCCGTTTGATCTATTAAATTAATGAGTTTCTTTTTTAACATAATTTTTCTTTTTTAAATAAACTAGTAACATTGAAATTGCAGCAGGAGTAATTCCTGATATACGCGAAGCTTGTCCTATTGAAATAGGTTTATGTTGTTTTAATTTAGCCACAACTTCGTTCGATAAACCCGATATTTCAGCATAATCAATATGCTCAGGAATAAGCGTTTCTTCATTGCGTTTTTGACGTTCAATTTCTTCTATTTGTAATTTTATATATCCATCATATTTAACTTGAATTTCAACCTGTTCCGCAGCCTGTGCGTCAGACAATCCAGGAGAAAATAATGAAAGCGATTTCAATGTGTTATAACTCATTTCAGGCCGCTTAAGTAACTCTTCTCCGTTGGCTTCTTTAGTCAAATTAGAACCTAACACAGCATTTACTTCGTCAATGCTTTCAATATGAGGATGTACCCATATATCACGTAATCTTGCTCTTTCTTGTTCAATAGCTTCAAATTTTTCGTTAAAACGTTGCCAGCGATAATCATCAACCATACCTAGCTTGCGACCAATCTCAGTTAAGCGAATATCAGCATTGTCTTCACGTAACATTAAACGATATTCAGCACGAGAGGTAAACATGCGATAAGGTTCGTTAGTACCAAGAGTACAAAGATCATCAACTAATACCCCTAAATAGGCTTGATCACGGCTTGGATACCATTGATCTTGATCATATGCAAAACGTGCTGCATTTAAGCCAGCAAGCATTCCTTGAGCAGCGGCTTCTTCATAGCCAGTTGTTCCGTTGATCTGTCCTGCTAAAAAGAGACCTTTAATAACTTTACTTTCAAGTGTTGGTTTAAGATCCCTTGGATCAAAATAATCATATTCGATCGCATAACCTGGTCTGACAATATTAGCATTTTCTAATCCTTTCATACTGCGTACAAATGCTAATTGTGTATCAAATGGTAAACTTGTTGAGATCCCATTTGGATATATTTCGTTGCTATCTAATCCTTCAGGTTCTAAATAGATCTGATGAGAATTACGATCCGCAAAACGCATAATTTTGTCTTCAATAGATGGGCAGTATCTTGGACCAACTCCTTCTATCACACCAGTATACATGGGACTACGATCTAAACTATTTCGGATGATCTCGTGCGTTGTTTCGTTAGTGCTTGTTATATAGCAAGGAATTTGTTTAGGATGTTCGTTTGCATTACCTAAAAATGAGAATACAGGAACAGGATCATCACCATATTGTGTACCTAATTTTGAAAAATCAATTGTTCTAGCATCAATTCGTGGAGGGGTACCAGTTTTTAATCGTCCCATTCTAAATGGATATTGATGAAGTGATTTTGATAAGCCGATCGAAGCAGGATCGCCTGTACGTCCACCACTGTAATTATTAAGTCCTATATGGATCTTTCCGTCTAAAAAGGTACCTGTTGTTAATACGACTGTTTTAGCTTTAAAGCATACTCCCATTTGGGTTTTTACACCTACGATCTGATCGTTTTCGATGATCACATCTTCAACAGATTGTTGAAAAAGAATTAAGTTTTCTTGATTTTCAAGTGTAGTTCGGATCACTTTGCAATATAGTGATCGATCTGCTTGTGCTCTTGTAGCCCTAACTGCAGGTCCTTTACTGCTATTTAAGATCCTAAATTGGATCCCAGCATGATCGATAGCGCGTGCCATTAAGCCACCCATTGCATCAATTTCTTTTACCAAATGGCCTTTACCTATACCACCAATGGCAGGATTACAAGACATTTGTCCTAATGTATTGATATTATGGGTTAAAAGTAGTGTTTTTCGCCCCATTCTTGCTGATGCCATTGCTGCTTCTGTTCCTGCATGACCGCCACCAACGATGATGACATCAAAAAGATCTGGATAAAACATAAAAAGCCTCGTATTTATTTTGTGTATAGATGATCGCTAATTTAGATCGGGAGATTTGATTTATTCAGGGTAGGAGATTTTACTCATCTTTTTGGTTACGTCAAATGATCTATTAGGATCGCATTCTAAATAAAATAAGATCTTTTAGATGATCTTTTTATTTTTATTATTATTATGTAGGATAACTTTTGTGGGTAACTCTATTTTATTATTATTTTGTTTGATCTTATCGATCGCTAAATTATGTTAGTTGATCGGATCTTTTTTGTTTTAATTATGTTGATAAGTGCTACTTTTATTCACAGTTAATTTTGTTTCTTAGGTTGTTAATAGGCTTATCACAACTTATTATCCCGTTTTATCACAAAGTTATCCACAAAAAAATAAATTCGTTTGCTTACTTTTTATCTTTTATTGCCTTTATTTTATACATAAGTGAGTAATCTACTCTTTTTATGATCTTATTATTTGAATAAAATTCAAAAACAACTGAATAACTTGGTTAGTTTTATTTTTTTATTAATAGTAAATTAACTTGTATTTGTGTTATTTAAAATACACATTAAATACTTTGAAAAGTAGGATGTTTTTCTTTTCTATAAAAGTGATTGATTTTTATAAAAGCAAATTTATACTTAATATGATTTTATTTGTATTGTGAGGTTACTTTATTACTCTTTCACAGCTACCTTTGCCTTTTCCGTTATCTAATAATGAAACTTTTGATAGTTTTTATGTAGGTAATAATCGGTTATTGTTTGATTCGTTGCAAACCTTATTAGGTAAAGAGGGTTTTAATGTCTTTTATATATGGGCGGCTAACGTTGCAGGCCGAACTCACCTTTTACATGCGTCAAGCCAAAATAAATTAGCTAGTTATATTCCATTAAAACAGCATTATCATTTGGTACCTGAAATTTTACAAGGATTAGAAAATTATGATTTAGTCTGTTTAGATGATATTGATGCAATAGCAGGTCATAGAGATTGGGAAGAGGCTATTTTTGATTTATTTAATCGTTTGACAGAAAAAAATGTGAGTAAATTATTGATAACTGCAAATGCACCACCTAAACAAATTCCTTTTATATTGCCTGATTTAGTTTCTAGATTATCTTGGGGGCAGGTTTATCAATTAAAAGAACTTAGCGATGATGACAAGCTTAAAGCTTTGCAATTGAGAGCACAATTAAGTGGATTTGAACTATCAACAGATGTTGGGTTATTTTTATTAAAACGTGTTAATCGTGATATGCGTACATTATTTTCTTTGTTAGAAAAGTTTGAAGTAGCAACGTTAGCACAACAACGAAAGCTAACTATTCCTTTTATTAAAAATATTTTGGATTTGTAATATGAGCCATAAACCTGAAGCTATTGTTTTTTTTGATTTAGATGGGACATTATTTAATAGTCAAATTGATATATTGTCCAGTTCCCTTGATGCTATAAAAAAGTTAAAACATAATAATATTATTCCAGTGATAGCAACTGGTCGAACACCCTGTGAAGTTTCTGATTTAATGCAAAAGACTCAAATAGATTCGATTATTGGCATGAATGGGCAAGTTGTTTTATACAGAGGCGAAAAGGTTTTTACTAATAATATTGATAAAGATTTGATAATAAGAATACATCAGTATTCTAAGCAGGAAACGAATATTCCTTTATCTTTTTATAATGATGAAATGATGTGTATATCTGAGTATAGTCAAGCAGCCGAGAAGTTTTATCATTATCTTAAGCAACCAGTTCCTCCTGTTGATGATCAGGTTTATTTAAAATCACCTATTCAGATGCTTTTATTACTTTGTGAATCTGGAGAAGAGTTTTATCGAGATGTTTTCCCTGAGTTAACTTTTATTCGTAATACCCCTTACTGTGTTGATGTTTTTAATCATGGTGGCTCTAAAGGTTATGGTATTACTCAGTTATTAAAAAATAAAGAGTTCACTGATGTGCCAACTTATGCATTTGGTGATGGTATGAATGATTTTGAAATGTTCTTAACCGTTGATCACCCTATTGCTATGGGTAATGCAGTTGATGAATTAAAAGCAAAAGCTGAGTTTGTTACAGATACTAATAATAATGATGGTATTGCTAAAGCGTTACAAAAATTTGGGTTGATTTGATCGATATTTTTTAGTTTATTAATAAATAACGCCCAAACACACAGCTTGGTTTGCCCCAGTTACTTCGGGAATATTTGATGGAATGTTGTTGATCCGGCAATAAGCGAGCCAAGCGAAGGCTATAGCTTCCATGTCGTCACCATTTATGCCTTTAGTATCTGTTGTTAATACTGACCATGATGGTAATAATGCTGATAATCTTTGCATAATAAGTGAATTTTTAGCTCCTCCTCCACAAACTAAAAGCTCACAAGGTAATGTTTTTACTATAGGTAATTTATTGATTTCATTTGCAATTGATAAAGAGGTTAATTCAACGAATGTTGCTTGAATATCTTCAGCTTTTAAATCAATTCCTGTTAGTTTTTTATGTAACCATGGTAAATTAAATAGCTCACGCCCTGTACTTTTAGGTGCTGGTATTTTGAAATAATCTTCATCAAATAATTTATTCAGTAAGTCTTGGCTAACTTTTCCTGTTTTTGCCCACAACCCATTTTTATCATAGCTTTTACCTAGATTTTGATTTATCCAGCAATCAAGCAGTACGTTTCCTGGACCTGTATCATAACCAATAACAGTATGGTTAGGAATTAATACTGAAATGTTACTAATTCCTCCTATATTTAATACTACACGATTGATTTTTGGATCTTGTAGTATAGCTTTATGAAAAGCAGGGACCAGTGGGGCTCCTTGCCCGCCATAAGCCATATCTTTTCGGCGAAAATCAGCTATGGTGGTTATGCCTGTTTTTGCAGCGATAATATTGGCATCGCCAATTTGTAGGGTAAATGGATTGTCACTGATTGGTGCATGGTAAATAGTTTGCCCGTGGCAACCAATTGCTTTTATTTGTTGTTTATCTATTTTATTGTCTTTTAAAAATTGATTGATACTATCTGCAAATAATCCACCAAGTTGATGGTCTAATTCACCCAAATTTTGTAATGTGGTTTGTTTTGTTTCACATAATGTTAATAATTTCTGTCTTAAGTTGGTGGGCATTGGGTAGCAACTACTAGCTATTGATGTGACATTTTTTTCGGTAATACTAACCATAGCAATATCAATTCCATCCATGCTGGTTCCCGACATCACACCAATATATAAATTTTGCATATATCTATCCTTGTCGAATAATGTTACCTGTTTGAATATCTCTGATTTGAGATGGCTGTAATCTATTACCTGCTTCGCCTGCTAAAATCGGAAAATTTTGGCCAAATTGTTTGGCTACTTCGATGGCTGTTTTACAAGGAGGATAACTCGATAAATTAGCACTGGTTGAAACTATCGGTTTGCCATAAAGATCGCATAATTTACGAGCTAAAGGGTGATTGGTGACTCGTACTGCTATGGTTTCGAATTTACCAGTCAAAAAATAAGGTGTTTTTTTATTTTTAGGAAAAACCCAAGTAATAGGACCTGGCCAGCTAGTAAGTGCTAACTGTTTTTGTTCATTAGTTATAGCTGATTCATCTATATAAGGAATCAGTTGTTGGTAATGACTAGCAATTAAAATCAAACCTTTATCTATTGATCGCTGTTTTAGTTGTAACAGTTTTAATACGGCTGATTCACAATTAGGATCACAGCCTAATCCAAAAACAGCTTCGGTTGGGTAGGCCACAACCGAAGCTGTTTTTAGTAACTTCTTGGTTTGTTTTAAAGATAATAAATTTGCCATTAATACATAAATATTAGTTAAACATGGTTGAAAATTATATTAAACCTAGGTATTGAGATTTGCAAATTGGTCTCATTTACTTTTAAACAATTGCTAAAGCCAAATAAATTAAATACTCTTTGATTATTCCCAGTTTATTTGTGGAAAATAATAGGTTGTTAATTTAATAACTTGTTGCATCGTAATAATTTTAAGCCTAGGATCGATACTTGAACTAAGTCCACGAGCTTTAATATCGTTATCTAATATGTAGCAATGATCTGTTTGTTGGAAAATATAATCCAATAATGGATTATTCTGCGTAGCCATAATAACTCCATTTTGCCAAAATAGCACGGCATCTTGTTTTGATATTATTAGAGGTTCGATAACTAATCGGTTAGCAGAAGAAATTGTGTGTAACATAATTTTTCACTTTTTATATTGAATAACATGCTCGAATTTTAAAAAAAATTTAGTCCAATCTTATTTGGTACATCTTTATAGGGTATTAGTATATAATAAGTACTATTTATTGAGCAAAGAATGCGTGATGAAACTTACTATTTTATCCAATGAGCAAGAAACAGTTTTGTTTGGTAAGCTGCTTGCATCTAAATGTTTAAACTATTTATCAAATCATAATAGTACAATAGTCATTTATTTGATTGGTGACCTAGGTGCAGGTAAAACAACTTTTAGTCGTGGTTTTTTGCAACAATTGGGACATATTGGTAACGTAAAAAGTCCTACGTATACTCTAGTTGAACCTTATCAATTTGATGGTTTTTCAGTTTATCATTTTGATTTATATAGACTTAGTGATCCAGAAGAATTAGAGTTTATGGGGATTCGTGAATATTTTTCTTCGCGATCAATTTGTTTGATTGAGTGGCCACAGCAAGCAAATGGGATCTTGCCAAGTGCTGATCTTGAAATTCATTTGACTTATTTGGCGCTTGAACGTACTGCTTGCGTTCAGGCAATAAGTGAAAAAGGCAGCGAGATTATTAATCTATCATATTTGAAATAAACAATATAAAGACAATGAAAAAATTATTCACTTTTTTTATTTTATTACTGCTTTGTAGTTCTGCCTATGCAGCTAAAGTTGTTATTGCCGTTGATGCGGGGCATGGTGGTAAAGATTCCGGCGCAATAGGGAAAAATAAGTTATATGAAAAAACAGTTACGCTTTCTATTGCTAAAAAACTTACCAATTTACTAAATAAAGATCCTAATTTTAAAGGAGTATTAACCCGTAGCAATGATAATTTTATCTCTGTTTCACAACGCTCTGAAATAGCTCGTAAAAATAAAGCAAATTTATTAATTTCAATTCATGCCGATGCAGCACCGAATCGAAATGCAATGGGTGCTTCTATTTGGGTATTGTCAACCAAGCGAGCTGATACGGAATTAGGAAGATGGCTTGAACAGAGCGAAAAACAATCAGAATTGTTAGGTGGTGCTGGCAATGCATTAAGCGACGATAGCAATCCTCATTTAAGTCAAGCAATATTAGATTTACAATTTTCTTATTCTCAACAAGTGGGTTATGAGCTAGCACAACAAGTATTAAAACAAATTAAAAAGATAGTAAAATTACATAAATCAGTTCCTGAACATGCAAGTTTAGGTGTATTACGTTCGCCAGATATTCCGTCAATTTTAATTGAAGTTGGTTTTATTTCTAATGAAGGCGAAGAACGATTACTAAATAGTAATGCTCATCAAGATAAGATAGCTAAAGCAATCTATCAAGGTATAAAAAATTACGTTAAACAAAATCCAAAATTTGGAGAGCAACACTAATGGCAATTCATATTCTTTCACCTCAATTAGCAAATCAAATTGCAGCTGGTGAGGTGGTAGAACGTCCTGCTTCTGTTATTAAAGAGTTAGTTGAAAATAGCCTTGATGCGTGTAGCACTCAAATTGATATTGAACTTGAGCAAGGTGGCTGTAAATTAATTCGTATTCGTGATAATGGCTGCGGTATTGCGAAAGATGAATTAGCACTGGCGCTTGCTCGCCATGCTACAAGTAAAATAAGCAAATTAGATGATTTAGATTCTATTATTAGCCTCGGATTTCGTGGTGAGGCTCTGGCGAGTATAAGTTCAGTTGCAAGATTGACATTAACTTCACGCACAGCAGAACAAACTGAAGCTTGGCAAGTTTATGCTGAAGGGCGAGATATGCAGCCGGTGATTAAACCTGCTGCACACCCAGTTGGCTCCACTGTTGAAGTACTTGATTTGTTTTATAATACTCCTGCAAGACGCCGTTTTTTAAAAACAGAAAAAACCGAATTTATGCATATTGAGGAATTTGTTCGGCGTATTGCGTTATCTCGTCCTGATGTGACTTTTAATTTGCAACATAATGGTAAATTAGTAAAACAATATCGTTTATCTTCTCTTGAAAAAAGAGTTGAATTAGTTTGTGGTCGATCTTTTATGCAAAAAGCTATAAAACTTGATTGGCAGCACGATGATCTGTTTATTCAAGGTTGGGTTACTAGTAGTGAAGTAAGTAATTTACAATATTTTTATGTGAATGGTCGAGTGATCAAAGATAAATTACTTAATCATGCGTTACGACAAGCTTATATAAGACGTACGAATGAACAACAAAGTTATGTGGTATTTTTACAAATTGACCCAAAACAAGTTGATGTTAATGTTCATCCTGCTAAATATGAAGTCCGTTTTCATGAGGCAAGATTGGTTCATGATTTCGTTTATCAATCCATAGTTATGGCGCTTGAATCAGATTTATCTGCAATAGATGAAAAAGTAACAATAACACCTAATCGGCAAGCAGCTGGAGAAAATATCTTTAATCAACAGGCTATTTCTAAGCCTTATCAAGCTAATAACCAATTACCCAAAAAAAATAGCAATTATGCTAAAGAAAATGCGTTATATGGTCAGTTAGTTAGTGTTGAATCTCCCTCTCAAAATATTGCACAACGTGATATCGAAAAACCATTTTTATCTATAGAAGAAAATGACGTAACCGGACCACAAAAAGCGGTGATTGAATCATTATTTCCAAAACGAAGTACTCCGTTACAAACATTACAACAGCATCTTGATAGCTCATCACTAGTACAATTTGGTCGGGTATTAACCATTATTCAGCCTAATATTGCATTGCTTGAAAAGTATGAAGGTGATCAGCAAAAATTATTGTTAATAAAATTGCCTATTGCTCAACAAAAAGTCATTGCGATTAAATTATTATCACAAGATTCTGAAAAATTGCTTATTCCATTAACAATTTTACTCGATAATAAAGAGCAGAAAGTCCTGTCTTCTTATCAACCTCAGTTGAGTTTTTTAGGTTTTCATTTTTATATTGATAAAGCTAAATTATATCTACAAAATGTGCCTAAAATATTGCGAGCAATGAACTGGCAACAAATTTTACCTACTTTAATTAGTTTTATCTCATCATCGGAAAAGGAAGTGTTCAATCCAACTCAAATTGCTGCTTGGTTAGCTAATCAATACTATGATAGTTGTGCGGAGAGTTGGAGTGTAGCTAAGGTAATTCAATTGTTAGCAAAGTTAGAACAGATAGATATTAATTTGTTACAGCAAGAATCATTTTTATATCCGATTGATATAAAAAATTTAACACAATCAATTTTATTATGAATAAACCAAAAATTATTTCGTTAATGGGACCAACAGCATGTGGTAAAACAGCTATCGCTATGGCTCTTTATGATCGCTTTCCCATTGATATTATTAGTGTTGACTCAGCGTTAATTTATCGTGGTATGGATATTGGTACAGCCAAACCAACTAAAGAGGAACAACAGATGTATCCTCATAAATTGATTGATATTTGCGACCCTGTAGAAAGTTATTCAGTTGCAAATTTTCGACGTGATGCATTGGTAGAAATTAAAAAATCACTGGAAAAAGGACGAATTCCTCTATTAGTAGGTGGCACAATGCTTTATTTTAAAGCGTTAATTGAAGGGCTTTCACCACTTCCTGCTGCTAATAGCGAAATTCGTAAGCAAATACAGGAAAAAGCCAATAAATTAGGTTGGCAAGCAATTCACGAAGATCTAAAAAAAGTCGATCCAATTTCAGCTGAACGAATTCATCCTAACGATCCCCAGCGACTTAATCGTGCTTTAGAGGTTTATTTAATTTCAGGTAAAAGCCTAACTGAACTTACACAAGAAAGTGGTGAAGCATTACCATATAATATTATGCAATTTGCTATTATGCCAAAAGATAGGTCTCAACTACATGAACGTATTGAGCAACGTTTTTTACAAATGCTTGATCAAGGATTTGAAAATGAGGTTAGAGCACTTATGCAGCGAACTGATTTGCATTTAAATTTACCTTCTATTCGTTGTGTTGGTTATCGTCAAATGTGGGAATATTTAAATGGTTGTACTAGCTATGATGAGATGGTATTTAAAGGGATCTGCGCTACACGCCAATTAGCGAAAAGACAAATAACGTGGTTACGAGGTTGGAAACAACCTATAACATGGTTAAATACCGATAATATAGGTTCTATTTTTGATAACATATTGAAATAAAAGAGTACGAATATTTTTAATTTAAATTACCCTAGTAATTTTAGTAAAAATATTGCAAGCGTTTGTTAAACATGGGTATAATTTTTTACTTTTTGGTTTAAATTCATTAAAATTTTAGTTATTTGTGCATTAATTGTTGTTGTTTGGTTTAAGAACAGTGCTTTTTATGTTATTTTGGTAGATAATAAAAGAGTTTTATTTTTCGTCGTGAATAATAATTTATTTTCTGCGATAACATTATTGGTTCTTTCATCTTATTATAATTTTCTTATTAAAGGATAAACTCATGTCAAAAGGGCAGTCATTACAAGATCCTTATTTAAACTTGCTTCGTCGCGAGCATATTCCAGTATCTATCTATTTAGTTAATGGTATTAAATTACAAGGACAAATTGAGTCTTTCGATCAATTTGTGATTTTGTTAAAAAATACTGTTAGCCAAATGGTATATAAACATGCTATCTCAACAGTCGTACCATCTAGACCTATTTCTGGATTTGTATCTCAGACTGAAGAGGAAGGCGAAAGCTGATATTTCAGTGGAGAATCTGATTGTTTGAAAGACATAAAGGCGGTGAAACTGCCTTATTAGTTCATGTATTCTTCCCTAAAGAAAGCAATATCGAGGATCTTGAAGAGTTTGAAGTATTAGTTTCTTCAGCTAAGATAGACGTTCTCGATATTGTAACAACTTCAAGAAAAGCACCTCAAGCAAAATATTTTATTGGTGAAGGTAAAGCTCAAGAAATAGCTGAAAAAGTTAAACAGCTTGACGCTTCGGTTATTTTAGTAAATCATGCTTTGACGCCATCCCAAGAACGTAATTTAGAATTATTGTGTAAATGCCGAGTTGTTGATCGAACCGGATTAATTCTAGATATTTTTGCGCAACGAGCTAGAACACATGAAGGTAAATTACAAGTCGAGCTAGCACAATTACAATATTTATCCACACGTTTAGTTCGAGGTTGGACGCATTTAGAACGTCAAAAAGGTGGGATAGGCTTACGTGGACCGGGTGAAACTCAGTTAGAAACCGATAGAAGATTGATTCGTCATCGCATTCAATTAATTTTGTCAAAACTAGCTAAAGTTGAAAAACAACGTAACCAAAATCGCCAATCTAGGAACAAAGCTGATCTGTCAACAGTTTCACTTGTTGGTTATACTAATGCTGGTAAATCGACATTATTTAATGTGTTAACTAATGCCAATGTTTATGCGGCTGATCAACTATTTGCTACGCTTGATCCAACATTACGGCGTATTTATGTTAATGATGTTGGTCAGGTTGTTTTAGCTGACACAGTAGGTTTTATTCGTCATTTACCGCATGATCTTATTGCAGCTTTTAAAGCAACACTTCTCGAAACACAAGAAGCAGCATTATTATTGCATGTGGTAGATGCAGCCGATCCTAATTTGTTAGATAGCATGTATGCAGTTGATGAGGTATTATTTGAAATTAATGCACACAAAATACCGACACTATTTGTTATGAATAAGATCGATTTAATAGAAGATAAACAGCCAAGTATTGATCGAGATGAAAATGGCATCCCAATTCGTGTTTGGATTTCAGCCCAAAATAATTTAGGATTAGATCTTTTATTTATCGCTTTAAAAGAAATACTTACTAAACAAATGCAAATTTGTCAGATAAGTTTGCCTGCTTATTTAGTTAGAATAAGAAGTCGTCTATATCAATTAAATGCAGTAGAAAAGGAAATTATTTGTGATGATGGTAATTTTTATTTAAATGTAAGAATGCCTTCAATTGAGTGGAATAGGCTCTGTAAACAAGAGCCAGATCTGTTATACTTAACTAATACGCAAAATAACAACTAATTGTTAAATGGAGCATATAAAATATGGCGTGGAATCAGCCCGGAAATAACGGACAAGACAATGATCCATGGGGAAATAATAACAAAAAGCCTTCTGGTTCATCAGGTAATTTATTTGATAAAATTAAAAACCTTTTAAAAAAAGGTAATTCAGGCAATATTGGTGGATTATTACCAGGAAAACGCCCAATTAGTGCTACTAAAATAGGTAGCATTGTTATAATTGCATTAATACTTATTTGGGGCGTAAGTGGCTTTTATACTATAAACCAAAGCCAAAGAGGCGTAATTACTCGTTTTGGTCAAGTTCAATCTGAAATCATACAACCAGGGTTGAATTGGAGAATGCCATTGATCGATAATCTTTATATTGTCGATACACAAGGAACACAAAATTTTAATGTGAAAGGATACATCGTTACTACAGGTGAAAACTTAGTTTATGTTGAAATGAATGTTCAGTATCGTATTAATGATCCTTTAAAATATTTATTTAATGTTACTAATGTTAAAGATAGCCTTCATCAAGCAGCTGATAGTGCGCTTAGAACGGCTGTAGGTAGTTCTAATATTGATGCTATTATTTCAGATGGGCGTGCAGCACTTGAAAGTAGCACTAAAGATGAGCTTGTAAATGTTATTACTCATTACGATATGGGAATTAATATTGTTGATTTAAATTTCCAAGTTGCAGGACCGCCAGAGCAAGTTCAGGACGCTTATGATGATGCTATACGAGCTCAAGGTGACAGTGAACGTGAGATAAAGCAGGCTGAAGCGGATAAAGTGCAGTTAATTCAGCAAGCAGAAGGTCGTTCTGCAAGAATTTTAGCTGATGCTAATGCTTATAAAGTTAGCGTTCAACTTGAAGCATCTGGTGATGTTGCTCGATTTGAAAAAATATTACCACAATATAAAGTTGCGCCTGAAATAACTAAAGAGCGCTTATATATCGAAACAATGGAAAAAATATTAAGTAAAACTAATAAAGTCATTATTAATGATAAAAGTGGTAATTTAATGGTATTGCCGTTAGAGCAATTATTAAAAAATAAAGCTGAAAAGGGTTTTGATACCTCGACCTTATCAAATACAAATGAAAGTTATCATTTTAATATGCTAAATACTTCTGAGGAAATAAAAAATCGACAAGAAACTAAACCTGAATCACAAAATAGTAATAAACCTAATGGTGGTAGTATTTCAGGAAATACTACGCGAACTATAGGACGATAAGGAGAAAAAATGCGTAAACTATTAATTCCTATTGTCTTAATCTTGATTGGGATATTTTTTTCAAGTGCTTATGTTATTGAAGAAGGTACGCGTGGAGTCGTATTGCGATTCAATAAAATTATTGCTTTGTCAAAACCTGGATTACATTTCAAAATTCCTGGTATGGATAGAGTAAAAATAATTGATGCAAAAATCCACACGACAAATAGTTCTAATAATAATAGAGAACAGCGGTTTTTTAATGTACAAAAAAAAGAGCTAATTGTTGACTATTTTGTTCAATGGAAAATTATAGATTTTAACCGTTATTATGAAACGGTAGCTGGTGGTAACAATGTTGAAGACTTATTATTAGCACGTTTGAATGGCCGTTTAAGAGCTGAAATAGGTAAGCTTAGTAATGAAGATATTATAAACGATTCTAACGCGGATACTAAATCACGTAATTCTTTAATGATTCGTGTTAAAGATTCTTTAAATGGTACTCATCATGAAGTAGTTAAACATGCTCAAATTGGTAATCTACCTGTTGATCTTAAAAAAGATTCTGAAGATGGCAAAACTAGTTTAAGAGCTTTTGGGGTTGAAGTAATTGATGTGCGTATAAAAAAGATAAACTTCCCTGATGCTGTTTCTGGTTCTATTTATGCAAGAATGCGAGCAGAACGCGAAGTTATTGCTCGAGATAAGCGTTTTGAGGGTGTAAGAAAAGCAGAGGAAATCCGAGCTAGCGCAACATTGCAAGCGGCTAAAATTTTATCTGAAGCTGAGCGAGAGTCACGTATTATCCGTGGTGAAGGGGATGCCGTTGCCGCAAAACTATATGCTGATGCTTTTGGTAAAGATATGATGTTTTTTAGCTTCATTCGTAGTTTAAAAGCTTATGAAAAAAGCATTACAAGTAATGATGTTATGGTAATTAGCCCTGATAATGACTTTTTCCAATATATGAAATTAAAATCAAATAAATAATAGAATGAGTAAATAGCTTATGAGTAATAATGTTGTTGTGCTAGGTACACAATGGGGTGATGAAGGTAAAGGTAAAGTTGTTGATTTACTCACAGAAAAAGCAAAATATGTTGTTCGTTATCAAGGTGGGCATAATGCAGGTCATACATTAGTTATTAATGGTGTAAAAACAGTATTACACTTAATTCCATCAGGAATTTTACGTAATGATGTTATTAGCATTATTGCTAATGGTGTAGTGCTTTGTCCTGATGCTTTGATGAAAGAGATGAAAGAGTTAGAAAATAGTGGTATTCCTGTTAAGGAAAGACTCCTTATCTCTGAATCATGTCCTCTAATTTTGCCTTACCATATTGCATTAGATCAAGCTCGAGAAAAAGCTCGTGGTAATAAAGCTATTGGAACAACAGGGCGTGGTATTGGTCCTGCTTATGAGGATAAAGTTGCTCGCCGTGGGCTTCGAGTCGGTGATTTACGTGATCGCCAAGCTTTTGCTGAAAAATTAAAAGAAGTGATGGAGTACCATAACTTCCAATTAGTCAACTATTACAAAGCAGAAGCGGTTGACTATCAAAAAGTGTTAGATGATACATTAGCGATTGCTGATATTTTAGTTGCTATGATTGCCGATATTCCTGCACTTTTGGAAGATGCACGAAGAAAAGGCGAAAGAATTATGTTCGAAGGTGCACAAGGTACATTACTTGATATCGATCATGGTACTTATCCTTTTGTAACTTCTTCTAATACTACTGCTGGTGGTGTGGCAACGGGATCTGGTTTTGGTCCGCGTTATGTTGGCTATGTGTTAGGTATTGTTAAAGCTTACTCTACGCGTGTTGGTGCTGGTCCATTCCCTACCGAGCTATTTGACGAAGTTGGTGAATATCTTTGCAAACAAGGTAATGAATTTGGTGCAACGACAGGTCGTCGCCGTCGAACTGGATGGCTTGATGCTGTTGCTGTGCGTAAAGCAGTACAACTTAATTCTGTCTCTGGATTTTGTTTAACTAAACTTGATGTGTTAGATGGGCTTAAAGAAGTAAAAATTTGTGTCGGTTACCAATTACCAAATGGTGATGTTATCAAAAACGCTCCAGCTGCCGCTGAAGAGTGGAGCTTAGTAAAACCTGTTTATGAAACTATGCCAGGTTGGAGTGAATCAACTTTTGGTATTAAAAGCTATGATGCACTGCCGCAAGCCGCAAAAGCTTATATCAAAAGAATTGAAGAGTTAACTGAAACACCAATTGATATTATTTCAACAGGTCCTGATCGCAATGAAACCATGATTTTACGTGATCCTTATCAAGCTTAATATTGATTAAAAAATCGGGATAATTTTCCCGATTTTTTATTTTTTGAGGTATAACGATTAACTGTGTATGAGGGAATTATGGCTAAATTAGGTACTCCTTTATCACCGACTGCAACTAAAGTATTGCTTTGTGGTGCAGGAGAATTAGCTAAAGAAGTGGCGATAGAATTACAGCGTTTTGGCTGTGAAGTTATTGCTGTTGATCGCTATGCTAATGCGCCAGCAATGCAAGTAGCTCATCGGTATCATACTGTTAATATGCTTGATGGGGGGGCTCTAAGAAAAGTCATTGAAGTGGAAAATCCTGATTATATCGTACCAGAAATTGAAGCTATTGCTACATCTACATTAATTGAGTTGGAAAAAGAAGGATTTACTATTATTCCAACAGCAAAAGCAACGCAATTAACAATGAATCGTGAGGGAATTCGCCGTCTTGCTGCAGAAGAATTAAAACTACCCACTTCACCTTACCGTTTCGCTGAAAACGAATTTGAATATGAACAAATGGTAAAAGAGATCGGTTTTCCATGTTTGGTTAAGCCAGTTATGAGCTCTTCGGGTAAAGGTCAATCTTTATTGCGTAGTGAAGCAGATATCAAATCTTCATGGATATATGCTCAAGAAGGGGGGCGATCTGGTAAAGGGAAAGTAATCATAGAAGGTTTTGTTGATTTTGATTACGAGATTACTTTGCTGACTGTTCGGCATATTAACGGAGTTTCATTCTGCGAACCAATTGGCCATCGTCAAGAAAAAGGTGATTATCGAGAATCTTGGCAACCTCAGCAGATGCCAGAAAAAGCATTGAAACAAGCGAAAAATATTGCAACTAAAATAACAGAAGAATTAGGTGGCCGAGGGGTATTTGGTGTTGAATTATTTGTTAAAGGGGAGCAAGTATGGTTTAGTGAAGTATCACCTCGTCCTCATGATACCGGTATGGTGACGTTAATTTCACAAAACTTATCTGAGTTTGCATTACATGCTAGAGCAATATTAGGATTGCCAATTCCAATTATAGAACAATATGGTGCTTGTGCATCGTCTGTCTTATTAGTAGAAGGTAATTCCAAGCAAATAACTTTTGCTAATATTGATAAAGCATTAAGCGAGCCGCAAACCGATTTACGTTTGTTTGGTAAACCAGAAGTAAAAGGAATACGAAGAATGGGTGTTGCGTTAGCTAGAGCATCGACAGTTAAAGAGGCCATTAATAAAGCAATTGATGTGACAAAACAACTAAAGATAACCCTATAATGCATAAATTTGTGTAAAAAGCAGTCACTCAATACAAAAAAATAAAAAATTCTAAAATAGGGGTTGACGTTCATAAGTGAAGTGAGTAATATACGCAACCCTTGAGACAGCAAAGATGATTAACAAAAAGTTGATTGAGAATTGGAAGCTGTTAGCTCTTTAAAAAGAAGAAACAGACAATCTGTGTGGGCACTTGCGAGACGAAAGATTAAAAGTCTACGGACTAAAAAGATTAAGAAGTCTTGATAAGTGACACTGAAGATTCATTTGAATATGTCAGAGACAGTTATTGAGCATCAAACTTTAAATTGAAGAGTTTGATCATGGCTCAGATTGAACGCTGGCGGCAGGCTTAACACATGCAAGTCGAACGGTAACATGAGTGCTTGCACTTGATGACGAGTGGCGGACGGGTGAGTAATGTATGGGGATCTGCCAGATGGAGGGGGACAACAGTTGGAAACGACTGCTAATACCGCATAAAGTTGAGAGACCAAAGTACGGTTCCGCGAGGACGTGCGCCATTTGATGAACCCATATGGGATTAGCTAGTTGGTGGGGTAAAGGCTTACCAAGGCGACGATCTCTAGCTGGTCTGAGAGGATGACCAGCCACACTGGAACTGAGACACGGTCCAGACTCCTACGGGAGGCAGCAGTGGGGAATATTGCACAATGGGGGGAACCCTGATGCAGCCATGCCGCGTGTATGAAGAAGGCCTTCGGGTTGTAAAGTACTTTCGGTAGTGAGGAAGTTTTGGGTATGAAAAGTGCCTAGAATTGACGTTAGTTACAGAAGAAGCACCGGCTAACTCCGTGCCAGCAGCCGCGGTAATACGGAGGGTGCGAGCGTTAATCGGAATGACTGGGCGTAAAGGGCATGTAGGCGGATAATTAAGTTAGGTGTGAAATCCCTGGGCTCAACCTAGGAATTGCATTTAAAACTGGTTATCTGGAGTATTGTAGAGGAAGGTAGAATTCCACGTGTAGCGGTGAAATGCGTAGAGATGTGGAGGAATACCGGTGGCGAAGGCGGCCTTCTGGACAGATACTGACGCTGAGATGCGAAAGCGTGGGGAGCAAACAGGATTAGATACCCTGGTAGTCCACGCTGTAAACGATGTCGATTTGGAGTTTGTTGCCTAGAGTGATGGGCTCCGAAGCTAACGCGATAAATCGACCGCCTGGGGAGTACGGCCGCAAGGTTAAAACTCAAATGAATTGACGGGGGCCCGCACAAGCGGTGGAGCATGTGGTTTAATTCGATGCAACGCGAAGAACCTTACCTGGTCTTGACATCCACAGAATCTTGTAGAGATATGAGAGTGCCTTCGGGAACTGTGAGACAGGTGCTGCATGGCTGTCGTCAGCTCGTGTTGTGAAATGTTGGGTTAAGTCCCGCAACGAGCGCAACCCTTATCCTTTGTTGCCATCGATTAGGTCGGGAACTCAAAGGAGACTGCCGTTGATAAAGCGGAGGAAGGTGGGGACGACGTCAAGTCATCATGGCCCTTACGACCAGGGCTACACACGTGCTACAATGGCGTATACAAAGGGAGGCGACCTCGCGAGAGCAAGCGGACCTCATAAAGTACGTCTAAGTCCGGATTGGAGTCTGCAACTCGACTCCATGAAGTCGGAATCGCTAGTAATCGTGAATCAGAATGTCACGGTGAATACGTTCCCGGGCCTTGTACACACCGCCCGTCACACCATGGGAGTGGGTTGCACCAGAAGTAGATAGCTTAACCTTAGGGAGGGCGTTTACCACGGTGTGATTCATGACTGGGGTGAAGTCGTAACAAGGTAACCGTAGGGGAA
>NZ_LZHG01000026.1 GCF_001690355.1 Gilliamella sp. Choc4-2
ACCCGTTACTTAGATAAACTGGCTGAATATCATGGGTATCCATTAAAAATACGAGTAGATAATGGACCAGAATTTACAGGAAAAACCTTTATAAACTGGGCTAAATCAAATGATATAGCCATTGATTATATAAAGCCCGGTAGCCCTTATCAAAATGGTTACATTGAACGATTTAACCGGACTTATCGAACTGAAGTGTTAGATTTATATCTTTTTAACAACCTAGCGCAAGCAAGGAGAATAACCGAAGAATGGCTAACCATTTATAATACCGAAAGACCGCATGAGGCATTAAATAACATGACACCGATTGAGTATAAAACACTAAAACAAGCAGCTTAATTTTCTACGTGAGTTGTGTACTAAGTTTGGGGCATTTACAATGACTTTTCCCGCTCGGTCTCGTATATAATCGGTAGCCATGCGGTCAAAAGCAATTTCACGGTTGATATCGCCCCTGGGATTTCTAAAGAATTGGTAGATTTCATTTTTTGCGTTTCGAACTTTAACTCTTAGATAAACTCAACGCTTAAATAAAAAAGCCAACTTTTTTAGGTTGGCTTTTGGGTTTTATTTTGAATATATTTTGTGGAAAATTAATTTTTTTGAATATACTTTTTCTTTTTTAAGTATACACTAATTCTACTATTGACCAATGACAATTACATGAAAATATATTAGTATTCTGTCTTATTATTTTATCTACATTAATATTATCAATGCCATCAAAATATTTACCTTCTAACTTAAAATATAATTCATGAAAATGGTAGTCACTAACTTTTTCTTCTATTATTTTAAACCCATGATTCAAAAAAATATTAACTAATATACTAATTGGTTCACAGACCTTAATATCTTCTACTTCCATAATTTTTAAAATAAATCAATTGTATTTCCCACTGGCTTTAAAACATCACTAAAATTATCAACAAAATATTGTACGGCTCCACCATCTCCTAAATGAGGATTAGCCTTAACTATAGAAGTAGCTACATCTGTATCCTTTAGTACTTCATATGCTTGAACTTTCGATCTGTAACCAAATACATCATGTGCCTTAACTTGAGCACTTTTCCATAAGGCTTCTTTTGAACCTTTTGCAGCTTCTAGACTTGCTTTAGATAAATAAAATTCTGACTGTCCAGGAACCCCTCCATAAATAATATCACCTTTTTTTAGCTTTCCTACTACCCAGTCGTCGATACCTAGATAATCTCCCTGACCTTGCCACTTAGACGCCTTCTTTACTAATTCATCTAAAGAACACTCACTAAGCCCGAACACATCAACCATCGTATTCGAATCATGCACATACGCATAAAAATTCGGATTATTACCTGCCAATCCTATCGGGTCTTGGCTAATATATAAGCCGGTTTCAGGATTATAATATTGGAACCGATTATAATAAAGCCCCGTTTCAACATCCTCATACTGCCCTAATTGCCTGAACGGAATAAACGGCTGATTGTTAAAGGTATCTTCCCGTATTCTGCCATAGATGTCAAACTCCACCTGCCAAACCAGTTCTCCTTTGTCATCATAGGCCTGCGCGGGGCGGCCCAAATAGTCCGATACAATTGAGTAGGACTTGCCATCGCATAGCTTTGCGGTGGGGACTAAACTTCCTTCTTCATAAACCCAAATGATTTATAAATTTTTTATTTGAGTTTTTCATGGTTTTTTATAAACTTTTTATAATATTGAATAATATACAATAATTCATTTGTTAAACTATTAGTATAATCCCAAGAATCAATAATAAAATACTGTATTTTATCGCCTGCAGGTAAATCAATATATTGATCTGATAAAATATTATTTTTCACATTATCTAAATATTTATTAATAACACATTTCTGATTTTCACTTATTTTAATATCATTATCTAAAATACTCTCTTTTATATTTTCTATTTTTAATAATAAATTTTTCATTCTTTAAATCTTAATTAATGTCAAATAATGCAGTATCGGGCGAATCTAAAATGTATTTTTGAACTTTCCCACCAGGTAAACCTAAACCTTGTGAAGAAGCCCTACTTTCAAAAATAGTTGTACCTTCTTTAATTTTAAATTGACTAATATAAGTCATTTCGTTCCAATCCATTTTTACCGCTAATTCACTTCTAGTAGCTGGAAAAGTTTCAAATAAGTATCTACCCTTCGGCCATGCGTTTTTTCCATTATCATGATACCTTAAACCAAATTCATTAGCTGTAGCTTTTCTGATGATTATATTTTCACTTTCAAATGATTGTAAGACCTGTTTTCTTATATTTCTAGGTAGTCCTAACTCTTTCATCATATTAGACGCCTCTTTCACTCCTTTGTAAGGATCGGGCATCTTATCCATCCCACACTCACTCAACCCGAACACATCCACCATCGTATTCGAATCAAACGTATACGCATAAAAATTCGGGTTGTTACCTGCTAACCCTATCGGATCTTGGCTAATATATAAGCCACTTTCAGGATTATAATACCTAAACCGATTATAATGAAGCCCGTCTAGTTACTCGTCTTCATAATAACAAGCCAACTTTTAAAGGTGGCTTTGGTTTTATTATTTATTGATTTTGTTTTTCTCTAAACTCTTTTAATTTCTTCTCAATAAATGCAAAGTCATTAATGGCTTTATCCTTATCTTTTACTTTGTCATATTTTTCTCTCCATTTTCTAATTCCAAATATATAAAATTTCAATCCCTCTTCTGTCAAATCTCCAACCGTTATTTGAGAATCATCATTTGCTTTTTCCCCTTTTTTTAAAATCTCCTTCGTAATAAATCCATTGTCTTGTAGAAAGTGTACGTAGTTTTCAAAAAAACGATATTGTCTTTCTTTGTATTCTTGAGTTATAGGCTGTGGAGCCAATTGAGATTGAGTTATCCAACTTAATTTTTCTATTATACGATTTTTGTCCATAATTTCCTTGAACTTAATGACATTTAACTTTTCCTGTTTCTAAATCAACATCTATTCTTTTGGTTTCAACTTCTGAGATATCATACATTTTACCTTTTCTTCCTGGTTCTTTTACATGGGTTCCCCCATTAGCTCTAATTTCTGCTTCTTTTAACATTTGTGTTGTTTTATCTGCTGTTGGGCTTGTAACTTCAAAAATTCCTTTTACTTTGCCGTCTTCAACTACAATAAAATCCAGTCTTCTTCTTGAATTAGTTATATCTCTAACACTTTTTCCATTGGCATCTCTTATATATCTTTCTGATAAAATAGTTGCATTGGGATATTTATTTTGTAAATATTTCTTAGCTATTGCCTCTCTTGCATTTCCTGATGCTTTATTAGCTATAACATCCAACCCAAACGGGTCAACTTGCGTATTAGAATCAAACGTATACGCATAAAAATTCGGGTTGTTACCTGCTAACCCTATCGGGTCTTGGCTTATATAAGTTCCTGTATTACTGTCGTAATACCTAAACCGGTTATAATAAAGCCCGTCTAACTACTCGCCTTCATAATATCCTAATTGCCTGAAATAACAAGCCAACTTTTTTAGATTGGCTTGTTTTATTTAGTTTTTAAATCTTAATAAATGATTCTTTATTTTTCATAATGTTTGTATAAAAATATATTTTATTATTTTCTATTTTTCTTAAAAAGATTAAATCTTCAATTTTACCTAAATAATTTATAGTTTTTTTTTCTAGATTAATTACAGATAATTTAAAACCTACAACACAAAATTTTCTAATAAACATAGGAATATAAATAAGTCTATTTTGATCATCATATAAGAATGGCCCTCCAAATAGAATTTCTTTGAATAAATTACTTTTATTAATTAATAAATTTCCTACAAGGGGAGAACCTTGATTAACTTCCATTAAGTTAATATAATCAATTTCTAAGTTATTTAATATAAACTGTGATTGAAAATTGATTGGATCGTCATTTTTATTTATTAAAGATATTATTTGCATTTTGGCTTTAAGTGTTTTGTTTTCACATTAACTACATCGTCAGATTTAACAATAAATTGTAAAGAACCTCCCGGATATTTTAATCCTTGAGGACCTATTATTCCAAATTTAATCGAAGTTCCTTTTGGAATAATTCCTGTGTTATATTTATTTAAAGGATTCCATGCTGGCAATATTGCAGCAAAAGTTCTATTTATAAATTTATTTATTCCTATTCTCAATCCCCAGAAATCTGGACGAGTAGAACCTAAATGTAAATCTCCAAATCTTTGCACAGGTATATTAAAAGGAGCTCTAATTTCAAAACCCTTAAATAGGAATCCGTCTTTTGTAGTTATCCTTAGTTTTTCAAAAATATTTAACCCAAACGGGTCAACTTGCGTATTAGAATCAAACGTATACGCATAAAAATTCGGGTTATTACCTGCTAGCCCGATAGGGTCTTGGCTAATATATGAACCACTTTCAGGATTATAATATCGGAAGCGATTATAATAAAGCCCCGTTTCTACATCCTCATACTGCCCCAGTTGCCTGAACTTATCTTCATAATAACAAAGTCAACTCTAAAAGTTGGCTTTGTTATTTAATATTGAAAATTTATTATCACCTTGATTTTATTAGTCATATATTAAATAACTACATCCATCTATTAGTCGAAGTATTAGCGTAAAATAAATCATAATATTTTTGATTAATTATTTTCATATTTTCTAAAGAATTAAGTAGATTTTCAGATATTTCTAAATCTTCTGCACAACCTGAGTATTTTGCTAAAAGAATTATAAATTTAAATAATAACTCATTTTTATCTTCTTGTGTTAAAGAACAATCATTATAAAATTGTTCAATTATAATTTTTATTTTTTCTTTTTCTTTAACATTATCTTCATAAGTTGCATCAAGGTTCTTATAGAATATATCCCATTCATTTGCTATTTCTTCTAATAATCTTAAATATTTTTGCATAGTTTAAATATTTTTATTTGCATACAGTATAAGCATGACTTGGTATTTCCCCTTCAATTAAAACTTCTGCATCTTTTACAGAATATCTAAATGCAGGGTTTTTCAATTTAGTTTTTGTTTGTGGATCAACTCCAGAAGAAACATCAAATACTTTTGAAGCATCTAACTTATCAGTATCAATAGCAATTATTGTACTTTTATCCATTTTTCCTCTTCTTGGGTTAGGTTGGGCATAAAATTCTGCTGTAGAAGAGTTTTTTGTTGTAGAAATGTATTGAGTATTTAAACTACCATCATCTATATGTTCCTGTATAGTATATGTTGCTGCTGTATTTTTTGCCATAATTGTTTCTCCTGCTTTAGCACTAGCTTCTTGAATTTCATTAAGAGCTCTATATACAATAATCAACCCGAACACATCAACCATCGTATTCGAATCATGCACATACGCATAAAAATTCGGGTTATTACCTGCTAGCCCGATAGGGTCTTGACTTATATAAGTTCCTGTATTACTGTCGTAATACCTAAACCGATTATAATAAAGCCCCGTTTCAACATCATCATACTGCCCTAGTTGCCTGAACGGAATAAACGGCTGATTGTTAAAGGTATCTTCCCGTATTCTGCCATAGATGTCAAACTCCACCTGCCAAACCAGTTCCCCTTTGTCATCATAGGCCTGAGCGGGACGGCCCAAATAGTCCGATACAATCGAGTAGGACTTGCCTTCGCATAGCTTAGCGGTGGGGACTAAACTTCCTTCTTCATAAATCCAAGTTGTAACTATCCCCTAAAATAGTACAGCCTAAAAGTAGAAAATTCTCTATGATAAAAGTAAAAGAGGATTTAATTATGAAAAAAATGACTGAACATCAAATCGTCGCTATTTTAAAAGAAGCTGAAGCGGGTATTCCGGTTAAAGAACTGTGCCGTAAATATGGCATGGGTAATTCAACTTTCTATAAATGGCGAGAAAAATACGGCGGAATGGAAACTTCGGATATCAAACGCTTAAAGGAGCTGGAGGCTGAAAATCTCAAGCTTAAGCAGATGTTTGCCGAACTGAGCTTAAAATCCCAGCTTCAGGAAGAAATCATAAAAAAGCTTTAGTGCCCACAAAGGCACGTAAAACGTGGGCACAGCAACTACAACAAAATCATTCAGTTACTATTACTATGAGTTGTGCCATTGTTGGCTTAAGCCGTTGTGCTTACTATTAT
>NZ_LZHG01000027.1 GCF_001690355.1 Gilliamella sp. Choc4-2
TACAACACCAGCACCAACAGTACGGCCACCTTCACGAATAGCAAAACGTAAACCTTCTGCCATCGCAATTGGGTGAATTAATGATACTGTCATTTTAATATTATCACCTGGCATTACCATTTCTACGCCTTCTGGTAATTCAATAGTACCAGTTACGTCAGTTGTACGGAAATAAAACTGTGGACGGTAACCTTTGAAGAATGGAGTATGACGACCACCTTCATCTTTACTTAAAATATATACTTCTGATTCAAAATCAGTATGCGGTGTAATTGAACCTGGTTTTGCTAATACTTGACCACGTTCGATCTCTTCACGTTTTGTTCCACGTAATAAAATACCTACGTTTTCACCTGCACGACCTTCGTCTAGTAATTTACGGAACATTTCAACACCAGTACAAGTCGTTTTTGTCGTTGGTTTGATACCAACAATTTCAACTTCTTCGTTGACTTTGATTACACCACTTTCTACACGACCTGTTACCACTGTACCACGACCTGAAATTGAGAATACGTCTTCAATTGGTAATAAGAATGGTTTGTCAACATCACGTTTTGGTTCTGGAATGTAACTATCTAATGCTTCTGCTAATTCAACAATTTTGTCTTCCCATGCAGCATCGCCTTCTAACGCTTTTAGCGCTGAACCACGAATCACTGGTGTATCATCACCTGGGAAATCATATTGAGATAGAAGCTCACGTACTTCCATTTCAACTAATTCTAATAGTTCTTCATCGTCAACCATATCACATTTGTTTAAGAATACGATAATGTAAGGAACACCTACTTGACGACCTAAAAGAATATGTTCACGAGTTTGTGGCATAGGACCATCAGTTGCTGCTACTACTAAAATAGCACCATCCATTTGAGCTGCACCTGTGATCATGTTTTTAACATAGTCAGCATGGCCTGGGCAGTCTACGTGTGCGTAGTGACGAGTTGGTGTGTCGTATTCAACGTGTGAAGTATTGATGGTGATACCACGTGCTTTTTCTTCTGGTGCGTTATCGATCTGATCGAATGCACGTGCTTGTCCGCCATATTTTTTAGCAAGAACAGAAGTAATTGCAGCTGTTAAAGTTGTTTTACCATGGTCAACGTGGCCGATTGTACCAACGTTAACGTGGGGTTTTGTACGTTCAAATTTTTCTTTAGACATTGATTGTCCCTCAAATGTAATACAAATCGGTGGTGATTCACCACATTAACCAAGTATTATATTTTATATAAACATAATACTAACTTAAAATTAGCTCTAGATGATAACAGATAAAGCTGTCTAGTGACAAGCTTTTAAGCAGTCAAATTCGATATTTTTAGAAGTTTAGGAGAATAACAAGAATGGTGCTGATAGGCAGATTTGAACTGCCGACCTCACCCTTACCAAGGGTGCGCTCTACCAACTGAGCTATATCAGCAATTGGAGCGGGCAGCGGGAATCGAACCCGCATCATCAGCTTGGAAGGCTGAGGTAATAGCCATTATACGATGCCCGCATGTTCAAACTAGGCTACCTAAATGCTTCAATTAGCTATTGCTAACATTAATGGTGGTGGGGGAAGGATTCGAACCTTCGAAGTGTGACACGGCAGATTTACAGTCTGCTCCCTTTGGCCGCTCGGGAACCCCACCCCGAACTTTTATAAATTTGTCTACTTAGAAAAATGGTGCCGGCTGCCGGAATCGAACTGGCGACCTACTGATTACAAGTCAGTTGCTCTACCTACTGAGCTAAGCCGGCCTAAGTGCTGCGCATTATGAACTAGAACATTTCACCTTGCAAGCAAAAAAAACAAATTTTATTTTGTTTGCTTAAAAAAAAATCAAAAATATAAAAAACCCCAAAATATTAGACAATTTTGGGGTTTTATTTAATCAAAATAATATTTTATATTATTTTTAGTTGCTCATTTTTTAGTTTCAACTATATCTTCACTAATATCACCTTTATCTTGATATATACGACCATAATAAGTATCAAGAAGAATTTGTTTTAACTCCGCAATTAGAGGGTAACGAGGATTGGCACCAGTGCATTGGTCATCAAAGGCATCTACTGCAAGCTGATCGACTTCCTCCAAAAATGCTTTTTCATCTACACCAAATTCTTTAATAGAAAATGGAATATCCAGATCTTTTCTGAGTTGATCTAACCAACCAATTAATTTCTCAACTTTCTTCTGATTATTATCAGCAGCCGTGGTTAAACCTAAATGATCAGCGATTTCCGCATAACGACTAATTGCTTTAGGATAACCATATTGGCTGAAAGTACCCTGTTTAGTAGGTTTATCCGTTGCGTTGAAACGTACAACATTACTGATTAACATTGCATTTGCTACACCATGTGGAATATGGAAAGCAGCACCAATTTTATGTGCCATTGAGTGGCAAACACCTAAAAATGCTTGAGCAAAAGCAACACCCGCTAATGTTGCAGCACTATGTACTTTTTCACGAGCAATAGGATTTTTAGCCCCTTCTTTGTAGCTTATTGGTAAATAAGCTTTAAGCATACTTAACGCTTGCAACGCTTGTCCGTCAGAAAATTCACTTGCCATAACTGACACATAAGCTTCTAATGCATGAGTCACTGCGTCATAACCACCAGCGGCACAAAGCGAGCGAGGCATATTCATAACTAAATTTGCATCAACTATTGCCATATAAGGCGTAATAGCATAATCCGCTAATGGATATTTTTGACCTGTTGCATCATCAGTAACAACAGCAAATGGAGTCACTTCAGAACCAGTACCAGAAGTAGTTGTCACACAAATTAGTTTTGCTTTTTTACCCATATTAGGGAAATGGCATGCACGTTTACGAATATCCATAAAACGCAATGCTAATTCATCAAATTTTGTTTCAGGATGTTCATAAAGCACCCACATAATTTTCGCTGCATCCATTGGAGAACCACCACCCAAAGCAATAATCGTATCGGGTTGGAAAGCTATCATTGATTCAGTGCCTTTATATACTATGCTTAAAGTCGGATCAGCCTCTACATCAAAAAATGTTTCGCAGATAACTCCTTGTGATTCTAATTGATCTGTGATTTGTTTTGAGTAACCATTATTAAATAAGAATTTATCAGTGACTAAAAAGACTCGTTTTGCTCCTTGTTCAACAACCTCATTCAAAGCAACAGGAAGTGAGCCACGTTTAAAGTAGATAGAACTTGGTAATTTATGCCATAACATGTTTTCTGCTCTCTTAGCGATTGTTTTTTTATTGATTAAGTGCTTCGGCCCAACATTTTCAGATACCGAGTTTCCTCCCCAAGAGCCACATCCTAATGTTAAAGATGGCGCTAAATCAAAATTGTACAAATCACCAATACCACCATGAGCAGCAGGTTGATTAATTAAAATACGACAAGTTTTCATTTTACTACCAAAATAAGCAATACGTTCACTGTTGCTATCTTGATCAGTGTAAAGAACCGAAGTATGACCCATACCACCCATTTCAACTAATTTTTCAGCTTTATCCACTGCTTCAGCAAAATCTTTAGCTTTAAACATAGCAAGCGTTGGCGAAAGTTTTTCATGGGCAAAAGGTTCAGATAGATCAACCTTACTCACTTCACCAACAAGTACTTTTGAACCAGCTGGCACCTTGATGCCAGCAATTTCAGCAATTTTAACTGCTGGCTGACCAACAATATTGGCATTTAACGCACCTTTATCATTTAAAATAATTGCTTGTACAGCCATAGTTTCTTTAGCATTTAGAACATATGCGCCATATTGAGTTAATAAACGACGCACCTCATCATAGACAGAATCAACCACAACAATTGCTTGTTCTGAAGCACAAATCATCCCATTATCAAATGTTTTAGACATAAGCACAGAAGCCACAGCACGTTTTAAATCAGCTGTTTCATCAATAACCACAGGTGTATTACCTGCTCCAACTCCTAATGCTGGTTTACCTGAACTGTAAGCTGCTTTTACCATACCTGGTCCGCCGGTTGCCAAAATAGCAGCAATATCATCATGATGCATCAGAGCATTTGATAACTCAATAGATGGCTCATCAATCCAACCAATAATATCTTTTGGTGCCCCAGCTTTAATCGCAGCATCTAATACGATACGAGCAGCTTCAATCGTTGATTTTTTAGCTCGAGGATGAGGTGAAAAAACAATTGCATTACGAGTTTTTAAACTGATTAAAGATTTGAAAATTGCTGTGGAAGTTGGATTAGTGGTTGGTACAATGCCGCAAATAATACCCAAAGGTTCGGCCAAAGTAATTGTTCCATAAGGCTCATTTTCAGCCACTATTCCACAAGTTTTATCGTGACGATACTTATTTAAAATATATTCTGCAGCGAAAAGATTCTTTATGACTTTATCTTCAACAATTCCCATACCAGACTCAGCAACCGCTTGCTGTGCCAGTGGAATTCTCGCAGCTGCAGCAGCTTTTGCCGCTTCCCTGAAAATTTTGTCCACTTGCTCTTGTGTATAAGTTGAATAAGTTTCTTGCGCTTTTTTTACACGCTCCATTAACTCATTTAACTCATTCATATTAGTTACTGCCATAGATTACTCCTTGAAATTAAAAAATAAACTTGAATCGTTTGGCGTCTTCCATGAAACTATTTTTAGCGCTTAAGCATAATAAAAAACGAATTAAGGGCTATCCTAAATCAGTTTTTTACTTTATACAATAATATATTGTACAAAAATTGAAAGAGTATATTAATCAATAACCACTTTTGTGACATAGATCAATAAAGATAAAACTATAGCTTTTAATAATAAAATAACTGTTATTAAATGAGATTGGTGATAAAAGAAGATATTAAATAATTGTCACAGACAAATAAATCAACCCTCGCATAATTTATTTAATACATAACTTACAGCAACAAACCCAAAAGTAGCTGTAACGGTTGTAATTGCGCCAAATCCTGATTCACAATCCATTTTTTTAGGACCATTCGCTTTACTTTTTGTTAAGCATATTTGTCCATTTTTAGAAGGATACGTTAGTTGCTCAGTCGAAAACACACAAGGAATACCATATTTACCTTTGCTATCTTTATTTAATTTATAATTATACTTTAGTTTCTCACGTAACTTCGCTACCAATGGGTCTTGAATTGTCTTTGCCAAATCAGCAATTTTAATTTGAGTTGGATCTTTTTGCCCCCCTGCGCCACCAATGGTAATTACTTTCAATTTTTGTCGCTTACAATATGCAAGTACAGCAGCTTTGTCGTATACACTGTCAATTGCCTCAATAATATAGTGATAACGTGGGAATAGTTTTGTTCCTAAATATTCACCAACATTATTCATATTAATAAAATCATCAATTTCATTCACGATACATTCAGGGTTAATTTGTAAAATACGTTCAACCATAACCGAGGTTTTAGCTTTCCCAATATTGGATTTTAAAGCATGAATTTGGCGATTGGTATTTGTCACACAGACATCATCCATATCAATCAGTGTAATTTGACCAATGCCGCTACGAGCAAGTGATTCGGCGACCCAAGAACCTACGCCACCAATACCAATTACACAAATATGCGCTTGGGAAAAATACCGTAGTGTTGATTCACCATAAAGTCTTGCAATACCACCAAACCTTTGGCGATAACTATCAGAAAATGTGTTATGCATAAATATTATTCATATAACTAAAATATGGTTCATACTAACAATGCTCCGAGTTTAACACAACCTATGCCAATAATTACAATCATCGGCTAATTATTTTTTTATGTTTTGTAATTTTATCAATATAAAAATGGATACTAGCTATTAATCCTTAGCATCCATTATCAACTTGATGAGGTCAATATTTTAGTTTTTAAAGGAATGAATTGGCGCAGGAATTCTCCCTCCACGGTTGATAAAATCATATGAGCTAAATTCATTTACTGCCATTACTGGAGCATGACCTAATAATCCACCAAATTCGACATGATCTCCTACATTTAAACCCACTGCAGGAATAATACGTACTGCCGTTGTCTTATGATTAATCACCCCTATCGCTGCTTCATCAGCAATAATTGCCGAAATAGTTTCAGCTGGTGTATCGCCGGGTATAGCAATCATATCAAGCCCAACCGAGCAAACACAGGTCATTGCCTCAAGTTTTTCAAGATTAAGTGCGCCATTATTTACCGCATCAATCATTCCTGTATCTTCAGAAACAGGAATAAATGCACCACTTAATCCACCAACATGACCGCAGGCCATTACGCCACCTTTTTTTACGGCATCATTGAGCATCGCTAGTGCAGCTGTAGTGCCATGGGTACCAACGGCTTGTAATCCCATTTCTTCGAGTATATGAGCAACCGAATCACCAATTGCAGGAGTTGGTGCTAATGATAAATCAACGATACCAAATTTAACGCCTAAACGTTCAGAAGCTTCTTTACCAACCAACTGTCCCATACGAGTGATTTTAAACGCTGTTTTTTTGATCGTTTCAGCAACAACATCAAATGGTTCCCCTTTAACTTTTTCAAGCGCACGTTTAACAACGCCAGGACCGCTTACGCCGACATTAATCACACAATCGGCTTCGCCTACTCCATGAAAAGCACCAGCCATAAAAGGATTATCTTCAACTGCGTTGGCAAATACCACTAATTTAGCACACGCCATACTGCTGTTATCTGCCGTTAACTTTGCGGCTTCTTTGATGATTTTTCCCATCTGTTTTACTGCATCCATGTTGATCCCAGTTTGTGTAGAACCAACATTGACCGATGAGCAAACACGTTCTGTTTGTGCAAGTGCTTGTGGAATTGATTTTATTAAAATCTCATCACCTTTATGGTAACCCTTTTGTACTAATGCCGAAAAACCACCAATAAAGTTGACACCAACTGCTTTGGCAGCTTCATCAAGTGTTTTGGCAAACTCAACATAATCTTTGTCATCACTCGCACCTGCGATTAACGAAATAGGGGTAACTGAAATACGTTTGTTAATAATTGGAATGCCAAATTCAGCTGCGATTTCATCACCAACTTTAACAAGGTTTTTGGCAAGATGAGTAATTTTGTTATAAATTTTTTGACGAGCTTTTTTTCCATCACTGTCAATGCAATCAAGCAATGAAATACCCATAGTTATTGTACGAATATCGAGTTTTTCTTCCTCGATCATTTTAATGGTTTCGAGTATTTGCTTAGTTTCCATTCATATTATCCTTATTAAAAATTAGATTATAAACGATGCATGGCTTCAAAAATTTCTTCACGTTGTAGATTCACTTTTACTCTAAGCTTAGAGGCAGTTTGAATAAGTGCAGCTTTTGCTTCATCAAATGAGAAATTAATTTTGGATAAATCAAGTAGCATTATCATTGTGAAATATTCATCCATGATAGTTTGGCTGACATCTAAAATATTAATGTCTAATTCATATAATTTCTGGCTAATACCAGCAATAATGCCAGTTCGATCTTTACCGATAACAGTTAAAATGGTTTTCATAAAACTCTCCGAACAAATATAATACAATTAAAATTTATTTATTGAGCTAATCATAATATCACCTTCAAAATTTAATTTAATAGGAGTAAATTGTTTTTCCATAAAATAAAAAAAGATCATCACAATAAAATGAAAGGACAACACAATGATAGATTTTCAAAAATCCAATAAACTGGATCATGTTTGTTACGACATCCGTGGGCCAATTCTTGACCTCGCAAAACGACTGGAAGAAGAAGGTCAAACCATTCTCAAATTGAACATTGGAAATCCCGCACCTTTCGGTTTTTCCGCTCCAGATGAATTATTAATAGATGTTATTCGTAATTTATCTTCTTCACAAGGATACTCTGATTCAAAAGGTCTTTATTCCGCTCGTAAAGCCATTATGCAACATTATCAAGCCAGAGGAATTATTAGCCTAGGTATTGAAGATATTTATATCGGTAATGGCGTATCTGAACTGATTGTTCAATCTATGCAGGCACTACTCAATAGTGGAGATGAAGTTTTAGTCCCAATGCCAGATTACCCATTATGGACAGCGGCAATTAGCTTATCAGGTGGAAATGCTGTTCATTATTTGTGTGATGAGCAAGCTAATTGGTCACCCGATTTAGACGATATTAAACGAAAAATCACTACAAAAACCAAAGGTATTGTTATCATTAATCCTAACAATCCAACTGGTGCAGTTTATAGTAAAGAAGTTCTTCTTGGGATCGCAGAAATTGCCCGTCAAAATAATTTGATAATTTTTTCTGACGAAATTTACGATAAAATTTTATATGATGATGCAGTTCATTACTCAATAGCTGCACTGGCTCCCGATTTATTTGTAGTAACAATGAGTGGATTATCAAAAACTTATCGCGTTGCAGGTTTTAGACAAGGTTGGATGGCTCTTTGTGGACCAAAGAACCATGTAAAAAGTTATATAGAAGGTTTAAATATGCTCGCATCAATGCGCTTGTGCGCTAACGTGCCTCTACAGCATGCAATTCAGGGGGCACTAGGTGGCTATCAGAGTATTAATGAATTTATTGTACCCGGAGGACGACTTTATGATCAATGCATGTTGGCATGGCAATTACTTAATGATATTCCTGGCGTTTCATGTACTAAACCACAAGGTGCATTGTATTTATTTCCAAAGCTTGACCAAAAAAAGTTTAATATTCACAATGATCAAAAATTAGTTTTAGATTTTTTATTACACGAAAAAGTGTTACTTGTGCAAGGAACTGGATTTAATTGGCATAAACCAGATCACGTTAGAATTGTTGCTTTACCTCATTTAGGTGAACTTGAAGATGCTATTGGAAGATTTGCTAAATTTTTATCCCACTATAAGCAATAAAAGAAAATTTCAATTAAGCCTCAATGTAATTGAGGCTTACTATTATTATTACATTAACCATATTATCTATAATTCAAATCGTACTAATTAATATTAAAAATATCATTATTACGACGATAACACATTTCTGGCATAATCAATTGATTAAAAATCTTTGTTAATTAAAAAATGAAGAGCTATTTATAAACTTGGTTAAGTATTAACAATAAATTATCTTACATCAAATTGTTAATAAAAAACCCCGATAAACGGGGTAAAATTACAAAAACAGACATCCTTGTCTGTTTTTATCTAAGTTAAATGATTAGGGCTGAACTTCTATCACACCAAAGTCTACTTTACTTGGTAATCCTGGTGATACCCTTACTACCTTAGGATTACGACCACTAACACGGTATTCCTTCGGTAAGCTTCGCGGATCGAGTTTGATAACAAAGTTACCACCACGTTCCCAACGTCCACCCGATACATCGACTAAATGGTAACGCCCATGTGCATCAGTTGTGATAATCTCTCCTCGCACCGTGATTAATTTCACGCCACCAAGTCCTTCCTCACCTTCGTCTTGCACTCCATTACCATTTTTGTCCACAAACACTTTACCAAAAATTAATGCATTATCAAATAATGGGTCTGACGTCACTGTCACTGTTGCTTGAGCTATATTTGACACCACCTTACCTGTTAAGGAATTTAATGCCATTGCTGTGTTCGTATACTCACCTTGAGTTACACCTGAACCCACCACTAACATATAGCTAATGACCATTTCACCATTACCCGATAAACTTACCTTGTCATACGTCACCGTTCTGCCACCTTTCGGATCCATCACTTTCTTACCGTTAACTCGTGATGAACCATTAACAAATTTAAAGCCCGCAGGTAAAATATCTTTAATTTTGATATTTGCTGGTTGTGCTTTATT
>NZ_LZHG01000028.1 GCF_001690355.1 Gilliamella sp. Choc4-2
AATATTATCCCAGGTAAGTGGAATATCGTTGTCAGTGGTGTACCGACTACCTTAACGGCAAGTTTTGACCCGGATGATGCGCATCATAATGCTGATGGCTCGTTAAAAACACCACAAACAGTGGATATGGCAACTGTGGAAGTAGTAGGTAATTTAACTGACCAAAACTTTGGTTATATCAATGGTGGAGTTATCGAAGGTAAGTTAGTTGAAGACAGTGCTGGCACAGGCTTAATAGGGCTGGCTAACTATCCAGGGTTATCGGGAGTAAATGTCTATTTATTAGATAGCAATGAAAAACATGTTATGGATAAAGCGGGCAAACCGATGTTATCAACAACTGATAATGAAGGTAAGTTCAGTTTCCGTAACTTAGCGATAGGTAGCCATGACGGCAACAGCATCACCCATAATATTCGGGTTCTTTACGGTGAATATAATGATGGTGTTGTTAGTTCAGATAGCAACAGTCCGTTATATGAAAAAGTTCCATTCTTTGAAAAGTATACGGATATCGGCGGTAATGCTGTTGAGCATGACCAAATAGATGTATCAGCGCCGCCGTCATCAGTGACGTATAATGGCGTGGGTGGTGCACATACGATACCGGTAGCATTAAAAGAGAAGTCTATTACTTTCACGAGCGTTGAGGTGAATGATATGGCTTTGGGCTACCGTGCCTCGGATGCAGATATCACTATCATCAAAACAGCGTTAAAAGACAATGTGGTGGTGGGTGATATAGTGCCGTATACTCTTAAAGTAATTAATAATAAAGCACAACCAGCAAATATCAAAATTAAAGATATTTTACCTGCGGGCTTTAAATTTGTTAATGGTTCATCACGAGTTAACGGTAAGAAAGTGATGGATCCGAAAGGTGGCAGAACGGTGACGTATGACAAGGTAAGTTTATCGGGTAATGGTGAAATGGTCATTAGCTATATGTTAGTGGTGGGTTCAGGTGTAACTCAAGGTGAGTATACGAACACAGCAATGGCATTAAATTCCTTAACAGGTAAGGTGGTGTCAAATATAGCTCAAGCAACAGTGACAGTGACGTCAGACCCATTATTTGATAATGCATTAATTTTTGGTAAAGTGTTTGTGGACAAAAATGGTAATGGAGTGCAAGACGAAGGTGAGGAAGGACTTGGTGGCGTGAAATTAATCACGGTGCGAGGAGAGATTATCACAACTGATGCACATGGGCGTTACCATTTAGTCGATGTATCGGGTGGACGTTGGGAACGTGGTGGTAACTTTGTTATCAAACTCGATCCGCGAAGCTTACCGAAGGAATACCGTGTTAGTGGTCGTAATCCTAAGGTAGTAAGGGTATCACCAGGATTACCAAGTAAAGT
>NZ_LZHG01000029.1 GCF_001690355.1 Gilliamella sp. Choc4-2
ACACCATAAATAAGTAGGGCAAAGCTCACGCTAATACGAAAGTAAAAGACAATATTTTTTGTTTAGGTACATTCGAATATTTATATCTTTTTGAATTTAAATTAAAAATTGGTGTTTCTTGGTGGAACGATAGAAATTGGAAAAAGCCTACTTACGACTTATTAAAAATCAATAAGTTAAAAATCTTTAAAAATTTAAAAAATCTGGTAGAATTTGTTGGTCGCTATAACTGTAAATAAAACAGATAGCTACAATTAGAGTGTTCCCTGTATACACAGGGATAAACCGCAAGCCGAAAACCTTAAAAAATACAATGATTTGTGTTCCCTGTATACACAGGGATAAACCGTTTTCAACGACAACGGCAGGTAAATTAGTTTTGTGTTCCCTGTATACACAGGGATAAACCGGGTTCTGGGTTTTTTCATCTAGAGCAACGGGAGTGTTCCCTGTATACACAGGGATAAACCGTAAGCGCGAACTAGAAAACGAATCTATTAAACGTGTTCCCTGTATACACAGGGATAAACCGGGTGGTTTCATTAGTTCAAATAACTTTAATTGGTGTTCCCTGTATACACAGGGATAAACCTCATCGCATTCAATTAATTTTGTCAAAACTAGCGTGTTCCCTGTATACACAGGGATAAACCGCCAGCTTTGTTGGTTCGAATGTGATATCTGTGGTGTTCCCTGTATACACAGGGATAAACCGCAGAAAAAGACAAGGACAGCGTAATAAATGATGTGTTCCCTGTATACACAGGGATAAACCGGAGCCAACTCTTTGGTATCAATATCCTGTGGTGTGTTCCCTGTATACACAGGGAACACCCCTTTATCTTAATGCGAAAACCCTAACCCCACTTAATTGATAAAATTTTAAGTGGGGCTTAAAAGCAGCAACCTAAAAAAACATGACTCACTAAGCTTATCTGAAATTTCAATAAATTAACTTCAATTAAATATTGCAAATTCTATAAAAACCGTGTAATTTTTATGCCCAATTTTAGTTATCATTATTGATTATTAAAATTACCGATAAAAATAGATAAATACGACAAAACTAAATAAAAATAAGTAGCAAGGTAGTATAGTTAAGGATGTCTCGGTTGTTAGTATATCAAATGCCCACATTATGCAGCATGATATTCATTCATTTGCATTGGTTTATTCACAATAAATTTGATTATTGTCCCTTACGGTTTGGTTTTCTAATAAAAACAAAGCAATCACGCTATCAATGTAACAATCCTCAACGCCAGATTTATGGCTATCTATTCATGCCCCCCCTTAAAACAACTAATCATTAATCCATTTAATGGGGTAAAACGCACTTATTAAATTGAATGCGAACAATAATAAGGGAAAAAAATGGTAAAACATTTAGATAAAATCGTCGAACAAGCAGGACAAGCAGGGAAAGACTTGCTTAGCCAATTAACAAATAAAGTTAGCCATAACCGTTATACACTAACCATTGATGAACTCAGCGCTCCTATATCGGTGTTAAACGTCAAAGGCGAAGAGGCCTTAAACCAGCTGTGGCATTACACCATTACTTTTACCAGTGCCAATAAAACCCTATCTACCGATGCTTTTTTAAACCAACCGGCTACTTTCTCATTTAATTCTGTTGTAAGCGATGCGCTCAGTTCTGCAATCCGTGCCTTGGGGGATTTTACCAATGATAAAAGCACTCGCAAGGTTTATGGTATTATCACCGAGTTTAGCCAATTATCGGTGAATAAAGAGGAAGCGCATTATCAAGTGGTCTTATCGCCACGACTGGCTAGACTAACGTTAAACTGCAACTGTGCCATATTCCAGAACCAAAGCGTAGTAAGCGTGGTT
>NZ_LZHG01000030.1 GCF_001690355.1 Gilliamella sp. Choc4-2
CCCGCTGATTGATATTGATGAAGGCATTATTATTTTAAGTGTTACGGGCAGCGGCAGCCGCACTGATGCTTACCAGCTCAGTTTTACTGCGATACCTTTTAAGGTATTAAAACCGTATCGCCCAGCGCCCCTTGCTTGGCCACAAGTCAGTGGCACCTTACCGGCACGGGTCACCAGTCCCGATAATGACACCTATGGCTATATTGATACCCAAGGGCGCTACCGGGTTAAATTTAACTTTGACCTAACAGATTGGAAAAATGGCGAAGAAAGCTTATGGATAAGGTTAGCCAAACCCTATGCTGGCAGTGAATACGGTTTTCACTTTCCACTGATTGACGGTACTGAAGTAGCAATAGCTTTTATGCAAGGCAACCCTGACAGACCGTATATTGCCCATGCAATGCACGACAGTGCTCACCCAGACCCTGTCACCGCCATTAACAAACACCGCAATGTGATACGCACCCCAGCGAATAATAAATTACGCATGGACGACAAACGGGGGCAAGAGCACATCAAACTCGCCACCGAATACGGCAAAACCCAACTGAATTTAGGTCACTTAGTTGACCAAAGTAAAGCGCAGCGTGGCGAAGGCTTTGAGCTAAGAACCGACGAATGGGGCGCCATAGCAGCTGCACGGGGATTATACTTAACCACCCAAACCGAGCCGAAAGCGCAAGGCAAACAGCTCGACATGCAAGCCGCCATTACCCAGCTTGAAAATGCGCTATCCATTGCCAAAGCCCTACAAAATGCGGCTACTCAGTCTGAAGCCCACGGTGCAGACACTGACAGCCAAGAACAACTTAACAAAACATTAAGCCAACTGACCCAAAGCGGCATACTTGCCTATGCCCAAGAAGGCATTGCCTTAACCAGTCCACAAAACATTCAACTCTCCACCGGCAACAGCGTTACTTTAACCAGTGAAAACCAAACTGACATTGCCGCCTTAAAAAACCTTACCCTCTCATCGGGCGAAGCGATGGGCTTATTTGCCCACAAATCAGGCATGAAACTGTTTGCCAACCAAGGCGATATTGCGGTGCAAGCCCAAAACGCCAACCTCAACATGGCCGCCAAGCAAGATATAAAAATTGACAGTGTCGATGGTGAGCTCACTGTCACCGCAAGCGAACAGCTTACGTTAATGTGTGGCGGCTCATACATAAAAATCAGCAGTGAAGGCATTGAACTGGGCACCCAAGATAATATCTATCTGAAGTGTAATGTGATGCAAAAGATGGGGGTGGCGACATTATCCATTCCTTATGTTAATTTGCCGGGCATTAATGGTTACAGTGAATTTTTTATATTAACCGATCATGAAACGGGTGAACCATTAGCTTTTTATCCCTATGAAATCGAAGTAAATGGACAGACACTGACTGGTATAACCGATGCTCAAGGACGGACAAAGCGTGTGTTTACCGATGAACCGCAAACCATTACAGGTTCAGCACAAGAAGAAAGCCCTAAAAATACTTTCAAGGCAAAACATATCGCAACAGGTAAAATTGTTCAGTTTGATTTTAATGATGTTTAGGATAATAAAAATGACAACAATGATTGATAAACCAAGGGCAAGACCGACATCCAGACGTAGTCAGTCGGCTACTACAGAAAAGAATACATCAGGAACCGTACTACCTGTAACACATCCGTTTGATATTGTTTATTTATGCCAAAAAATGGAAGCAGCGAAAAAATTTCCATTCATTGCAAAAAACGGAACACCACGCTATCAACGGCAAGTGACAATGTGGATTAGGCAAGATGCTGAAAACTCTGAGTATAAATTTCCTTACTGTGGTGAAGTTGGATACAATATGACTCAAGAACCACCAGTACCACTTACCAGTAATAAAGAGCCATTTAGACCTAGTAGATATCCCTTATCAAAGTTTCGTATGATTTACCGAGAATACCGCAAACTGAATAGATACGGCGATCCTGAAGGAAGTTATTTATTTGATTTTCGCGAGGTTGGCGTGGTTGATCCCATGGTAGATAAAACCACACTTGAAAACGAATTATCGCTAAAGCGAAGTGGTGATAATGATATTGTTGAAGCTTATCGAACCATCAACCCTGATGTTGCAAAAGAATGGTTCCCAAATGGGCGTGGCATGATCCGCATTCCAGATGTCATAAAGAAAAAGAACTACCGATTATTAGGTGCCGCAGGATACCACCCTGATAATATTGATACCGTCATTGAGATAAAATTTCCTGGTGATCGACTTAATGAAGATCAACGTAGAGATTATTTAAAAATTGCAAGTGGGGATATTAAAAAATTTCGCTTAATGACTTTAAAACAGTGTGAATTTCGTCGGCGTAAAGGGAAAGAGGAAGAAGAGATGCTCGCCAATGCCAAAGCAGATCCCTTATATGCAATTGTAGGCGAAAAGGCAATGACTAGCACTAAACTAGCATTAACCATTGAACAACAGATGAAGCAAGAATATGATGCGATATCAAAACACATTATAAAATGGGTTAACCAGCAAGAGTTTGAGTACAGCCGCCCACAATTGTTAGCTCCTGATAATTATAATTTTGAACTAGCAGTAGACGCTGTACAGCGCTATGAACAACGGCATGAAGCGGTTGTTAACGCCCCATTAGCAGCAGTTGGGGTTTCCATTATAGGCGCAATGAGCACGGCACCTTTAGTAGCATCGATTCCTGAAATGGTGGCGACAACATCAGTTGTTCGCAATGGGGCTGAAGTTATTAAGTTTTCACCTATAACAAAAACCACTGTGGCCGCAGCAGCGACAACAGCCTCGCTACCGTTGGCTGCTAAGCAACCCCAAACAAACAATTATGTATTAGAACCGAATCAACAACTTACCTATTACGCCCAAATTACCGAGCAAGAAAAGCAAAAGTACGAAGATGATCGCCTAATTGAAATTGACTATCGCTATCAACAGAAATATCATTTTAATAAGTTAGAGAGTCTTCTTGAATTTGAAGATGATTCAACTTCAACAAAACAGAGTAGAGACAGAGTAAGAATGGGCAAAAATGAAAGATTGATTCACTACTACCCTTATCGACAACAGTTTTACTACTATTTTACGCCTGGCGATGAACCAACAACAGATTAATGTAACTATAGGCAGTTAAGCTAGCCTTAATTATAGGATAAATGATGAAAGATAAATTACAGCAATTATTAGACGAATATCAACAAAATTATAATAAGTTTACCTATGGTCACTATTTAGATCCTGATAATATTGAAGATGCAATAAAAACAGGATTAGTTGGCTGTTTTTACTTAGATAAAGCCTATAAACCCGAAAAGCGCCAAGCTATCGGTCAAGTGTTAGCGCTCTATGATAAGTATTGGGGCGATAAACTTAAATATGGTTTTTTTAATGCTGACCCAAATAAATTATATCCTTATCAAGCGTTTAGTTTAGCGCAAAAACTGGAGTTGATTAACGAATATGCTTTAGATACATTAAATTTTTATTGGAGTAATGTTGATAATTTAGATTTTACCCCTGAATATTTGATTAAAACATTTTCAAGCCCAGAGTGGTATGAAAAGGTACATAAAGAAATCAGTTATGTTCAATTTTATTTACCAATTAATGAGCTTAAAAGTTTTGGTGTGGACTCACTTGTGGAGTTAATACGTCAAATCAGCGAAATTTTACAGCCTATGCATGGTTTTTTTGGTTTAGGTATTCAACATAGCCATGAGTATTATGATTATCAATATTTAGAGTATGAATTAGCACATAAATACTTAGGGCTTGATATTTCCAATGTTGAAAGTGATTTACGCTTTCGAGGTGGCTTTAAATGCATTAACTGGCTCACTATCCTTAGTGATCAGCTGATTACCGATAAATTAGGTAGCCTTGATGAATTAAAACAACGCAATCAAGACGAAGCAATTACTTTTTATCCGTACAAGGGTGGGGTTGTTGTTCGGGCTGGTGAAGTTCCTGAACTAGGCGATGTAAGCCGTAACCCTTACCCTAAGCACTATGTCAACGTTAACGCGCTATTAAAACCAGCGCGAGCGCCTGAAATTGCCTCATTGGGTTTTGGCTCAATCAATGGGGAAATTCGCTTTAATGATCGCACATCAAAAGAGTGGCAATGCCGCTTTGATGATGTCACTGCAACCGACTTACCTAAAACAGATGAACAAATAGAGCAAACACCCGACCAAACGGGGTTAGCTGTGCCCATTCGTATAAAAACAGGTGAACTTTGCCCCCATACTGGGCTTTATTCTGCAACCATTAACGGTAAAATTGAGTACCGTGAATTAATCAACGGAGATAAAGTGGCGCCGTTTATTGATAGCGATACAAAGCAAACCTATACCGATATTACATGGACATTATTGCGTCGGGATGACGGTGGCAGTGTTTATATTAAAAATTAAACAAATAGCGTTAAACGATATCTACCTTGTGTTATAGGCTATCCCATGAAAGATAAATTACAGCAATTATTAGACGAATATCAACAAAATTATAATAAGTTTACCTATGGTCACTATTTAGATCCTGATAATATTGAAGATGCAATAAAAACAGGGTTAGTTGGCTGTTTTTACTTAGATAAAGCCTATAAGCCCGAAAAGCGCCAAGCTATCGGTCAAGATGATCACAGCGACAGCATTGTCACCAGCTACCTTATTGACAACCAAGAAGAGCCTAAAAAACAATCACAAATAAAAGTTCATTATTCTCAATCCCTAAGTTATAACCGCCAAGGCGTTGACAGTAACACCAAACAAGGTGGCAACCAACCCTTTGGATATGACAGCAAAGTACTCAAAAAAAAACACCACAACTACGCCATGGACAAAACAACAAGGGCTATCAGCAACCATAGCCAACACCATGGATAAGTACAGTGCTGGTTACTCACCGTTAATTATCGCTATTGATGACCCAATCGGCATAGCAAAAGAACTAAATGGCTATTGTAACGAACTCTATGCCAAAAACGATCAATACCGCCAAGAACGGGCACAAGAATTTGATGCCTATGCTTCTTACGAATACGGCATAGAGCTATTAATTCATAAAGAATTTGCTGATGATTTTAAATTCAACTATACCAATCACCCTTATTTTAAACGGGTAATGCAAGAGAAGAAACTGCCCGAAACCGAAGAGCTGCCTGTTTTTTCAACCTTTAATCAGCTATCGGTACTGATACAAGAAGAACTCTACGGCAAACCGTACAGTAAAAACTACCAAGATTGTACCGGAATGTATGATAACTTTATAGCAATAAGATATAGACAAGAAAAATATTATGAATGGGAACGTAACTACTTTTTACATGGTAAAAACTATTCGGCGTATCAGATCGCATTAGTATCTAACAACAACAAATATTATAATCCTTATTTTATAGACAAAGGTTATATCAAATACTTTAACTCCCCCCAATCCAACCGAAACGAGCAAAACTTAACGAGTTATTTTAAAGCGGAAAAATTTTTAGGCAGTTACTTAGAGAGTTATCGGAAAAAAGAAGACCAATACCAACAAGATAAAATAGATAAAATAAACAGCATCAGAAAAAAATATGCCAAATGTTTAGACACGCAAACTGTAAATAACTTAAATCAGCAATATGAAAAGTTACAACAACAAATAACAACCCTAGCCGAACAACGGGCACAACAACTAATAAGTTGGTTAAAAATGAGTAACTTTTACCAGCATATGAAAGATTTTGACGGCGACATTTGGGAATCCGTTTCTGATACAGATCCTAACGAAAAACGGATCGACAACCAATTTGAAGTAGAACAAGCCATTGCCGATAATGAACTAACGGGGGATGCGCAGCAAAAAATAGCGGAACAACTTAACCTATATGGAATCTACTACTCAGCCGTAATCGATAAATGCACTTCAGGCTTAGAATTAACCGACATCGGCAAATTAAACTTAAAAATATGGTTACAAGCAAGTAACGCAAGTGAAGACACCAGTGACAGCATAATGGTGCGTGCGTTAGCAAACAACAGTGAAACGCTATTAACCGACATTCAAGCCATGCTTGAACAGATCGAAAATCACCATGAACCGATAGAACTAAGCGAAGTGATCGCCACCTCTAAAGTGGGTAAAATTGCGGCGTATTACAAAAAAACACAAGGGTTTTTAAACGCAGTAAACAACTACTATAAAGAGCTAGATAAAGCCAAAAACGTATTAAAAAACCACCCCGACACACTGGGGAATGTGGCAAAATTAGGAATAAAAATGCCCGGTAATGAACGTTTATTAAAAATCTTTTTAAGTAAACCCGTGCTAAGCGTCAACAATTTGGCTGTGCGCTTATGCAATATTATGTTCTCCCCCCTGAATAATTCATCTACAATCAATAAAATTAACCACCATGCCTGCCTTATGCTAAATTTGTCATTTTTTGGCTTATATAAAAAAGCGCAGCAAGCGATTTTACAGGCAGAAAACAACGTCAGCAATGCCGTGGTCAACTCGCAATGGTTTAAAAACGCCTTACCTAAAACCCAAACCTTACCAGGTGGCGTGGTGATGCAACTAACCAAAAAAATGCGAGAATCCGATCTAAAAGCGAAAAGTGAGTACGTTAAACAACTTCATAACAAAAATAGAGTGATTTCCCGAGTTTTAGATATAAAAGAAGCCGGACGCAATACAAAAATATTAAAAGCCAAAAAAGAAGATATCGACAACATCAAAGTCACCCGTAGCCAACCAAGTAAAGGGTTTAAAGATATCCGCTTAGCCTTTGTTATTGCCGCCTTTGAAATATATAACTGGCTACAAATTAAAGATAAAACCCAAGGCGACCATAACGACAGTTTCTGGTCGGCAGAAATGATTGGTGCATCACTAGCGATGACATCGGCAACCACCGAATTAATGTATCAATTTGTCAAAACAGTTACAGGATCTGGCTCGGTTGCCGCAGGGCGTATAAAGGTGATGTCAGGGTTCTTCGGGGCAGCGGCGGGGTTGTATGTTTCTTGTCAGAAGTTTATGAAGGCGAAGGAAGAAGCAGAAAAAGGAAATATAAGTTTAACTATCTTGAATGGGCTAAATGGCGCATTATATTTTGTAAATGCTGGAATAACATCTGGAACTTCTATTACATATCATATCCCTTGGCTAATGCACCGATTAACCAAACGGGCGTTAGCCAAAGGGCTAAGCCGAGAAGTCATTGCCCGAGCCATTGCCATTTATACTGCGCAAATTATGGCAAGAAGGGTGATACTATTAGCGCTTGGTTTTTGGGTTGGTGTGCTTAGCCTGCTGATTGAAGGATTGATCTGGTATATAAGTGATAATGAGTTAGAATCGTGGATAAAACTCAGTGCGCTAGGCGTAAAAAATGATAATGCCGAAGCCTATAAAAATCTTATCGAACAACAAGACGCATTTAAAGAGGCACTACAAGAAATGTTTGGAATTGACAAATCCACCGTTGAACTAAATCAACAAAACCAACTCACCGCCAAAGCAACTACGGCGCAACAACCGGATAGCGAAACCGAGCACGATTTTAACGAATTTGATGCCTTAATGCTAATCACTAACGATTTAGAGCGCCGCCACCAAGCAAAACGAGAGGCGCTAGCAATCAAAAATCAACCGAAGTCAAACTACCCATTTAATCCCAATGCAATTACCGATTATTTCCAAGGTATAAACTAAAAGCAGGATAAATCAATGAATCACTACTTTCAAATTATCACGGGTAAAATCACTGAGCTAGAAGTGATAGATACCGACTTATCACACTTTGGCGGCGGCAGTTTTGCCAGTTTGCCACTACTTGGGCAACTGGCACTTGGCAACAGCACCGAAGCTGCTAGCCAAGTTGGTATGGCAAGCGGTCAACAAGAAGCCGCCGACTACCTTAACAGCGTGCAATACTTTCGCTGTAAACTGGGTGAATTAACCGTACACGGCATTTTTTGCCGGGCTTTTTTCCGCAATGGCGACAAAGTCGAAGTGGTAGTCGAACCACTCGACGATGGCAGCTACTACGCCTATGCCCTTCGCCGCCCCATCGATCACCGCCTATGGCTATACCCTTGGGCTATGAAAGGGACTAAAGCGAATAAAACTGATGCTGTAAAAGCAACAGCACCTTTATCACTTCTTATTTTCCTAGGAAGTTTCATTGCAATTTCAATAATTAGTGATGATTTATTTTTTTTCATTTTAATGTTAACTATTATTACAATAGTTGATGGCTTGTTCTTTTTGATTTATTACTGGTGTTATAAAAATATGCTCGGCAGTGGCTCCAAAGACGCCGATAAAATATTTGCTACTTTAGGTTATCTCAAACCGAAAACGGTTAATATGGAAGAGGAATATATGGAGATGTTTTTCAATAACAAATCCATGAACGAACCTAATTTTTATATCGACGTGAACACCGACGAATTTAAACGCAAAGATCCCCCTGGCGTCAAATGGGTCGCCTTCTACCGCGAAGCCCCACCCATTCCCGATTACATTACCGTGATCCACACGGAAAAAACCAACAATAATAAGCGGAAAAAATGAAAGTAAATAGTGACTATTATCAAATCATTACCGGTAAAATCACTGAGTTAGAAGTGATAGATACCGACTTATCGCACTTTGGCGGCGGCAGTTTTGCCAGTTTGCCACTACTTGGGCAACTGGCGCTTGGCAACACCACCGAAGCAGCCAGCCAAGTCGGCATGGCAAGCGGTCAACAAGAAGCCGCCGACTACCTTAACAGCGTACAATACTTTCGCTGTAAACTGGGTGAATTCACGGTACACGGCATTTTTTGTCGGGCTTTTTTCCGCAATGGTGACAAGGTCGAAGTGGTAGTCGAACCACTCGACGATGGTAGCTACTACGCCTATGCCTTACGCCGACCTATCGATCACCGCCTATGGTTATACCCTTGGGCTATGAAAGGAACTAAAGCCAGTAATAAAGAAGCGTTTAAAGATGCAAGTATTATTTCACTCAGTATATATCTATTAAGTATTAGTTGTATAACGATGTGTATTATTTTCTCAGATATAACAAATGGTAAAGAATTATTTTATTTTATTATAGCGTGCATTGCTGCTTTTATCGTTGACGGATTAATTTTTTTAATTTTATTTTACTGTAATAAAGATATCCTTGGCGGAGGCTCCAAAGACGCTGATAAAATATTTGCTACTTTAGGTTACCCCAAACCAAAAACGGTTAATATGGAACAAGAATATATGGAGATGTTTTTCAATAACAAATCCATGAACGAACCAGACTTTTATATCGATGTAAACACCGACGAATTTAAACGCAAAGATCCCCCTGGCGTCAAATGGGTTGCCTTCTACCGTGAAGCCCCACCCATTCCCGATTACATTACCGTGATCCACACGGAAAAAACCAACAATAATAAAAATAAGCGGAAAAAATGAAAGTAAATAGTGACTATTATCAAATCATTACCGGTAAAATCACTGAGTTAGAAGTGATAGATACTAACTTATCACACTTTGGCAACGGCAGTTTTGCCAGCTTGCCACTACTTGGGCAACTGGCGCTTGGCAACAGCGTCGAAGCAGCCAGCCAAGTCGGCATGGCAAGCGGTCAACAAGAAGCCGCCGACTACCTTAACAGCGTACAATACTTTCGCTGTAAACTGGGTGAATTCACGGTACACGGCATTTTTTGTCGGGCTTTTTTCCGCAATGGCGACAAGGTCGAAGTGGTAGTCGAACCACTGGAAGACGGTAGCTACTACGCCTATGCCCTTCGCCGACCTATCGATCACCGCCTATGGTTATACCCTTGGGCTATGAAAGGAACTAAAGCTAATAGTAAAGGTGCATTTAAATATACTGGTACTTTAATGGGTTCTATTTTTATTATTGGTATGATTATGATAGGAATATTATCGCATGATGATTTTATATTTTTTTGTCTCTCTTTTGTTGTATTTAGTATAGTTGATATTTTAATTTTCCTAGCTTTGTTCTGGTGTTATAAGAATATGCTTGGCGGAGGCTCCCAAGAAGCTGATAAAATATTTGCTACTTTAGGTTATCCCAAACCGAAAACGGTTAATATGGAACAAGAATTTATGGAGATGTTTTTCAATAACAAATCGATGAACGAGCCTAATTTTTATATCGATGTCACCACCGACGAATTTAAACGCAAAGATCCCCCTGGCGTCAAATGGGTCGCCTTCTACCGTAAAGCCCCACCCATTCCCGATTACATTACCGTGATCCACACGGAAAAAACCAACAATAATAAGCGGAAAAAATGAAAGTAAATAGTGACTATTATCAAATCATTACCGGTAAAATCACTGAGTTAGAAGTGATAGATACCCACTTATCACTCTTTGGCGGCAACAGTTTTGCCAGTTTGCCACTACTTGGGCAACTGGCGCTTGGCAACAGCGCCGAAGCTGCTAGCCAAGTCGGCATGGCAAGCGGTCAACAAGAAGCCGCCGACTACCTTAACAGCGTGCAATACTTTCGCTGTAAACTGGGTGAATTCACCGTACACGGCATTTTTTGTCGGGCTTTTTTCCGCAATGGTGACAAGGTCGAAGTGGTGGTCGAACCACTCGACGATGGTAGCTACTACGCCTATGCCTTACGCCGACCCATCGATCACCGCCTATGGTTATATCCTTGGGCTATGAAAGGCTCTAAAGCAAGTAATAAATCTTCGCTTAAGTTCGCTGGCACTATTTCAGGAGGCATTTTTATTGCAACAATTATATGTATAGCAATATCTATCAATTGCGCAACAATAAAAAGTGGTAGGGAATTACTTTATTTTCTTATAGGATGCATTGGCGCTTTTATATTTGATGGATTAATTTTTTTAATTTTATTTTATAGTGATAAAGCTATGCTTGGCGGAGGCTCCAAAGATGCCGATAAAATATTTGCTACTTTAGGTTACCCCAAACCAAAAACGGTTAATATGGAACAAGAATATATGGAGATGTTTTTCAACAACAAATCCATGAACGAACCTAATTTTTATATCGACGTGAACACCGACGAATTTAAACGCAAAGATCCCCCTGGCGTCAAATGGGTCGCCTTCTACCGCGAAGCCCCACCCATTCCCGATTACATTACCGTGATCCACACGGAAAAAACCAATAATAATAAACGGAAAAAATGAAAGTAAATAGTGACTATTATCAAATCATTACCGGTAAAATCACTGAGTTAGAAGTGATAGATACTAACTTATCACACTTTAGCAACGGCAGTTTTGCCAGTTTGCCACTACTTGGGCAACTGGCGCTTGGCAACAGCGCCGAAGCCGCCAGCCAAGTTGGCATGGCAAGCGGTCAACAAGAAGCCGCCGACTACCTTAACAGCGTGCAATACTTTCGCTGTAAACTGGGTGAATTCACCGTACACGGCATTTTTTGCCGGGCTTTTTTCCGCAATGGTGACAAGGTCGAAGTGGTAGTCGAACCACTCGACGATGGTAGCTACTACGCCTATGCCCTTCGCCGCCCCATCGATCACCGCCTATGGTTATACCCTTGGGCTATGAAAGGAACCAAAGCAAGTAATAAAGAATCACTTAAGTTTGCTGGTTCTATTTCACTTGGTATATATATCTTAAGTATTAGTTTCGCAGCAATATGTATTAGCTTCGCAAATATAACAAATGGTAAAGAATTATTTTATTTTATTATAACGTGCATTGGCGCTTTTATCGTTGATGGATTAATTTTTTTAATTTTATTTTATAGTTATCAAGGTATGCTTGGCAGTGGCTCCAAAGACGCCGATAAAATATTTGCTACTTTAGGTTATCCCAAACCGAAAACGGTTAATATGGAAGAGGAATATATGGAGATGTTTTTCAACAATAAATCCATGAACGAACCTAATTTTTATATCGATGTGAACACCGATGAATTTAAACGCAAAGATCCCTCTGGCGTCAAATGGGTCGCCTTCTACCGTGAAGCCCCACCCATTCCCGATTACATTACCGTGATCCACACGGAAAAAACCAACAATAATAAAAATAAGCGGAAAAAATGAAAGTAAATAGTGACTATTATCAAATCATTACCGGTAAAATCACTGAGCTAGAAGTGATAGATACCGACTTATCACACTTTGGCGGCGGCAGTTTTGCCAGTTTGCCACTACTTGGGCAACTGGCGCTTGGCAACAGCGCCGAAGCTGCTAGCCAAGTTGGCATGGCAAGCGGTCAACAAGAAGCCGCCGACTACCTTAACAGCGTGCAATACTTTCGCTGTAAACTGGGTGAATTCACCGTACACGGCATTTTTTGTCGGGCTTTTTTCCGCAATGGCGACAAGGTCGAAGTGGTGGTCGAACCGCTCGACGATGGCAGCTACTACGCCTATGCCCTTCGCCGCCCCATCGATCACCGCCTATGGTTATACCCTTGGGCTATGAAAGGAACCAAAGCCAGTAATAAAGAATCTTTTAAATTTGCTGGGAAAATTACATTTCCTTGTTTTATCCTAAGTATGGTTATTTTCACAATAGCTTCTGGTGATGATTTAGTTTTTTTAACCTTAATGTTTGCGCTTGATATTTTAGTTGGAGGATCAATTTTTTTAATCTTATTTTATTGTGATCAAGGTATGCTTGGCGGAGGCTCCAAAGACGCCGATAAAATATTTGCTACTTTAGGTTACCCCAAACCAAAAACGGTTAATATGGAACAAGAATATATGGAGATGTTTTTCAATAACAAATCCATGAACGAACCTAATTTTTATATCGACGTGAACACCGATGAATTTAAACGCAAAGATCCCCCTGGCGTCAAATGGGTCGCCTTCTACCGCAAAGCCCCACCCATTCCCGATTACATTACCGTGATCCACACGGGAAAGGATGAAGATAAGCGAAAGTATGGAAAAAATAACGCCACAATCAAAAGCTGAACAAATAAGGCTTTATTTTCGGATGTTTTAACCGTTTGTGAAACAAAAATAAAATCAGCGTTCACGTCCGAGCAAAAGGAATTGCCAATCCCCCTTTATAATCCCCACGCTGATGCCTAAAACAAAGTGATCGCTTTGCAATTGTCTTCTTCCTTTGTCAGGTTTTAACGCCCGTTGGTGATTTGTTCCAAACAAAACACGAACTTGCCAAACCGCCTTGTTTGACTTGCTAACCAGCCTTAGTTGTCAGCACTTTGTATGGCACGGAATTAGCACAAACAATTATTAAGTGGATAGACAATAAATTTTTATTAATGATGTTAAAAATCTAATTAAATCATTGAATTTGTATTTCCGCTTAAGTACTGCCGAGTGAGTTAATTAGCATAGAACATTGGGCAGGATGCCAAATGAGATGAGGGCGCACAAGGAAGTGCAATACTCATCGGTTCGTTTAATGCTAATTAACAAAGCGAGGGCAGTCACGCAGTGACCAGTACTTCTGGCGGCGAGCTTAGGATTGTAAAGGAAATTTCACGCTAAATTTCCTTTACTCGGACGTGAACACTACATTCATTTTAGTGTCACTAAAGACTAAACGTCCGAAACCTAACCACAAAAGAATTTAAAGCTTGCTGCATCCAATCATGACTATTTTAAAACAACGCTAACTAATGCTGTTTAGAATTTATCCCTGTGTATACAGGGAACGCAGTTAATGAATAAGAATTAAATCTTATCACCTCGGTTTATCCCTGTGTATACAGGGAACACGTACAGGGTTACCATGTTGTAGCTCTGACTGCAGGTTTATCCCTGTGTATACAGGGAACACTTAACACCAGTTGAATGCGAGCGATTGCAGGGCGGTTTATCCCTGTGTATACAGGGAACACTCTAATTGTAGCTATCTGTTTTATTTACAGTTATAGCGACCGATAAATTCTACCAGATTTTTTAAATTTTTAAAGATTTTTAACTTATTGATTTTTAATATACTATAAGTAAGATTACTTTAATTTATGTCGTTTTACCAAAATGTACCAATTTTTAATGTAAATTCATCATGATACGTAAATTAAACAATAGTTAGATAAAAAAATATTAATTCTTACCGATTTTTTTATGGTTATAGTTTCCGACCTTTTAATAAGGAATCGGTTTTACTTTCGTAAGGGTTAATCTTTAGACTAACAATAATTTTTATGCTCAAAACGTAATACGCATAAAATCAAAATCACACCAAAATTGTAGAAACTTTAACCTAGTATCCTTTTCTATTATCCTTTAAAATAAACTTACCAAAACTGATGAGATAATTACTATGCGTTGGAGAGACCAAAGAGAGAGTGATAATATTGAAGATCGCCGTTCGCAATCAACAGGTGATTTGGGAACAAAAATTCCAATTAGTGGTAAAGGTAAAGTTGTTTTATTTTTTGTTGTATTAATTGCTGGGTATTATGGCGTTGACTTAACCGGTTTGCTTAACTCTGATCTTATTGATCTTAATAATCCACAACAATCCACTACTGAATATGCTATTGATGATCCTGATGCTGCTAAATTTACATCAGTCATTTTAGCTAGTACTGAAGATTATTGGAGCAAAGAATTTAATCGGTTAGGTAAAACTTATATTCCGCCTAAATTAGTGCTTTATACCGGTTTAACTCAGACTTCTTGCGGTACAGGTCAATCCTTTATGGGACCATTTTATTGCAGTACAGATAAAACCGTTTATTTAGATGTGTCATTTTATCAAGAGATGAAACAACGTTTAGGTGGTGGTGGTGATTTTGCCCAAGGATATGTGATCGCCCATGAAATTGGTCATCATGTACAAAATTTGTTGGGCACTTTCAATAAAATAGAGCAGTTAAAGCAAAACCAATCTGAGTTAAATAATAATCAGTTGTCGGTTAAATTAGAACTTCAAGCAGATTGTTATGCCGGTTTATGGGGCAATGCTATGCAAAAACAAAATCTGCTTGATGTTGGTGATATTGAGCAAGCATTAAATACAGCACAAGCTATTGGTGATGATCGTTTGCAACGCCAAAGTGCGGGATATGTTGTTCCTGATAGCTTTACCCATGGCTCATCTAAACAACGTTATACTTGGTTTAAAAAAGGATTTGATAGTGGTTCTATTGAGCAATGTAATACTTTTACTGAATAAAAAATAAAGTAGGCAGTATATCTCAAAAATTAGTCAATCTCGTTTTATCAGTCAATAATGCTGGCGTTAAGATGATAGACATTGGAATATTTAAAAATATTACACAAAGTTTTAGTGTGATTCGAGTTGTTGATTAATGTGATGCATCTTGTTCGGTGTGCTTAAAAGCATTTTTTTCGCTTAAGGCTTTAAAACAAGTTATGGCGTTTATAGTTAGCTCTGCCGATTTTTCGTTATTTGTTATTAAATTTTTAATGGCAGGTAATAAATTAATGGCGTTTTATATATTATTTGTAAAACGTCATTTATCCAGTATTTTATTTATTTTTCTTTTACATCTTTAACCAGTAAACAAAATAGTAATGAAATCACTATCATGCTTAAGGCAATTTTATAAATCACTTCATGCCCATATTCTTCAGAAACAAAACCTTGAATCATGCCAGCCAAAATAACACTACAGGTCATACCATTATTAAATAAGGTGGATGCAACCCCCATTCTGGTTGGTAGTAAGTCTTGAAAATAGATAATACCAATGTTTGCAACTATTCCAATAAATAGTGCATTAAATAATTGCAAAACAAATAATGCAAGTTCTGATGAGAATAAAATAATCCCAACGTAAAATAAGGCACCGCAAATTATTGCAATGATAAATAAGTTTCGTTTACCTAAATAGGGTACTAAAAAACCAGCAATTAGCATGATAGGAATTTCAATCCCTGCGGCTAACCCCATTAATTGACCAGGTAATGCATCTGATAAGTGTAATACAGAATCGACATACAACGGCATATCAATGATGTACATCATGTTTGCTGTCCACATAAATACGGTGGAAAGAAATAAGAAAACCACGTTTTTATTTTTTAAAAGGGGCTGGTTGGCTGCGTATAACTCGTTAGGGTTATCAAATTTTGTTATGGGATTTTTTTCAACAGAGGGCAAGAAAATAGCAATAAAAACTATAGCGATAATAAACATCGTCATAGCACTGAGGTACATGGTGGTAAAACCATAGTTAATAGCTAATAAAAAAGATAATGGTGGACCAATTACCCAAGCAAGAGATAGCTGAGCACGAATTAAGGAATTAAATGCAACGACATTTCGCCCTGTTTTAACTGCGTATTCACGCGCTAATGCAAAAATTTGTGGCATGGCAGCAGAGGTTAGTGCTGAAAATAATACCCCTAATGTGATTAAAATAGAGTAATGACGAACAAAAGCGAAAATAATACTGTTAGTAATCCCCATTAGACAGCAAAAAATAACTATGTTGCGTCTATCACCTTTATTATCAGAATATTTAGCTAAGAAGAAACTACCTATAATACTTGCGATAGCATTAACAGAATAAAAAGCACCAACCAAAATTTCATTAACATTAACTTCATAAGATAAAAAACGACTTAGCGTCGGTGATTGTAAGGCGCCTGCGATACCAATAATAAACGTGGAAAAAAGAAAGGCTATAAAAATGGTACTTTGCCGTTGGCGAAAAGATGAAATTGTAGACATAGATTTTCCTAATCGTTTAAGTAGTCGTAATTATATACTTAAATTCCATGCTTATATAGAAATTTGGGGATACTAATTAGTAGTATGAAGACTGTTTGCCACAAATAGACACCAATCACCTTACGGTTATGTCACTATAAAATTTTATCCATTCGGTTATTTTAGATCTTTTCAACCATTAAAATAGTTATAAGTTTTGTGTGTTTGATACTATTTAATTTAAATGTTCTACTGCCATATCAATAAATTCATTTTATCAGTGGATATAATAATTTAGCCGTGGTAGTAAATAAACTTAAAAAATGATTTATTTTTATCTGTTTTAGCGTACAATCAAACTCATCAACAAATAGAGGTAACGTTATGTTATATAATAACAAATATATACATCATCACCATGTTAACCATGAATGTTGTCACAGTAATTGCAAAAATATTAAGCATAATCATAACTATTCTAATCATGATACCTATTGTAGCCAAGAATCAACCGATAGTTGTGGGGGAAATACGCACACAGAGCTTGAGCAAAATGAATCGGATGATCCTCCCGATGGGTCTGAGCAAAAAAGTAAAGATATTAAATTGACATGGAAGATCCAAGGCATGGATTGTGCCAGTTGCGCACAAAAAATCGAAAATGGCATCAGAAATTTACCCAATATTACTCATACCAAGATCCTTTTTTCAACTGAAAAACTTATTGTTTTTGTCCCTGAAAAGAACCAAAAAGTGATTAAATTAATCGAGGATAAAGTAATTGAACTCGGTTATAAACCTTTATTAGTAACTTCAACACAATATGCTCACCACCACAAACATTCCCATCATTTTGATAAAAAAGCGTTTATCCCCTTAGTCATTCAAGGGATTTTAATTATTATCAGTTATATTATTCTTTTATTTAATCAATATGTTGGTGAATGCGCCTTTATTGCAACTGCCATATTCGGCATAATTCCAATCGCTAAAGAAGCTTTGATTTTAACTCGTAGTGGTACTCCGTTTTCTATTGAATCGTTGATGAGCATTTCAGCAATTGGTGCACTGTTTATTGGTGCAGCCGAAGAAGCCACTATGGTTATATTTTTATTTATGATTGGCGAGATGTTAGAAAGCGTTGCAACAAGTAAAGCTAAAAAGGGCATTTCGTCGCTTGCTGAGCTAATGCCTGAAGAGTCGGTTATTATTATTGATGGTAAACGAAAAACTGTTACTAGCCATAGTTTACAACCAGACGACATAATTGAAATTTCATCCGGTGGTCGTTTACCAGCTGATGTAATTCTACTCAGCGAACAGGCAAGCATTGATGAGAGTGCTTTAACGGGCGAATCCATTCCGGTTAATTATTTTGCTGGTGATAAAATTTTGGCAGGCTCGCTAGTTGTTGATAATACAATTCAACTCAAAGTTATTTCTGAAAAAGGAAAAAACGCAGTTGATCGTATTTTACAGTTGATTGAAGATGCCGAGGAGCGTAAAGCACCGATTGAGCGATTCATTGATAAGTTTAGTCGTTATTATACGCCGACAATCGCTTTATTTGCACTGTTAGTAATTATTGTACCACCTTTGTTGTTTAATGCTGATTGGTATACTTGGTTTTATCGAGGTTTAACACTGTTGTTAATTGGTTGCCCTTGTGCGCTTGTGATTTCAACACCTGCGGTAATAACGTCTGCTTTGTCTAATGCAGCAAAACAAGGTGTACTAATTAAAGGTGGTGCAGCGTTAGAGCATATTGGTTCCGTTAAGCTAGTGGCGTTCGATAAGACCGGTACGTTAACTGAAGGTAAACCGCAAGTCACCGATGTTATTAGTGAAGATGTTTCAAAAGAAGAATTATTAAAGTTAGTTGCCGCTATTGAAAGTGGTTCGCATCATCCCATTGCTAAGGCGATTGTTGATTATGCATTGCTAAATCAATTAAATGTCAATGAGGCCGATAATCGTAAAGCAATTGCGGGGGTTGGTGTTCAAGGCGAGGTTGATAATCAAACTTTTTATATTGTATCACCAAGTAAGGTTGTAACTGTTTCAGCGCCTTTGAAGGCTGAACATACCAAAATTATTGAGGAACTTGAAAATGCGGGTAAAACAGTAGTGGTTGTAGTAACAAGTCAACAATTGATGGGCATTATTGCATTGCAAGATGTGTTACGGAGTGATGCAATGACTACAATGAATGAGCTTAACAAGCTTGGCGTTAAAACTTTGATGTTAACAGGCGATAATGAGCGAGCCGCCAAAGCTATTGCCTTTCAATTAGGTATGGATTACCGAGCAGAACTGTTGCCTGCTGATAAATTGGCAGAAATTGAAAAGATGCGTATCTCAACGTCGATCGCTATGGTGGGCGATGGAATTAATGATTCTCCAGCCATGAAAGCGGCAACTGTAAGTATTGCTATGGGTAGCGGTACTGATGTTGCGCTAGAGGCTGCTGATGCCGCATTAACTAAAAATAGCTTGTTAAGTTTGCCTAAGCTAATTGGTTTAACGCGTTTTGCCTCTCGTAATATTAAACAAAATGTTACCATTGCGTTGGGCATTAAGTTAGTGTTTTTGATTACTAGTTTATTTGGCTTTACTGGACTATGGTTGGCTGTGTTAGCTGATTCAGGTACGACTGCGATTGTGACAGCTAATGCGCTTCGAGTTTTGAAATTTAAAAATAAAAGTTAAAAAGTTGTTTGCCTACCCTATTCCGCTTGTCACAAGCGGAATAGTTTTTAATGGCTTTGGATCATTATTCATCCATTCTTAGTGATATCTCACCACCAATATAGGCATTAATTTTACCATTTTGCTCTAGTAATAAGGCTCCTTGATCATTTATGCCTTTTGCTTTTCCCTGAATAATGTTATCGCCAATTAATAGTTTTACAGGTCGGTTAACAAAGTTATCTAGTCTATTCCAATCATTAATAAATGGCGCCAACCCATGTTTTTCAAATTCGATTAATTGGCTTTTTAAAGCTTTGGCAATCTGTGCAACTAATAAGTTACGATCAACATTACCTAAATTAGCCCATTTTTGGTTAACTATGGTGGTGTCAGGGTTTGTCATGGTTAAGTTGACGCCAACACCAATCACAACATGGGCACAGTCGCCCGTTTTACCTGCAAGCTCAACTAAAATACCCGCTAGTTTTTGATCGTTAAGATATAGATCGTTTGGCCATTTAACTTTGATGTCTTGACCAGATAATGTACGTAAGGTGTCGGCAATAACAATACCAACAACTAAACTCAGCCCCATTGCCGCTGCGATACCGTGTTCTAGTCGCCAATACATTGAAAAGTATAAATTAGTGCCAAAAGGCGAAAACCATTTTCGCCCTCGCCTTCCTCGTGCTTTGGATTGAAATTCGGCGACACAGCAATCGCCCGATGTTAGTTGACCAATTCTATCCAGTAGATATTGGTTAGTTGAATCAATAATTGGCAATATGTCACATCGACTATTCGATTGGTAATACTGATCAATTTTAGTTTTATTAAGCAAATTAAGAGGTGCTGCCAAGCAATAGCCTTTACCCTGCACTGAAGTTAGCTCAATCCCCCACTCACGCAGTTGTTTGATGTATTTATTAATTCCTGCGCGTGTTATGCCAAATATTACTGCTAATTCTTCGCCCGAATGGTATTTGCCGTCTGCAAGTATTGCTATTAATTTAAGTGGATTATTGTGGTTGCGCATCCGCTTCTCTTTTTTTGATTAATAAAATGATGAAGTATAACGAAATTATAGCAAAACTGACAAATAAATAGGTATTACTCGTTTTATCCATAATGAATGCTATCACTGCAGGAGCAATTAAGCTGCCTAATGTGTTGGTTAATAGCATTGCTTGATTCATCGCCACAATATCTTGTTTTTTAACACACGAGCAGGCCCAAGCCATAGATATGGGGTAAATGGTATAAATGGTTACGCCTAATAGGATAATTGCTAATACATCACACCAATTAAATATCAGCATAATACATGCAATCAACATGAGTAGTGATTCGATTAGTAATACTGTTTGTCGCCCAAATTTATCTGCACACCAGTTAGCCGGCATTTGGGCAACTACTCCAGATAAAATAAGTAAAATAATCCAATTAGCCACCTGAACATCACTATAGCCTAAGTGCGAATAATAGGCCGGTAAGAGCGAATATAATGAGCCAATTAACATACCTGCAATAATACAACCGGTTAATCCAAGTCGAGAGGGTTTATTTAATATCATTGGCATGATGTTAAAGCTGCTTTTTTTCCTTTTTGGTAATTTATAATGAGTCAGCAAAATAAATAAAATTGCAAGCCCCATCAGTAACGCAATAACCAATCCAAAATACAATATATTTTGCGGGAAATACTGTAACAATGCTTGTCCCAAAACCGAACCCAAATAATAAGTAGTTAAATATACTGCAAGCATTTTTCCACGTGTACGTACCGGACCAGTGAGTAATATACAACTTTCAATAACCACCCAAGTGACCGCACAAGCAATCCCTATAAAAAATCGCCACATTATCCAGCTATAAAAATTCATTGAAAAACTTAATCCAATAGTTGCAATGGCAAAAATAATGCAACTATAAGTGTATGTGTGACGCGCATTAAATTTATTAATAAACCAATTGGCGAAAATGGTACCAATAAGGTTGCCAGTAAAATAACTTGAGCCAACTAGACCAATTTGTTCAAGCGAAAACTCATTACGCACTAACCACAAAGGTACTTGTGTGTTTAACGCTGATAATGAGATTGTCACAAATAATAAGCTGGCTAATAAAATAGGAAATGAATACGAATGTTTCATAATGTTATCGCGTATAATTATAAGTTAAAATTTGTGGGTAATTATAATTTGGTGCTAATTATAAATAACTGTCTGCATCAATTTCACCCGAGTTGCCGATAAATCGGATTTCTGGTGATAAATTCACCGAGAATTTTTGTAATACACATTTTTTTATATGTCGAGCTAATTCAACCACATCTTGTGCTGTTGCTTGACCTTTATTAACTAAGACCAATGCCTGTTGTTGATGTACCGCAGCGTCACCTATTTGGTATCCTTTTAGACCACACTGTTCAATCAGCCAACCTGCAGCTAATTTGGTTTGGTGATTGGCTTGTGGATATATTGGCATGTTTGGATAAATTTCAAGTAGTTTGTCCGCTACAATTTTATTGACCACAGGGTTTTTAAAAAAGCTTCCACCGTTACCTAGAACTTTTGGATCTGGCAATTTACTACGGCGAATTTCGCAGACTTTATCAAAAATCATTTTGGCGGTAACAGTTTGTGGCTCAAAGTTACGTAATTCACCATAATTTAATATTGGTTGCCACTGTTTGGGTAATTTTATACCGACATTAATCACCGCATAACCTTGTAAATATTGTTTTTTAAATATGCTTTCACGGTATCCATATTGACCATCGGTGATAGTAAGGATTTTATTTGTAGCAAGCTCAAGCAGTTCCACATAATCCGCCACTTTTTGAAACTCAATCCCATAAGCACCAATATTTTGAATAGGCGCAGAACCCACACAGCCAGGAATTAAAGCAAGGTTTTCAAGCCCTGGTATATTTTTTTCAATTGTTTGTGATACTACATCATGCCAAATTTCACCTGCACCAACTTTTAAATGCCATTCTCGGTCGGTTTCAGTAATGGTTATCCCTTTAATACGATTAACAATAATTATGCCATTAAAATCACAAGTAAATAGTGTGTTACTTCCTTCGCCAATAATCATAATTGGTTGATTTTTATGATTTTCAAAAACAGTTTTAAGTTGTTCAACCGTTGTAACAGTAATGACATGCTGAGCATAAGCTTCTAGCCCAAAAGTATTCGGGATTTTTTGTTTCATTAATAACTACCTTTATTTCCTTTGAAGAAAAATATGTTATACCTTGAAATTGATTTAGCCAGTAGTGAGTGTATTGTTCAATCATTTTATTTCTTTTTAATTTTATAAAGCTTTTAACTTTAAAATTTGAAGTTGGATTTTCAACTTTAATATGTAAATAGAATGACTAAATGTTTATGCATATGGCAAGATAAATAACTATTGTATCATTTAAGTATATATATAATGCAATATGTTATCACAACAGTATGGGGTATTTTATCTAAACTTCGATGATTCTCCATTTTAAACACATTAAAAATAATTACTATGGCTATTAAAACCTAATATATGCACTTTTTCCCAAATGATTGCCCTATTTCTTTATTAAACGTTAACATTAATCAAATAATCAGCTAAAACAATGCTTAAATCTTTTTTGTTTTTTTTTAATCATGTATCATAGCTAACCATTCGATCTTTTTTAAATTAGAAGAAATTTAATCAGCCCGAAAATGTCTGTTATATTTATTGTGAATTATTATAAAAATAATCAATTGGGTATTAGATCACATTTTTACATGTTATTATTTCATATAATATAAGCCAATAAATTTATGTGAGTAAGGTTGTATTCGAAAGTTAGAGGAAATTATGAAAAGAGTTTTTATTATGATCCTTGATTCCTTCGGACTAGGTGGCGCTGAAGATGCGAAAAAATATGGCGATGAAGGCGCTAATACTTTAGGTCATATCGCCGAAGCCTGTGCATTAGGCAAAGCTGAGTGCGGACGCAGTGGAGTGCTAAACTTACCTAATTTAGGTAAGTTAGGATTACTAGAAGCTGCATATGAATCAACAGGGCATTATCCAAAAGGCATGAAATCTGAAGGTGATATCATTGGTTCTTATGGTTATGCAAGCGAAATTTCCTCGGGTAAAGATACGCCTTCAGGACATTGGGAAATAGCAGGTGTACCCGTTCTTTTTGATTGGGGTTATTTTACTAATACCACTAACAGCTTTCCTCAAGATCTTTTAGATAAAATTGTTACACGTGCAAATCTTCCTGGCTATCTAGGTAATTGCCATTCATCAGGCACGATTATTCTAGATGAACTTGGCGAGGAACATATGGCAAGCGGTAAACCAATTTTTTACACATCAGCAGATTCAGTTTTCCAAATCGCTTGTCATGAAGAAACGTTCGGTTTAGAAAAATTATATGAAATTTGCGAAATAGTACGTGATGAACTTAATAAAGGCAATTACAATATAGGGCGCGTTATTGCAAGACCTTTCATCGGTGCAAAAGCAGGTGAGTTTGTTCGTACTGGTAATCGTCATGATCTTGCTGTTGAGCCACCTGCACCAACAATGATTAAAAAGTTAGTTGATGAAAAAAATGGTCACGTTATTTCAATCGGTAAAATAGCCGATATTTATGCACACGTTGGGATAACAAAAAAAGTTAAAGCCACAGGTATTGAAGCGCTATTTAATGCTTCGCTTGAAGAAATAAAGCAAGCTAGAGACAATACCATTGTGTTTACTAATTTTGTTGATTTTGACTCTTCTTATGGACATAGACGCGACGTTTCAGGTTATGCTGCAGCTTTAGAATATTTTGATAGCCGTCTACCTGAAATGCTAGCACTGGTTGAACCAGGTGATCTGCTGATTATCAGTGCTGATCATGGTTGCGATCCTACATGGCCAGGAACGGATCATACACGTGAACATATTCCAGTGCTTGTTTATGGTGATAGCGTGCCAGTTGGATCTTTAGGTCATCGGAAAACTTTTGCCGACATTGGGCAAAGTGTCGCTGATTATTTTGATTTGTCGCCAATGGATTATGGTCAATCTTTTATTAGAAAATAGATAACTAATCCATTTTAAAGTAATACTTTTTTAGAAACAAAGATCAGGAGAATTTGATGTCTACCCCGCATATTAATGCCGCTGATAATGCTTTTGCAGAAACTGTTTTAATGCCTGGCGATCCGCTACGCGCAAAATTTATTGCAGAAACATTTTTAGAAAACGCACAAGAAGTCACTAATGTAAGAGCAATGCTAGGTTTTACAGGTTATTACAAAGGGCAAAAAGTCTCAGTTATGGGACATGGAATGGGCATTCCTTCTTGTTCTATTTATGTAACCGAATTAATAAAGTTTTATGGAGTTAAAAATATTATACGAATCGGCTCATGTGGTGCAATTAGCCCAAATGTTAACATCGGTGATGTTATTGTCGGTATGGGAGCTTGTACTGATTCTAAAGTCAATCGAATTCGTTTTAAAGATCATGATTTTGCCGCAATTGCCGATTTTGATCTAACCTGTAACGCAGTTAATGCAGCGAAACAATTGGGTGTAAATGTAAAAGTTGGTAATCTTTTTTCAGCTGATTTATTCTACAGTGTTGAACCCGAATTGTTCGATATTATGGAAAAATACAATATTTTAGGCGTTGAAATGGAAGCTGCTGGCATTTATGGAGTTGCTTCAGAATATGGTGCAAAGGCACTAGCAATTTGTACAGTTTCAGATCATATTCGAAAAGGAGAATCCATGTCGGCAGAACAACGCCAACTGGGCTTTAAAGAAATGATTACAGTAGCATTGGAATCAGTATTATTAAATCAGAATTAAAAAAATGGCAGATCAATTGCCATTTTTTTTAAGTTTATTTTTTAGAATAATAAAAATATTAACAGTTAAATTAGATAAAACATTTTTTAAAACAAAAATCAGTAAGCTATTTTAACCGCATACTAATAAGCATAGCGTTATATAAGCAAACATAGTATTCGCTAATATTTAAATTTATTCATTAATAATTTGTTAGGCAATAGATTATCAAATATCTCATTTAATAAGGAATCGAAATGAATATTAAGTTTAAACTTAAGATTATATTTTTCTTACAATTCTTCATCTGGGGAAGTTGGCTTATCACCCTAGGTTCTTATATGATGGAGACTCTAAAATTTAGCGGTACGACAGTAGGCTCAGTTTATAGTACGATGGGAATCGCTTCTTTATTTATGCCAGGCTTACTTGGTGTTGTAGCAGATAGATGGATCCCTGCTAATAGGTTATTTATGATTTGCCATCTAATTGGTGCAATTACCCTATTTATTGCAGCATCAATTACATCACCTTTGATGATGGTTGTTGTTATGTTAATTCATTGCCTTGCCTTTATGCCTACTATAGCTATTTCTAACTCAATTTCTTACTCATGTTTAGCTTCGCAAGGTTTGGATGTTATCACTCAATTTCCTAATATAAGAATTTTTGGTACTATCGGTTTTATTATTGCAATGTGGTTAGTGAGCTTTTTAAAATTTGGATTAAGCAATATGCAACTTTATATTGCCGCTACCGGTTCAATTTTACTTAGCCTATACTCACTTACTTTACCATTAATTGTAATAACTAAAGATAATTCGAAAAGAAAGTCTCTTGTAAGCTCTTTAGGTCTAGATGCATTTGTTTTATTTAAGGAACCTAGAATTGCAATCTTCTTCATATTCGCTGTATTTCTTGGAGGAATTTTACAAATTACAAATACTTTTGGTAATCCTTTCTTGCTTTCATTTAAAAATGTTCCAGAATATGCCGATAGTTTAGTAGTACAATACCCTTCTGTTTTACTTTCTATTTCACAAATATCGGAAGTAGTATTTATACTGTTTGTTCCATTTTTTATGAAACGCCTTGGTATCAAATATGTAATGTTAATTAGTATGATTGCTTGGGTTGCTCGTTTTGGCTTATTTGCTTATGGTGATCCTTCTCCTGTTGGCTTCACGTTATTATTATTATCAATGATCGTATACGGTTGTGCATTTGATTTTTATAATATTTCTGGCTCTATGTATGTTGAAAAATCGGTATCTTCAAATATTCGTAACAGTGCACAAGGGCTTTTTATGATTATGACCAATGGAATTGGTGCTTATTTAGGTTCAACTATCAGTGGTTTTGTCGTTGATTATTATACATCAGATGGAATTATTGATTGGCGCACTATTTGGCTTATTTTTGCTAGTTATTCTTTAGTATTAGCAATCATATTTTTATTAATATTTAAAAACGAAAAAACAGAAGAAAAAGCTTTTCAGGTTATTAATTAATAAAGGAATCAGCAGCAATATTTAGTACTATTGCTGCTTTTTAGGAAAAATTAAATTAATATTTCCCTGATAAAAAATGAAAAAAATAAGCACACAAAATGTGTGGAAAACATGTAATTTATCCAGGTACAATAGCGTGTATGCAATTATAAATTAACTATACTGCACAAACCTTCCAGTGGCGTTTAAATATTATTATTGCAGGTATCCAATAGGCAGAATTAAACTGAAAAATATAAAATGCATAATCAAATTATCCCAAAAGTCATATTACATGAGCATGTTGAAGGCAGTATTACTCCTTTTATGGCTCAGAAGCTCGCCGATAAAAATCATATCATTTTTCCTAATTCATTATGTTATCAAGCCAATGAGTATGATAAAAATGAGTTTAAAAATGGTCGATATCGATACGACGAAACTAACTTTGTTGAATTTATTCAAACTTATGATACGGTTTCTAGTTTTGTTAAAACACCCGAAGATTATTACTTAATCACCTACGATTTTCTTTATAGAAACGCAAAGCAAGGATTAATTTACTGCGAACTGTTCCTTTCTCCTTATCATATTTGTACAACTGAAATTAATGGCGAAATTATTTGGAATCAAGAAAGATTTCATCAAACCTTAGAGCAAATGGATAAAGCAATTATTGATGTACAGAAAGAATTTGATGTCACAGTAAGATATCATGTTATTGGGGTTAGACACCTTGGCGCCAAAATTGTTTATGACACATTGCGATTTATCGAAAAGAATCCTCATCAGTTTATAACCGGTTTTAATATTGCTGGAAACGAAAAAGCTGGGCATTTTGATGATTTTCAAGATGCTCATCAATTAGCATCACAATTAAAATTAAAAAAATCTTATCATGCAGGCGAAATCGATTCAGCAGAAAGTATTATTCAAGCTCTAAAACACGGTGCAAATAGAATTGGGCATGGTATTCGAGCCATTGAAAATCAAAAGTTAATTCAAGAATTAATTGATAAAAAAATCACATTAGAAATCGCATTAACAAGTAACCGTATTTTAGTTAACGAACTTCATGGCAATATATATAATCACCCAGTGAGGAAACTGTATGAGCAAGGTGTACGTATAACGCTTAATACGGATGATGCTGGCATTTTTGGTACAGATATTGAAAAAGAGTATCACATTGCTCAAACAGTATTTCAGTTTTCAAGGTTAGAATTACTTGATATTACACTTTGTGGCATTGATGCTGCTTTTGTTGAAGAGTCAGTAAAGGTGAGATTAACACATTATGTTTTATCCTTATTTACTGCTAATGATAAACAAATGCTTCAACAAGCAATCACTGATAAAAAATACCATTTTGCTATTATTGACAGGTTTAAAACTTATCAAGAACTTTTATAAGCACTACATGTAAATAAGCAATATATCAAAAATAAATAGGAGATTTGTATGAAAAATAACAAGTTAATCCTTAACTTCTTAACCCTATTTATATCTGGTTTTGTTAATGCTGCAACGGTTGATTTAAGGATAATCGAAACAACCGACTTACACGGTAACATGATGAATTATGATTATTTTAAAGATCAGTCTGTTGATTCTTTTGGATTAGTAAAAACTGCTAATTTAATTCATCAAGCAAGAAGTGAAGTAAAAAATAGTGTCCTTGTTGATAATGGTGATCTGATTCAAGGTAGCCCGATGGCTGATTATGCCGTACATAAAGGTCTTGATGATGATGATATTCACCCTATTTATAAAGCACTTAATACGCTTGATTATACTGTGGGAAATATTGGTAACCACGAATTTAATTTTGGATTGGAATTTCTGCAAAAAAGTCTTTCTGGGGCTAAATTTCCTTACATTAACGCTAATGTTTATGATGCCAAAACTCAAAAGCCATTTTTTACACAATATATTATTTTAGATACTCCTGTTATTGATAGAAACGGCAATAAACACACTATTAAAATTGGCTATATTGGTTTTGTGCCTCCACAAATTATGCAATGGGACAAACTTAATCTTGATGGCAAAGTTGTCGTCAAAGATATTACAGAAACAGCCAAGCTATTAGTCCCTGAAATGAAAAAACAAGGCGCTGATGTTATTATTGCTATTCCACATTCTGGTGTTTCAACTGAACCTTATAAAGCATTAGCTGAAAATTCGGTTTACTACTTGAGCCAAGTAGAGGGTATTGATGCCATTATGTTTGGTCATGCTCATAGCGTGTTTCCAAGTGAAGCGTTCAAATCATTACCTAATACAGATATTAAAACGGGCAATATTAATCATGTCCCTGCTGTAATGCCCGGACATTGGGGTAGCCACTTAGGAGTAGTTGACTTAGTTCTTGAAGGCGAACAAGCAAATTGGCAAGTAGTTTCAGGAAAATCCGAAGCTCGTCCAATTTATGATATAAAAAACAAAAAAGCGCTAGTTGAAGCAGACGCCAAAATTGTTGATATTCTAGTCAAGGATCACCAAGGTACACGTGAATTTGTTAGCAAACCAATAGGTAAAGTTTCAACCGATATTACTAGCTATTTAGCATTGGTCGAAGATAGCTCAGCCCTACAAATTATTAACGATGCACAGATCGATTATGTTAAGCAATTTATTCAAGGTGATCCTGATCTGAATGGATTACCTATTTTATCAGCTATTGCACCGTTTAAAGCTGGCGGACGAAAAAACGATCCAAGTGCTTTTGTTGATGTTAAAAAAGGCAATTTGTCGTTTAGAAACGCTGCAGATATTTACCTTTATCCTAATATGTTATCTGCTGTGAAAATTACAGGTAAAGATGTTAAAGAGTGGTTGGAATGTTCAGCTGGTGTGTATAATCAAATTAATACTAATTCATCACAACCACAATATTTAATTAATTGGGATAAATTCAGAACCTATAATTTTGACATTATTGATGGGGTTAATTATCAAATAGATGTTACTAAACCACCTCGTTACGATGCAAATTGCCAGTTAATTAATCCAACATCTGAAAGAATTAAGAATCTGACTTATCAACAAAAAACAATTGATCCTAACCAAGAATTCTTAATTGCCACCAATAACTATCGCGCTTATGGCGGTTTATTTCCCGGCACAGGCGAAAAAAATGTTAAATTCAATTCACCAGATGATTTAAGATTGATTCTTTCTGCTTATATCACCAATATGACCCAAAAGAACGGTATAGTAGATGTCACTGTCGATAATAATTGGCAAATTGCTCGGATTACTAGTAATAAAAATTTGGATATTCGCTTTGAATCATCATCAACAGATGAAGCTAAATCCTATATCGAAAAACATTCACTATACCCTATTCGCTTTATTGACATAGATACATCTGGTTTTGGTGTTTATAAGATAGATTTACAGTCTCCTGTTAAAGCTCAACCTAAAATTTAGTTAGATTTATTACGACCAAAAGGATTATTAATATGAAAATTGAAAAACTGATTGAACTTGCTAAAACTGCCCGTTCTAAAGCTTATGTGCCTTATTCTAAATTTCAGGTTGGTGCCGTGCTAATTACTGAAGATGATGAAGCAATTTTAGGTTGTAATATTGAAAACGCATCTTATGGGCTAGCAAATTGTGCCGAGAGAACGGCAATTTTTAAAGCGGTTTCTGAAGGTAAAACAAAATTTAAAAAATTGGTGGTAATTGGCAATACTGATGGTCCTATCTCACCTTGTGGCGCTTGTAGACAAGTGATTAGTGAGTTTTGTGCTAAAGATATGCCGGTTATTTTGACCAATATGCAGGGAAAAATTCAAGAAACTACAGTTGGGGAATTATTACCTTGGTCGTTTTCACCAAGTGATCTTGATTAATTTTAGTTTATTTTTGATCAAAATAAAAAATAGTAAATCTAATATGAGGTTTATTTATACTATTCAATTTTTCGTCGATTATTTCGACAAGAACTAAACAGTCATACTTGTATGAACAGCGCAATACACTAACTTGATTTATTGATTTTAAGAGAGAATCGTTATGAGATTTGTAGATATTATTGAAAAAAAACGTGATGGACATTCTTTAACTACTGAAGAAATCCAATTTTTTATTACTAACTATACTAATGGTACCATCCCCGATTATCAAGTTAGTGCTTTATTAATGGCAATTTATTATCAAGGTATGACATCAAAAGAATGCGCAGATTTAACCAGTGCAATGATGTATTCTGGCGATACCGTTGATTTGTCATCTATCAAAGGTATTAAAGTTGATAAACATTCAACTGGTGGTGTGGGCGATACAACAACCTTAGTTCTTGCTCCTTTAGTGGCCGCTTTAGATGTACCAGTAGCTAAAATGTCTGGACGTGGCTTAGGTCATACTGGTGGCACTACCGATAAATTTGAATCAATTCCAGGATTTAAAATTGAATTAAGTAAACAAGATTTTATCGATCAAGTTAATCATAAAGGGCTTGCCGTTATTGGTCAATCAGGCAATTTAACCCCCGCTGATAAAAAGTTATATTCTTTACGTGATGTTACAGGAACGGTTAACTCTATTCCACTTATTGCAAGTTCAATTATGAGTAAAAAGTTAGCTGCTGGCGCTGATGCTATTGTTCTTGATGTTAAAACAGGTGATGGAGCACTAATGAAAGATATGGCGGATTCTGAAAAATTAGCTCATGAAATGGTGAATATTGGTAACCAAATTGGCCGTAGAACGATGGCTATTATCTCGGATATGTCACAACCACTTGGCTACGCTATTGGTAATGCACTTGAAATAAAAGAAGCAATTGATACCTTAAAAGGCCACGGCCCTGCTGATTTAACTGAATTGGTTTTAACATTAGGTAGCCAAATGGTTGTACTTGCTAATAAAGCCAAAACATTAGAAGAAGCCAGAGCAAAACTTCAAGAAGTTATTAAGAATGGCAAAGCTGTTGAGAAGTTCAAAATACTGATTGAAGCACAAGGTGGGGATAGCTCAGTTGTTGATCATCCTGAAAAATTGGCTAGTGCACCTTACCAAATTGCTTTACCTGCACTTAAATCAGGTTATGTTTCAAGAATCATTGCTGATCAAATTGGTATTGCTGCTATGCAATTAGGTGCAGGCCGTGCAACTAAAGAAGATATTATCGATCCTGCTGTTGGAATTGTGTTACATAAAAAAGTGGGCGATAAAGTGACCGAAGGTGAAGCATTGTTAACGATCCATGCCAGTACCGATAAGATTGATGCAATCAAACAAAAACTTTATGACAATATTACAATTAGTGATAGTGCAAAAGAGCCTCAGCTCATCTATAAAATCATTACACAATAACTAATTGAGCAAGCAGATTTAAAAAACATCAGTATTGTTTAAGATTTAATAAAAAATGGTGATCAGATTAAGGATGATAAAATTAATAATTATATGTTTAATTTTGCAAAATAAGTTTGATCACCCATTAACATTTGAATAATCAACAAAAGTAATTTATTGCTAACAAAGAATAAATTGGTAAAAATTTAGAATTAAACTATATTTTTTAGTATCGAGGTTAACATTCACATGACAGAATTTCAAAATAGTTGTTATCAAATCGTGACCGACCCAAATTTGTCACCAAAACAAAAAGCCAATTTGCTCGCACTAGCAGCAGAAAATAATTTGCCTTATGTTGATATTGATAGTGAAACCCAAAAAGCTTTAGATGAACGTGTTATTTGTGACATGTATGAGGGGCACGCTCCATATAAACCACGCTATGTGCTCCCTGATTATGCTAAATTCTTACAACAAGGTTCAAAATGGCTTGAACTTGAACCTGCCAAGACTTTTGATGATGCACTAAATATGCTAACTATTGCTTATCATCATGTTCCTTCGGTAACAGGTATGCCTGTTTATTTAGGATGCTTAGATCAAATTTTACTTCCTTACATTGGTAATCTTACTGAAGATGAAATTTATCAACGATTAAAGCGTTTTTGGATCATGCTTGATCGTAATTTGCCCGATGCGTTTATGCATGCCAATATTGGCCCAACTGATAATATTATCTGTCGGGTAATCTTACGTGTAGATAGAGAGCTTAAACAAGTTGCACCTAATTTAACCTTTATCTATGATGAAGACATTACACCAGAATCACTATTATTAGTCGCTATAGAAAATATTTGTGAAACAAGCAAACCTCATATTGCAAACAATAATATGATCAAAAAAGATTTTGATGACCAAGGATATGGCGTAGTAAGTTGCTATAATTCACTACCCGTTGCCGGCGGAGGAAGTACGCTTTCACGAATCAATTTAAAAGAAGTAGCATTACGCAGTAAAAATAGTGAGGATTTTTTGACAAATACCTTACCTTACTATTGTCAGTTACAATTTAATCTTATTCAAGCAAGATCGGACTTTCTTTATAATCAATCCAACTTTTTTAATAGCAGTTTTTTAGTCCAAGAAGGATTAATCGATCCCAATCGATTTGCCCCCATGTTTGGTATCTTTAGTATGGCTGAAGCGGTCAATATCCTGCAAGAAAAAGCAAATTTAGCAGGTCGTTATGGTTTTGACCAACAAGCCAATGAGCTAGCATTAACCATTACCCAACTCGTTGCCAAATTTATTGATACACACACAATAAAAAATGCTTGGAAAGGAAAGGCTATGTTGCACTCGCAATCTGGTATTAGTTCAGATAGAGGCACAACCCCTGGTTTACGCATTCCTTATGGTCATGAACCTGATCCTGTTACCCATATTATGGCGCTATTTAAACACCATCATTACTACACATCAGGTATCAGCGATATTTTAACAATTGATGAAACAATCAAAAATAATCCTCTAGCCTTACTACAAATTTGTAAAGCAGCTTTTAAATTAGGTTTCCGCGAATTTACTGCTAATATCAGTGGTAATGATCTTGTTCGAGTAACTGGTTATATGGTTAGATTATCGGACATCAAAAAGTATAAACAAGAAGGATCACGAATTAATACAACGTTTTTAGGAGCAGAAGCTGCTAATGACGTTAAAAACAATAGTTATTTATGTCGAAAACCAAGAGTTATCAGTCATGAACAAGTCATGGGCAATCGTTAATAAGATATTACCCTTTTCTTGTGTTGATGGACCAGGCAATCGGTTAGTCATATTTTTACAAGGATGCAATTTTCGTTGTTTAAATTGCCACAACCCTTACACTATATCATTATGTAAAGATTGTGGTGATTGTGTGAGTACTTGTCCACATCAGGCATTAAGTTTTAACAATCACCGCGTTATATGGCAAACTTCAGTTTGCCAACAATGCGATACTTGTATTAATACTTGTGTTCATCACTCAACTCCAATGACTTATAAATACAGTGTTGAAGATATATTAAAAATTATCCGAAAATATCTGCCATTTTTAAATGGTATAACCCTTAGTGGAGGAGAAGCTACTATGCAACTTCCTTTTATTGAAAAACTATTTAGAGCAATAAAACAAGCCAACGATTTAAATCACCTTACTTGCTTTATTGATAGCAATGGTTACTTACACCAAACAGGATGGCAAAAATTAGAAAACGTGATGGACGGTGCAATGATTGACCTTAAAGCTTGGGACAATCAAATAAATAAAGAATTGACTGGTCGCGATAACCTACGTGTTAAAAAAACCATTGAATACCTTGCAAGTATAAATAAATTATATGAAGTTAGATTTTTGCTTATTCCCAACCACACCGATTTACAAGTTAATGCCAAATATATTGCTTGTTTCTTAATGAAAATTGATTCAAATATTAAAATTAGAATCAATGCATTTCATAATCGTGGAATTCGTGGTATCGCCCAAAATTGGGAACCTGCAACCAAACAACAAGTTGAACAATTTGCCGCACAATTAAGACAATATGGTCTGCATAATATCGTATTACCAAGCCTCTATTTGTAATATTCATCTATTTAACATAAAGTATTTTCATCATTCCAATTGATAACGTTTAAATTTCCTATATGTGGATATAAGAAATGCACATAAAATTGTGCTTTTGACTGAATACTTACAATAAAAATAATAAACTCACCAACCGTGTTTGATCAGTTGTCGGTAAATGCAAACTTATTTATCAAGTCGGTAACTAAGCTGCAATTTCTACTTTTTAAATAATAACTCAGGTTTTTAACTATCATATCAACATAAATATCATAATGATTTATCAGAAAATATCGAGGTTGAAAAATATTACAATTAGTATCAATTAATGTTGTTTTAAATCATTTATGAATAATAAGCTGATTTAGATAATAAGGCTCTCTTCGATTAATTGGGTTAGCGCCTATATCAAGCCAATTACCACCGTCCAACCAACCATTACGAATATTTAATGCCAGTAAACTAGGTTGAATATAACAAATTCCATCATTAGCAATAGCAGAAAAAGTTTTAATGGCTTTTTTTAAATCAGAAACGCTAGGATTACCGTATTCAGTAAATGTCCGATAATTAACAGTCACTTTTACTTGGACATTATCTTTATACTGTTCTACATTGCAGATATTATTTCCCAAAATAACCTTTGAATCTGAAGTTAAAACATTATTGCTTGCATCTTTCCATTCAGTTTTAATACTTTCAATTTTATAGCCATTTTGCAATCGCAAATAATTGCCATTTGAGTCTAAGATATCGGTATCATTTAATCTGGATATATCAATACTAAAGGAGTAATCACTTGGGGAAGTATCATATGCAATATAAATCTTATCACTTTCATGAGGTAATAGAGTTAAAGGAGCACTATTTGGAGCTTTTAATTTTACGATAAGATAATTAAAAATTTTAGTATCCACACTGGGGAAAATTAATGGAGAACTTCCATGAATAATATTTAAGACATTAGCCGAATGTAACGATAAATTAGCAAAAGTAATTTGTGGAAAAATAAAAAGAATTAAAAGAATCTGTTTTACTTTATTAATAACAAATTTATTTAGTAAGAATTGATAATTTTTATTATTGAATGTTATTAAATCAATATTCATTATTACCCCCTCTTAACACCTTTCATACAACCAAAGTTAGGTTACTGTTATTAACATCAAATTTACTTTTAAAATGCTAATGATTAATAGATAGAATCAAAATCGCTATGTCTTTTATTTAATAACTGGAATAGACGTTTTAAAATGACACGATTAAGAAAAATATAAACCTTTAAATAAATATTTGCTTTTGAGGCGTAGTGATTAATTGGCTATTTTTAAACACCATTTTTAAAAAAATACGCTGTAAAGCCAATTTTATCTGTTATAAATATTTTGTTACTTAATTATTAATATAGAAAAATTTTTAAAAACTTTGATGAGTTCGTTTTAGTACAATATCACTAACAACAAATGATTACTTATTTTATTATTCAATACGTTTTAAAGATGGCTTAATAAAAAAGATTATTGGGACGTGAAAAAAGATAACTAATAAAACCGTATAAGTTGGTACAATTTTAATCATTTAAAATTATAAAAGCAAATATTTCATCAATAGATGATATCAATATCAAAGATATTTTTAAATAGAAGATTTGATTTAAATCAAATGAATATAAAATTAGATAGATAACTTAATCATACACATTCGTATAATATATCGACAAAAACATAAGTTTACTAAGTTGCTTTTCATCACTAATGTCTTTAACAAACGACCAATTTGAAATGATATTCCTATCATTAAGATTAAAAAGCCTAATGATAGGAATGTATTGGGCTATTTCCCTTTCTTAAAAGCAACAGCAAAGGCATTTCCCATTGTGCTGTTTGCTAAAGATGATGTGCGATTATTTTTGGTATTGGCAAAAGATTTATTATGGCCAAGCTTATCAACATTTGATTTTAATGTTGCAGGATCATCAAGTCGCATTGATAAAGCTATACGTTTACGCGCAATATCGACTTCAATAACTTTAACCTTAACAATATCACCTGCTTTTACTACCGTCCTTGGATCTTCTACAAATTTATCAGATAATGCCGATATATGAACTAAGCCATCTTGATGCACACCAATATCCACAAATGCACCAAAATTGGTTACATTCGTTACCGCACCTTCCATTATCATGCCAATCTTTAAATCTTCCATGGTTTCGATATTATCCGCAAATTGCGCCGTTTTGAACTCTGGTCTTGGATCTCGACCTGGCTTGTCCAACTCTTTGATAATATCTGTCACGGTTGGTACCCCAAAATGATCATCTACATAATCAATGGCTTTCAGTGATTTTAAGTAGTTTGAATCACCTAAAATGTCTTTTAATGATTTATGATTTTTTTCTAAAATTCGCTCTACTACAGGATAAGCTTCAGGGTGAACGGCTGATGCATCAAGCGGATTTTTACCATCCATAATCCTTAAAAAGCCAGCACATTGTTCAAATGCTTTAGGACCTAAGCGTGATACTTTTAATAACTGCTTACGATCGGTAAATTGCCCATTTTCATTACGCCAATCAACTATATTTTGGGCGATAACTTTATTGAGTCCAGCAATGCGCGCAAGTAGCATCATTGATGCGGTATTTAAGTTAACACCTACCGCATTAACACCATCTTCAACAACTGCATCAAGTTTTTTAGCTAGCTGAGTTTGGCTTACATCATGCTGATATTGACCTACTCCAATCGATTTAGGATCGATTTTAACTAGCTCTGCCAATGGATCTTGCAATCGCCTTGCAATGGATACCGCACCACGAATTGATACATCAAGATCTGGAAACTCTTGAGCTGCAAGTTCTGATGCAGAATATACTGATGCTCCCGCTTCACTTACAATTACTTTTTGTCCTTTTACTTCTGGGTATTTTTTTTGAACATCAAGATAAAAGCGTTCGGTTTCGCGTGATGCTGTTCCATTACCAATTGCTACTAGCTCTACCTGATATTTAATACAAAGTGTAGCAACAATCATAGCGGCTTTATCAGCTTGTCCTGTATGCGGATAGATAGTTTCGGTGGCAACTAATTTGCCGGTCGCATCAACAACCGCAATTTTAACTCCGGTTCTTAACCCTGGATCCATCCCCATGGTGACTTTCATACCTGCAGGTGCAGCCATCAACATGTCGTGTAAATTTGCAGCAAAAACATTAATTGCTTCTTCTTCGGCACGTTCACGTAAAGTGGTCATCAGTTCGGTTTCCATATGCATCAAAATTTTGATACGCCATACCCAATTAATGACTGCTTTACGCCACTTGTCAGCAGGCTGAGCGTTAAAATGAACGCCTAAATGTTCGATAATAATCTGTTCGCAATAGCTTTCTTTGGGCGCTTCTTCAAATTGTGGATCGGCATTTAATGAAAGCTGTAAAAAACCTTCATTGCGACCTCTAAACATTGCTAATGCACGATGAGAAGGCACTTTAGAAATAAGTTCACTTTGTGCAAAGTAGTCTCGAAATTTTGCGCCCTCTTCTTCTTTGCCACTTACCACTTGTGAAACCAAATGAGCGTTATTCCAAAGATAATGACGTATTTTAGCAAGCAGTGCTGCATCTTCGGCAAATCGTTCCATTAAAATATAGCGTGCGCCGTCTAAAGCTGATTTAGTATCAGCAATACCATTATTAACATTAAAATATTTTTCTGCTTCTTTTTCAGGATCAAGCGTCGGGTTTTGCCATAAGTCATCAGCTAATGGTTCAAGACCTGCTTCAATAGCTATTTGCCCACGAGTGCGTCGTTTAGGTTTATAAGGTAAATAAAGATCTTCAAGTTCGGTTTTGCTTAGTGTTTGTGTAATACTTTGGCTAAGCTCTGGAGTTAATTTACCCTGCTCTTCAATTGATTTTAAAATGGTTTGCTTGCGATCTTCCAGTTCGCGCAGATAACTTAAACGGCTGTCTAAAGCACGTAATTGGGTATCATCAAGTCCTCCTGTGACCTCTTTTCGATAACGAGCAATAAAAGGAACAGTGCTGCCTTCATCTAATAATTGGATCGCAGCTAAAACTTGTTCTGGTTTTACAGTCAGTTCATTCGCTATAATATGGCTTATTTGGTTATTTATCATGGTATCTCTGTATATTCTGTCAATTAACGGAATGTAATCTTATTATGCAAAAAGCTAATTATATAACAAGAGAGGGCTACTTGGCACTCGATCGCGAACTCAAATATTTATGGAGAGAAGAAAGACCTCGTGTCACACAAGCAGTTTCCGATGCAGCTGCACTTGGGGATCGCAGTGAAAATGCTGAATATATCTATGGAAAGCGAAGGTTACGTGAAATTGATAGGCGCATTCGTTTTTTAACTAAACGTTTAGAAATATTAACAATTGTGGATCCCGATCCTAGGCAAGAAGGCAAAGTGTTTTTTGGCGCTTGGGTTAAGCTAGAAGATGAATCAGGTGATTCACATATTTACCGTATTGTGGGTCCAGACGAATTTGATCCTAAGAAAAATTGGATTTCAATTAATAGCCCAGTTGCCAGAGCACTAATTGGTCATAAAGTTGATGATGAAATATCGGTCATTACACCAAATGGCAAAAATTATTTTTATATTTTAGAAATTCGCTATAAGCAATTAATATGATATATACTATTTTAATAGTTTATATAATTCATGAAATGAAGGAATGCAAAAAATAAACATGAGAAATAAAAGAGTTATCGTTGCACAATGTGTGCTTTTGATTATATTATTGATTATGGCAATTTCTTACTATTTAATTAATCCAAGTAAGGATGCTAATTCATCATTTTTAAAAAATGAGTTAATACTTGACTTTGATAGTGTTGAATTTGAAAAAATAATACCTTTTTTTAAAAGGCTTGATCAAGATAATTTTTCGTTAGAATCAAGCAACACATCTCAAAAAATAAGTATTCAAGATTGTAAATCAAAGCAAGTCTATCAATTTAATGGTTCAGGCTTGAAAAGCTTTAAATTTAAAAGCAAAACCCCCATCAATGGTGATTATTATCCAAGTTTTACAATCAATATATTAACATTTAGTTCGGTGTCTGAGGCCGATAAATATGAGAAAGTTATTCGAGATTCATTTTTATACAGCAGTACTATAGTTGAATGTAATGAGCTAAAAACACCTACAAAAGTCATTAGTAATGGGCATTTTGTTTTCTACTTTACAAACAGTTCTGAAATGTCTAAGCCATATACAGACAAATATGCAAAAGTTTTAAAGGAACTTCCTATGTAACACTTAATTAGCCATAAGTGTACAGCTTACTATTCATAACTTAGGGTTTATTAATTTTAAAATTATAATAACGTTTATTATTTATTGGTACATTATGATCTCTGTCAATCAATTATATATTTATCCAATTAAATCGCTTCAAGGAATATCACTTAAAAAAAACAAAATGGTTGACGGTGGTTTTGAATACGATCGTGTATTGATGATTAGCGAACCTGATGGAACATTTATTACAGCAAGACAATATCCTGAGCTTTTAAAACTGAAAACTTCAGTGATGAATAATAATATTGACGTTTCTATTTCTTCTCAAAAAGCGATTACGATTAATTTTGACGAATTTTCAAAAAACAATGAACCAACTGAAGTTTGGGGCAATCATTTTACATCTCAAATCGCTTCAATCAGAGTTAATCAATTTTTTAGTCAATTTCTACGAAAAGATGTTCAAATACGTTGGGTTGGCAATAACCTAACAAGACGAATTAAACGATATCCACAAATACCAATTAGTTTTGCCGATCGCTATCCTTATTTATTATTGAATGAAGCATCATTTAATTATTTACAACAAAAGTGCCCTATAAAACTCGATATTCGGCAATTTCGTAGCAATATTATTGTAAAAGGCGCCTTGCCTTTCGCTGAAGATGCTTGGAAGACAATTAAAATTGGTAATGTTATATTTGATATCGTCAAACCTTGCAATCGCTGTATGCTAACCACATTAAATTTTAATTCAGCTAAACCATTAGCTAATAATGAACCTCTCAATACACTGCGCTATTTTCGAGCTGATGAACAAGGTAAAATTGATTTTGGTATGAATATGATCGCTCGAAATAATGGTTCAATTTCAGTTAATGATCCAATAGAAATATTAGAACGACAGCCAGCCAAAAATTATATAAAAAATTTCCCAACAGAAACAATAAATGAAACACAACCATGCATCATTACATTCGAAGGTAGATCATTCAAAGGGAATAATAAACAAACTATTTTAGAGCAGTTAGAACATCACAAAATAGCATTACCCTATTCATGTCGTTCCGGTGTATGTGGTCGATGTTTAATAAAGTTGAAAGAAGGAAAAATAAGCACATTAAAACAATCAGCTGAGAAACGAAATAATCATATTTTAGCTTGCAGCTGTTTACCTAATGGCAATATCGAAATTGGGCTAATAAAAAAAGTAGCCAATAAAAACAGTTAGCTCAACGTAATTTGAAGATAAAAACGATCATTATTTATAAACAAACTAGTATTATTCAATTTAATTAGTTTATAACTAATTGATAACAATTTTGGTAGCCATTATTTATAATAAATTAAAAAAGTGCTAGGAATGTGATATTTTTATATTTTCAGGAAAGCCTTTATTTTATTTTGTATCAACATATTAATAATTGATTTTAATCTCTAACGAAACAAAATTATAAAGTTAAATTGGTATCATGACAGTTAGCGGTAATTATTGATGTGCCATCAACTGATTTTCTATCTAAATCAATATAATTTTTATTATTTATATAAATAGAATTCAAACGTACTGATTGTAATTAAAGACAGCATTGATCATGTAAGTATTATTTGGCTTACCATTATGCATCTCAAAGTCAATTTTATTAATCACTAGACAAATACACTGTTAGAGCTTGTGTCTTTCAAATCTTTAATATTCTTTGTTTCGCTCTATTAACAACAGTATTACTATCTAAACTTTCAGTAGTATTCATATTTTAATTTAGCGTATTTAATTATATGTACATTAAATATGTATACTACTTAGAAAAACCGAATTTAAAGTTTTTAATTAAGTTTATAGCTGATTTTCCAAAAGAAGTAATGAAATTGAATTGTTTAAGAAATGGCTTCTAACTCAACTTGTTCTAAAGATGAGATTTCTTTATCGATTAAGTTTTGCTGTAATGGTGCTAATCTATCATTCATCACTTTAATTACTTCAGAAAAATAAAAAGTTTTATTCATGACCATAAAGGTAGGCTGAGCAATAACACAAAGGGAAGCCTTTTCGCCAGCCTCAACCACCATTAAATAAACTTTTTTTCCACCATCTTGTATATTAACTTTAACAATATCCGCTGTTTTTGGTGTATATAACATAGGCTGTTGAGAGAAATACCAACTCTTTGGCATCTGTGGTTTTATAAAATTAGCAGCAATAATGGCATTAATCGATAACTCTATTTTTTGTGATTCTGTTAAGTTTAAAAACTGGCAACTATCATAAAATTGATAATATGCTGTTGCATCACTGACAGAAAAAGGAAATTCTCGAAAAACATCAGGAATCAACATTTTACTTGAATAACAACACCGGAATAACATATCGTTTGAAACTTCAAGCATCAGACTATCGTACTGATTATCAAAATACCAACGCCAACAATCTGTTGGTCTGAAAGTCATTTTCATTGATATGTCATCCTCTTCAGTTGAACTAATTATAGGCGAAAAGATAACATAATATAGATAAAAAATAAATAAAATTTAAAATAAACTTTATTTAATTAATTAATTTTTAAAAAATTTAATAACAATTAACTAAGATCAAGAAGATCTAAGTTAGATCTTTTTTTTAATTATTAGATCTTTTTTAATCATGGCACAATTCATATCAAAAATTAGCAATCAACTCTTTTTTAAAAATAATAAATATAAAAAAAGTGCAATTAAGCACTTTTTAACATGGTAAAATCGATGAATAATTAATTGGCTACATTAATTCTTTTCATATCAATCATATAACTACGAAGTTTACGTCCTATGATCTCAATTGGATGATGACGGATCTGTTCGTTAACATCACGTAATAGTGCATTATCAACGCTACCTTCAGGGATTGCTTTACCAAGATCACCAGGTTGTAACATTGGCATAAATTTTTCTTTTAATAATGGTATTGCTGCATTGGCAAATAAATAGTTACCATATTCAGCAGTATCAGAAATTACTACATTCATTTCATATAAACGTTTACGTGCAATGGTGTTAGCAATTAATGGTAACTCGTGTAGTGATTCATAATAGGCAGATTCAGGTAAAATGCCAGATTCAAGCATGGTTTCGAACGCAAGTTCAACACCTGCTTTAACCATTGCAACCATAACAACGCCTTGATCAAAATAAGCTTGTTCATCAATTTTACCTTGATAGTCAGCAGCTTTTTCAAAAGCGGTTTCACCTGTTTCTTTACGCCATTTAAGTAGGTTCGCATCATCATTTGCCCAATCTTTCATCATAGTAGATGAAAACTCTCCTGAAATAATATTATCCATATGTTTACGATAAAGATCTGTCATGATCGCTTTTAATTTTTTTGCTAAAGCATTCGCGCGCAGTTTAGCTGGATTAGATAGACGATCCATCATTAAAGTAATCCCGCCTTGTTTTAGCGCTTCTGTGATCGTTTCCCAACCAAATTGGAGTAATTTACATGCATAAGCAGGATCAACACCATCTGCCACTAGCTTATCAAAACAAAGTAATGATCCTGTTTGTAGCATACCACAAAGAATTGTTTGTTCGCCCATTAAATCAGACTTTACTTCGGCAACAAATGACGATTGTAAAACACCTGCTCGATGTCCACCAGTTGCGGCAGCCCATGCTTTAGCAATCGCTAGCCCCTCTTCTTTTGGATCATTTTCTGGGTGAACTGCGATCAGAGTCGGTACCCCAAAACCACGTTTATATTCTTCACGAACTTCAGTGCCAGGGCATTTAGGGGCTACCATCACAACTGTAATATCAGAACGAATCTTTTCTCCTACTTCAACAATATTAAATCCGTGAGAATAGCCAAGCGCAGAGCCTTTTTTCATTAACGGCTGAATAGCTTGAACAACGGCAGAATGTTGTTTGTCAGGAGTCAAATTGATAACAAGATCTGCTGTTGGAATTAATTCTTCATAACTTCCTACTTTAAAACCATTTTCAGTTGCTTTCTTCCATGATGGACGTTTTTCAGCAATAGCCTCTTTACGTAATGCATAAGATATATTTAAACCTGAATCTCGCATATTAAGACCTTGGTTAAGACCTTGTGCTCCACAACCAATAATTACAATTTTTTTACCTTTTAAAAAATCAGATTCTGATGTAAATTCATCACGTTTCATAAAACGGCATTGCCCTAGCTGTTCTAATTTTTCTCGTAAATTTAGGGTATTAAAATAGTTTGACATAACGCTCTCCATGATTTGAGTTGTTAAAAATTAGTTAACTGGCACTATATATCAATTTTATTATTGCTAAAATTGATATATTTAAAATATTACATTGCATAAATTGCAATATACTTGCCAAATAATATACTTTCTTTTACTCTAAGCCACCTTTCATCTATTAACTATTTTTTACAATATGGATACACGATATAAGCAAGCAAATAAAGAAGCGATTTTATCTTTATTAGTTACAGTAATTTATTTGATTGCATGGGTTGTCACTGCTTATAATATTGGCAATGAATCTGGCATTTTAGGTTTTCCCATGTGGTTCGAACTTTCTTGTATTATGTCTCCTTTGAGTTTTATTTTGCTATGCTGGGGGATTGTAAAATTTCAGTTCAAAAATATTTCTTTAGAACAAACTAAGTGATTAATGATGAATACCGACATTATTTTACCGATTTATATTTATCTCATTTTTGTGTTTGCTTTATCTATTTATGCTTATGTAAAACGAAAAAAAGTAAATCAATTTACCGATTATTTTATCGGTAATAGAACTATGGGAGGCTTTTTACTCGCAATGACCCTAGCAGCAACTTATATTAGTGCTAGCTCATTTATTGGCGGCCCAGGAGCAGCTTATAAATATGGATTAGGTTGGGTATTATTATCTATGATTCAAGTTCCTACTGTTTTGCTTTCACTTGGTATTTTAGGAAAAAAATTTGCTATTTTAGCACGTAAATATAATGCTATAACGTTAAGTGATATGCTTTATGCTCATTATAAAAATAAGATGATTGTCTGGTTTGCCAGTATTGCTCTTGTCGTTGCTTTTATTGGCGCTATGACGGTTCAGTTTGTCGGTGGAGCCCGTTTATTGCAATCTTCTGTTGGCATACCTTATCGCGTTGGATTATTAATTTTCGGCATTGGTACTGTCATTTATACCGCATTTGGTGGATTTAGAGCGAGTATTTTAAATGATGCTTTCCAAGGTTTAGTGATGATCATCGGCTCAATTTTGCTATTAACTGCAATTATTTATGCTGGTGGTGGGATTACCACAATTATTGATCGTTTAAAAGAAATTGATCCTGCTTTGTTAACTCCACAAGGTCCTAACGATTTCATGGATTTCCCTTTTATGGCATCATTTTGGGTATTAGTTTGTTTTGGTGTTGTAGGTTTACCACATACGGCTGTGCGTTGTATGGCTTACAAAAACAGTAAAGCTGTACATCAAGGTATCATCATTGGAACTATCGTAGTGACCATCATTATGTTAACTATGCACTTATCGGGTGCTCTTGGGAGAGCAATTATTGATGATTTAACCGTTCCAGATCTAATTATACCTACATTAATTATCCATGTATTACCTCCATTAGCAGCAGGTATTTTTTTAGCTGCGCCATTAGCTGCAATCATGTCGACAATCAATGCTCAATTATTACAAGTTTCATCTGTTATTATTAAAGATCTTTATTTAAGTATAAAGCCTAATACAAAATATAGTGACAAAATGTTAACCCGTATATCTATTAGTATTACTTTTATTTTTGGTGGATTACTCATATTAGCAGCCAAAAATCCACCAGATATGATTATTTGGTTAAATTTACTTGCGTTCGGTGGTTTAGAAGCGGTATTTTTATGGCCATTAATTCTTGGGCTTTATTGGAAAAATGCCAATGCAACTGGTGCATTTTGCTCAATGTTTGCTGGTGCTACGAGTTATGCTTTATTGGCTGCTTATAATATTAAAATTTATTCTTTCCATCCAATAGTTCCATCGTTAATTATTGGATTGGTTGTTTTCATTATTGCCAATATGTTTGGTAACACAGGAAAAAATTATGCCTTGGATTCAACTCAGAATTAATACTACTAGTGATCTTGCCGAACAAATTAGTGAACAATTAGAAGAATCAGGTGCATTATCAGTTACCTTTGAAGATACTTATGATACGCCTGTTTTTGAACCGTTACCTGGTGAAACAAAACTTTGGGGAAATACTGACGTTATCGGTCTGTATGATGATCAAATTGATTTGGATGAATTAAAAGTCATATTAGATCTTGAACAATATTCTTATAAAATTGAGCGATTAGAAGATAAAAATTGGGAACGTGAATGGATGGACAATTTCCATCCTATGCAATTTGGTAAACGCTTATGGATTTGTCCTAGCTGGCAAGAAGTTCCCGATCCTAAAGCCGTTAACGTTATGCTAGACCCTGGTTTAGCTTTTGGGACAGGCACACATCCAACCACTGCCTTATGCTTAACTTGGCTAGATAGCTTAAATTTAAAAGACAAATTAGTTATAGATTATGGCTGTGGCTCAGGCATTTTAGCTATCGCAGCTTTAAAACTTGGCGCAAAACGTGTAATTGGTATTGATATTGATCCACAAGCAATTCAAGCGAGCCGTGATAATGCAGCTCGTAACAATGTTAGCAATAAATTAGAACTTTATTTAACTAAAGATATTCCTGATGCTTTACAAGCAGATGTCATTGTTGCAAATATCTTAGCTGGTCCATTAAAAGAACTTGAACCAAATATAAATAAACTTGTTAAACCATCCGGATTATTAGGTTTATCTGGGATACTTACAACCCAATCACATAGTGTTTGCACTGCTTATCGATCTCATTTTGAGCTTGATCCTGTTATTGAACAGGAAGAATGGTGTCGCATCACTGGTAAAAAAAAGTGAAAAATTGACGTTTTTCCCCTTTTAAGTTCGAGAAAAAATGCGTAATATAGCCAACTTAAATTTGCTAAATATTGGTAAGGTCACATTAAGAAATAACTTAATTGCCGCACCAATGGCTGGAATCAGTGACAAACCGTTTCGAAATTTATGCTACCGGTTTGGAGCAGGCATGACAATATCAGAAATGTTTTTGGCAAATTCAGATGTATGGCATACTGATAAATCAGCATTAAGAATTATCTCAGCTGATGATAAAGGTATACGTGCAGTACAACTTGTCGGATCCGATCCTGATGAGATGGCCAAAGCAGCTGAGTTTAATGTCAAACACGGTGCCCAATTGATTGATATCAATATGGGATGCCCAGCTAAAAAAGTTAATAAAAAACTAGCCGGTTCTGTATTAATGCAGTATCCAGAACTGATTAAAACCATTTTGCAAAAAGTTGTTGGCGCAGTTGATGTGCCTGTAACATTGAAAATGCGGACTGGATGGGATAAAAATCATAGAAATTGCATTGAAATCGCACAAATTGCGCAGGATTGTGGAGTAAAGGCTATTACTATTCATGGGCGCACTCGTGATTGCTTTTTCAATGGTGTAGCAGAATATGAATCAATAAAAGCAGTGAAAGAAAATGTTACAATTCCAGTAATTGCTAATGGTGATATTTGTACACCTAAACAAGCAAAAGATGTTTTTCAATATACGCAAGCTGATGCTATAATGGTCGGCCGAGCGGCACAAGGGCGACCTTGGATATTTGAAGAAATTGCATTCTATTTAACACATGGAAAGTTACAAAAAGAAAAAACGATTGATGAAGTGGAACAAGTAGTGCTTATGCACCTTGATGACCTTTATCAGTTTTATGGAGAATACAAAGGATTACGGATTGCTAGAAAGCATGTCAATTGGTATACCAAGAACTATGCTGATAGCGATCAATTTAGGCGCTTATTTAGTGTACTCAACAATACAAGTGAGCAAGTAAAAACACTAAAAGCATTTTTTAGTCAAATTAGATACAAACAAAAGAGTTAAGAATACTATGTCAGAACAACGCGTTACAGCTGCAGCACTTAAATTTACAACTGTAAACTCACAAGACCAAATAACACAAAAACCTTTGCGAGATTCTGTAAAGCAAGCATTAAAAAACTATTTATCACAATTAAATGGCGAAGATCCTAATGACTTATATGAATTAGTGTTAGCTGAAGTTGAACACCCATTCCTTGATATGGTTATGCAATATACACGTGGAAATCAAACTCGAGCAGCAAACATGCTAGGTATTAATCGTGGCACCTTACGCAAAAAATTAAAACAATATGGGATGAGTTAATCAATACTTATTGGCATGTTGTACATGATTGAAAAGCGTCTAATCTATTAGGCGCTTTTTTTATTAGTTAATTTTTAAAAAATTTGTCAGATTTGAGAAGTAAAATCAATAGACATATTGATAATGAAGTTTTACTAAAAGTTTGTTAAAATGTGACGATTTTTTAAATTTTTTAATCTGGAGAATTTTATGGCAGGTCATAGTAAATGGGCCAATACCAAGCACCGCAAAGCAGCGCAAGATGCAAAACGCGGTAAAATCTTTACCAAAATTATTCGTGAGCTGGTGACGGCAGCAAAAATAGGTGGTGGCGATCCAGCGTCAAATCCTCGTTTACGTGCAGCAATGGACAAAGCATTATCAAATAATATGACTCGTGACACCATGAATCGTGCAGTGGCTCGTGGAGTCGGAGGTGAGGATGATACTAATATGGAAACGATTATTTACGAAGGCTATGGTCCAGCTGGCACAGCAGTCATGGTTGAGTGTTTAAGTGATAATCGTAATCGGACAGTCTCAGAAGTACGACACGCCTTCACCAAAGCTGGAGGAAATTTAGGTACTGATGGTTCTGTTTCTTATTTATTTACCAAAAAAGGCGTTATTTCCTATCCAACTGGTACTGATGAAGATAAAGTGATGGATGCCGCACTTGAAGCTGGTGCAGATGATGTAATAACTTATGATGATGGTGCAATTGATGTATTTACGACACCTGAATCATTTGGTGAAATAAAAGATGTGCTTGATGCAGCAGGATTAGTGGCTGAATCAGCAGAAGTATCAATGATTCCAGCAACGAAAGTAGATCTTGATATTGAATCGGCACCAAAATTACTACGTCTTATCGATATGCTTGAAGATTGTGATGATGTCCAAGAAGTTTACCATAATGGTGAAGTTTCGGAAGAAGTTGCAGCAACACTTTAATGGCCATTATTTTAGGCATTGATCCTGGCTCTCGTTTGACGGGTTACGGTGTAATTCGTCAAACTGGGCGACAATTAACTTATCTTGGTAGTGGATGTATTCGTACTGCTGTAGATGACCTTCCTACACGTTTAAAGCGTATATATGCAGGTGTTAGTGAAATTATCTTCCAATTTCAACCCGATATATTTGCTATTGAACAAGTTTTTATGGCTCGTAATGCCGATTCAGCTTTAAAATTAGGACAAGCAAGAGGTTCAGCGATTGTTGCAGCTGTTAACAAAGACTTACCGGTCTTTGAATATGCTGCACGATTGGTTAAACAAAGTGTTGTAGGAACAGGCGCAGCAGATAAAAAGCAGGTTCAGCATATGGTGAAATTACTATTAAAACTACCAGCCTCCCCCCAAGCTGATGCAGCAGATGCTTTAGCAATAGCAATAACGCATGCTCATATGATACAACATTCAGTAAAATCTTATTAGTAAATTCAAGTTAACTACTTCTACATAATTAATACTAACTTAGTGTTAATTATGATTTACGTTTATCCTCTTTTAAAACAATTCCAATAAGTCTATTTTAATTGATACACGAGATTCCAATACACATAACAAAATCATTCAATCGTATTAATTAATAATATCTTGTTTTAAAAAACTAATTTATCAAAAAAATGCACCAAATAAATTGGTGCATTTTTTAGCTTAAGCTAATACTAGTATCAAATTAGGTCTCATATTTCTTAACTTTATAATGGCTAAAATAAACTAGCTATACTAATTAAATCAATGAGCTAATCTTTAGATTTAGTTCTCTCTGTCGGTAAAACGACTTTATTTTTATGCTTTGTAAACACTTTTGTTACAAACAAAAAGAACAATGGAACATAAAATATTGCTAAAAAGGTTGCTGTTAACATACCACCAATTACACCAGTACCTACTGCATTTTGACTTGCAGATCCCGCACCACTATTTAATGCTAGAGGTAGTACCCCTAAAATAAAAGCAAATGAAGTCATTAAAATCGGACGCAAACGAAGCCGACAAGCTTCAAGGGTGGCATCCATTAATGATTTACCCTCTTTTTCAAGAGCATCTTTGGCAAATTCAACAATTAAGATAGCATTCTTTGCTGATAGCCCCATTGTTGTTAATAACCCCACGATAAAATAAATGTCGTTATCCAGTCCTCTAAACATAGTTGCAAACACAGTCCCTAAGATACCTAAAGGGATAACAAATAAGATCGAAATTGGTACACTCCAACTTTCATATAAAGCTGCTAACGACAAGAACACCACTATAATAGAAATAATATAAAGTGTTGTTGTCTGTGAACCAGTTTGACGTTCTTGATAAGAAATATCTGTCCAATCAAAAGTAAACCCTTTCGGTAAATGTTTAGATAACTCTTCCATCACAGCCATTGCTTGACCAGAACTCAAACCAGGAGCGGCAGATCCACTAATACCCATAGCAGCGACACCATCGTAACGGACTAATGATGGTGAACCATAGCTTTTAGATGTAGTTGCAAAAGCATCATACGGCACCATCTGACCATTTTTGTTTTTTACATGCCAATGACTAAAATCATCAGGCAACATACGATATGGTGCATCAGATTGTAAATATACTTTCTTAACTCGGTTATTATAAACAAAGTCATCAATATAAGCAGAACCTAAGGCTGTTGATAATACATTATTAACGCTACTTACCGAAATGCCAAGAGCTTGTGCCGTTTCAAAATCAACATTAATTTTATATTGTGGAACATCTAACATACTTGCAGGACGTACTTGTTGTAAATCAGGATGTTTTGAAGCTTCACCTAGAATTTGGAAAAATGCGCCGACTAATGCATCATGCCCTAATCCAGCAGAATCTTTTAACATGTAAGAAAAACCGTTTGCCATACCCAATGAAGGCACTGCAGGCAAATTGGTCACAATGACTCGTCCTTCCGTTATAGTAGAAGCATAACCCATACCACTTCTTGCTAAGGCATCCACCTTTTGATCTGCACGTTTACGTATATCCCAATCTTTTAATCGTATAAAACCAAGCCCCATGTTTTGCCCACGTCCAACCATACTAAAACCAGCTACAGTAAACACTTCCTTCACTGAATCAGCTTTTTTCTCCATATAGAATTTTGTGGTTTTATCTAATACAGACATGGTTTGTTCTAATGTCGATCCAGGAGGCAATTCTACCAAAACAATAAGAACCCCTTGATCTTCATTAGGTAAAAATCCTGTTGGTAAACGATTAAATCCAAATACTAATCCTACAATGATCAACACATAGCAAACAAAAGCAATTAGAGGATAACGAATTACTTTTATTACACCTTTTTCATAGGCACGTAAACTTTTATCATAAAAGTGATTGAACCAATCAAAAAATATTTTTGTCCATTTAGAACACCAACTAAATGGAGGTACATTTTCTAAATTTTCAACAAATGAAGTCTTATTAGATTTATTTTTAGAAGGTGCTTTCAATATTTGAGCACAAAGAGCAGGCGTTAATACAATTGCCATAATAACTGACAATCCCATCGCCGTTACAATAGTAATAGAAAATTGACGATAAATTCCTCCGGCAGCACCACCATAAAATGCCATTGGTACAAAAACGGCAGACAGAACAACGGCTATCCCTACTAACGCAGATGTTATCTGCTCCATTGATTTAACTGTTGCAGCATAAGGTGATAAACCTTCATCATGCATAATACGCTCAACGTTTTCAATAACGACTATTGCATCATCGACCAGAAGACCAATCGCCAGCACCATAGCAAACATCGATAATGTATTGATGGTAAACCCACAAATATACAAAATGGCGAACGTCCCTAATAGTACAACAGGAACCGTAATTGTTGGTATAAGTGTTGAACGAAGATTCTGCAAAAACACATACATAACGATAACAACCAAAATAATTGCTTCGATAAGTGTGTGTATTACATTGTTAATGGAAAGTTTAACAAATGGTGTAGTATCGTATGGATAAGCAAACTTAATATCCTCAGGAAAGATTTGAGACAACTCTTTAATCTTCTTATCTACCTGTTCAGAAGTATCTAATTGGTTAGCGCCAGTTGCTAAATATATCCCAAGACCTGCTGATGCCTTACCATCATAACGAGAGATAAAACTATAATCAGCAGCGCCTATTTCAACTTTTGCCACATCTTTTAATAAGATGTTAGAACCATCCGTATTAACACGAAGTAAAATATTTTGGAATTGCTCAGGTGTTTTTAAACGTGATTGGGCAGTAATAGTAGCATTTAATTGTTGACCATCAATTACCGGTAATGCACCTAGTTGTCCTGCAGTTACTTGAGCATTTTGAGATTGAATAGCAGCAGTAATTTCTTCAATAGATAAATTAAAATAAGTTAATTTATTAGGATCAAGCCAAATACGCATCGCATATTCTGAGCCGAATAACTGTGTATCACCAACACCTTGCACACGTCGAATTGGATCTTGTACCGTTGAGTAAACAAAGTCAGCAATATCTGCTTGTGTTTTTAATGGGTTAGTCGAATAGAAACCAATAACTTTTAAAAAGTTAGTATTATTTTTAGCTACTGAAACACCATTTTTTTGTACACTTTCAGGTAAACGAGATTTTATACTCTCTACTTTATTTAATACTTGTACTTGCGCAAAATCTGGACTCGTACCTGGTGAGAAGGTTAACGTTGTTTGAACCACACCTTGTGCACTACTGGTTGATTTCATGTATATTAAATTATCAAGTCCAGTTAAATTCTGTTCTATCAGCTGGGTAACAGTATTCTCGATTGTTTGAGCATCCGCACCTGGATAGCTTGCGGTAACAGTGACTGCTGGTGGAGCGATATCTGGATATTGTTCGACAGCTAAAAGCTTTATACATAAAGCACCGCCGAGCATCATCATGATAGCGATTACCCATGCAAAAACAGGTCTATCAATAAAAAACTTAGCCATAATTAAATCTACCCCTGCTTTATTTCACACTGTTTTTGATGATACTATCTAACTGCTCTTGAGTAAGCATTGCTGGTTCACCAACTATTTTACCTTTCATTGGTTTACCCATCTCAACTCCAGTTAAATTAAGTAATCCAGTTGTAATAACTTGTTCACCAATATCAATACCTTTAGTTATAATCCAATATCCGTTAATCCCCGTATAAACTTGTATATTTTGGCGATATTCAATCGTGTTATCAGGTTTTAAAATTTTAGCGGTATATTGCCCAAGTTTATTACTCGTAATACCTTGTTGAGGAACTATAACTGCATTTTTAATATAACCAAGAGTCATTTGCGGTTTAACAAACATACCAGGGAGAATTTTACCTTCAGTATTAGGGAATTGAGAACGTAAAGTTACAGTACCAGTTGTTTCATTAACTGTCATATCGGAAAATTTAATATTACCAGAATAAGCGTATTTTGAACCATCACTAAAATAGAGTTCAACATTGTTTTCTTTAGCCGGCTCATAAATGACATTTTGATCTTGTAGATATTTGTTATAACGTGTCGCAGCCTCTGTCATATCCACATAAATTGGATCAAGTTGTTGAACTAAGGCTAATGCAGTTGATTGACCTGCTGAAACCAAAGCCCCTTCAGTAACACTTGATTTACCAATATAACCATTAATTGGTGAATACACTTTAGTATAATCTAAATTTACTTTTGCGGTATGCTCAGCTGCTTGCGCAACAAGCACTTTAGCTTCAGCCTGTTTAGCATCTGCTGCAGCTTTATCATAATCTTGTTGACTGATGGATTTGGTATTCAGTAGACCTGCGTAACGTTTTAAAGTCAGTTGCGCAATACTTGCATTAGCTTTAGCACTAGCAACACTGGCAACAGCACTATCGTAATTAGCTTGATAAATGGCAGGGTCGATTTGATAAAGTGATTGACCAGCTTTCACATTCGAACTTTCATCGAATTCACGTTTTAAAACAATTCCACCGACCTGAGGTCTAATTTCAGCAATTTGAGATGCAACAACTCGACCTGGTAATCCAATTTTTAAAGTATAAGTTAATGGTTCCACTTTAAATACGGTTACTTTCGGCGTTTGATTACTACCATTTTGTGATTGCGTATTATCACAACTTGTTAATAAAAATAAGCTGGTTAGTGCCACTGGCACAGTTAATAGTAGCTTGTTAAATCTCATATAAAAATGACCTCAGTAACTTAATTGTTATTTTTAAGACAATGAATCTTATTTAAAAGTAACGGATGATTTTACAAAAAACAGGCATAAATTGTAAATATCTTTACGAGTTAATAGCACAGAGTTCTAAAAAATAAATTTATAGAGTTCCTATAAAAAATTTGTATTGATAAATAGGATTCTTCTTGGAAATAAAGTATTATATTTCGGTTGATTTGAGGTGCAAAAAGTATCTTATATAAAATGATAATGGTATAATACAACGCATCTATGTACTGTTATCCAATAAAAAATTATTTAATTTACAAATAAATGATTAAAATTTTGCATTGTTTTACGCCGTAATCATTTTTATTCAAAATATTATTGAATAAGATGAGTCGATATTAATTTAAATTCTGAGATGGTTATTATGGATAATTTACGTATTGTTCTAATTGTTATTGCATCCTTGGTCATAATTGCATTATTGATACATGGATTTTGGATTAATAAAAAAGAACGTTCTTCTCTCTTTGATTCTGATAAGAAAAACAAAGTTATACCCAATACTCAACAGCAAGAGAATCTTTATATCAATGAAGCTGAAGAAGATGATGTGGTATTAATCAAAACAAAAAATACAATTAATATTGAAAAAACATCTAAAGAAGTTGAAAAAGAACCTATTCCACAACAAGAAGATCTCTTTACTAATAATAATGATACTAAAACAGAATTTACTTCTGATCCTGTAATCAGCGTTCATAGTGATCTTTTCGACAAGGAACCAGTTGCTAATCCACCACAAACAAGGTGTAGTGAAAAAGCTGAATCTAATAAAAATGTTAAAAATGAAGTCAATAAAAACCAGCCTAATAAAGAAACGGCAAAAACAGACTTATCTATAAAAAATAATACATCTGAAAAATTAAATCTAAATCCTGAAGAAAGTAAAACTGAAATTATTGTTTTAAATGTCACAGGTATAAATGGCAAATTGTTACAAGGTGATGTGTTGTTAGCTAGTATTATGCAATCAGGTTTTCAATTTGGTGATATGAGAATTTTTCATCGCCATGTTGATCCAGCCGGAAACGGTCCTGTTTTGTTTAGTTTAGCGAATATGATTAATCCTGGGCATTTAGATCCTGAAACAATGCACGAATTTACAACCCCTGGTGTATCAATTTTTATGATTGCGCCAACTCAAGGTAACAATCAACAAAACTTTAAATTAATGTTACAAACAGCACAACGTATTGCTGATGATGTGGACGGTGTAGTATTGGATGATAAACAACATATGTTAACCCCACAAAAAATTGATAGCTATAAAGAACGTATTAAAAAAGCTTGTAACGAAATTTAAACAACAATATTTTAACAAATCTCTTAACACTATTGCCACCAACTTATGTTGTTGGCAATAGTCTGCATGTTGTACAACTTGTAAATAAAATTTAAATATTTTTTAAAAAATAACATCTAATAAAGCTAACGCGATATGTGTGTAATGATATTTCCTATATCACATTTTAATTTTAAGAGCCTATTATCATGTCACTATCAAATAAATCTGAAAACGCAACAAACAGTTTAATATCAATACAACAAACAACAAAAGAATTAACAACTTTACGTGATGTGATTAGGCATCATGAATATTGTTACTATGTGTTAGATGCACCAGAGATACCTGATGCCGAATACGATAAACTTATTAAACAACTTCAAACATTAGAACAATTATATCCAGAACTTATCACGCCAGATTCTCCAACCCAACGTGTTGGTGGTTCACCTTTATCACAATTTGCATCCATAAAACATGAACTGCCAATGCTTTCACTTGATAATGTTTTTGATGAACAAAGTTTTATTGCATTTAATAAACGTATAAAAGATCGTTTGCGCTTAAGTGAAAATGAATCTATCGAATATTGTTGTGAACTCAAATTAGATGGTTTAGCTGTCAGTTTACTATACGAAAAAGGTCATCTTGTCCGCGCAGCAACACGTGGAGATGGAACCACTGGTGAAGATATAACTACAAACGTTAGAACCATTAAAACCATACCCTTGGTATTAAAAGGCAAAAATATCCCCAATCGATTGGAAGTACGCGGTGAAGTATTTATGACACACAAAGGCTTTGCCAAGCTAAATGCCGATGCTGTAAAACGGAATGAAAAAATATTTGCTAATCCTCGTAATGCTGCTGCAGGTTCATTAAGACAATTAGATCCTAAAATAACCGCTAAAAGACCATTAACCTTTTTATGTTATGGCGTAGGAATCATAGAAGGAACTCCATTACCTGATACACACTATGCACGTTTAATGCAATTTAAAACTTGGGGTTTACCTATCAGTGACAAAGTACAACTACGTCAAGGTGCAAAAGCGGCGTTAGATTATTTCAAACAAATTGGTGAAGAACGCATGTCATTAGATTTTGATATCGATGGTGTGGTTATCAAAGTCAATAGTATTGCATTACAAAACGAACTTGGTTTTGTTGCTCGAGCTCCTCGTTGGGCAACCGCATTTAAATTCCCTGCTCAAGAAGAAGTCACACAATTAAAGAAAGTAGACTTTCAAGTTGGGCGCACAGGGGCAATCACACCTGTTGCAAGACTTGAGCCTGTCTCAGTAGCAGGGGTGATTGTCAGTAATGCAACTTTGCATAATAGTGATGAAATAGAAAGATTAGGTGTACGCGAAGGAGATTATGTATCAATTCGCCGGGCTGGCGATGTTATTCCAAAAATTGTTTCGGTACTATTAGATAAAAGACCTGCTGATACCAAAGCGATAATTTTTCCCACTCACTGCCCTATTTGTGATTCACTTGTTGTTAGAGATGAAGGTCAAGCTATTTCTCGATGTGCAGGTGGATTAATCTGTCCTGCGCAACGTAAAGAAGCATTAAAACATTTTATTTCTCGTCGAGCGATGAATGTTGACGGTATGGGCGATAAACTTATTGAACAATTAGTTGATAAATGTTACGTCAAAACCCCAGCCGATCTCTATAAACTTACAGTACCTATACTCTGCTCTTTAGACAAAGTAGGGGAAAAATCAGCTAATAACTTAATTAATGCGTTAAATACATCTAAAAACACAACATTAAGCCGTTTTATTTTCGCTCTTGGCATACCCAACGTAGGTGAAGTGACAGCCGAAAATCTCGTTAATCATTTTGGTAATTTACTCGCTATAGAAAATGCTACACTTGAACAATTACAATTGGTTAATGATATTGGCATAGTGATTGCCGAAAGTATTGTAGACTTTTTTCAAGAACCGCATAATCGTAATATAATTGAACAGCTAACAAGTGACGAAATTGGTATTCATTGGCAAAATGTTGATCCACAAGCACAAATGACTGGAGCCAATTCCCCTTTTTCCGGAAAAACCATTGTTCTAACAGGTACTTTATCGGTTTTAACTCGCGATGAAGCAAAAGAAAAATTAAAACAACTAGGCGCAAAAGTAACCGGTAGCGTATCGAAAAACACTGATTTAGTTATTGCTGGTAAAGCTGCAGGATCAAAATTAGATAAAGCTCAAGAGCTAGGTATCAAAGTTATTGATGAACAACAAATGTTAGATTTATTAGATAAATAAGTATATTTTGGAATTGTTAGATTATAAAAAATATCTAACAATCCAATCTTAAGGAGAAAATAATGCCATTATTAGATAGTTTTAAAGTTGATCATACCAAAATGAAAGCGCCCTTTGTACGAATTGCTAAAACCATAGTAACCCCAAAAGGCGATAATATAACGGTATTTGATTTACGTTTTACCATTCCAAACAAAGATCTGCTACCCGAAAAAGGAATCCATACCCTTGAACATCTTTTTGCTGGATTTATGAGAGAGCATCTCAATAGTGATAAAGTTGAAATTATTGATATTTCCCCAATGGGATGCCGTACTGGATTTTACATGTCTTTAATAGGCATGCCTGATGAATCATTGGTAATTGAAGCATGGCAAAAATCAATGAATGACGTTTTAAAAGTAAAATCACAAAAAGAAATCCCAGAGCTTAATGAATATCAATGTGGCACTTATAAAATGCATTCACTTGAAGAGGCAAAAGCAATTGCTAAAAAAATTATTCAAAGCAATATAAACGTATGTCAAAATAAAGATATTGCATTAACCGAAGATCAGCTTGCTCAAATAAAGTACTAGGAGTTTTTATGCCAAACGTTGTTATCGATTTTTTAGAAGGTCGCACAGTAGAACAAAAAAGAGAGATGGCAAAGCGTGTCACAGATGCCATTGTTGAAACATTAAATTGCAAACGTGAAGCAGTCCAAATCATTATGCATGAAATATCGCAAGATCAAATCGCCAATGGCGGCATATTACGTTGTGATAAAAAATAACCCAAAAGGTATTTATATATTGTTTTGATAAAAACAATGCCTTTTAATCTATCAAATAATGACTACATTTTTATTACATAACAACATTGCTATAACCTCAAAATACTTTATATATTTTGAGGTAAGCCTTAATAATCAATAATTATTCATGATTACAGTGGTGCAAATGAAGTAAATGCCCCATTTTGTTTACTTTGGTTTCCAAATAATGCTCATTATTTGGATTTTCACCAACTTCTAAAGGCACTCTCTCGGTAATTTGAATGCCAGCTTGCTCAAGAACTCTTATTTTTTCTGGATTATTAGTTAATAATCGTATTTGTGTCACGCCTAACAAAGTCAATATATCTGCACACAATGTAAAATCTCGCTCATCTGCAGCAAAACCCAATTGCTCATTTGCTTCAACAGTATCAAGCCCTTTATCTTGTAGTGCATAAGCTCTAATTTTATTGAGCAAACCAATATTACGTCCTTCTTGGCGATGATAAATTAGAATACCTTTCCCTTCTTTTGCAATTTGCTTTAATGCTGCTTCAAGTTGAAAACCACAATCACAACGTAAACTAAACAACGCATCTCCGGTTAAACACTCTGAATGAATTCTCGTAAGAATCGGAACAGGTTCTGTAATATCACCAAATATTAATGCAACATGATCTTTACTTGTTGCAATTTCTTCAAATCCAGCAATCGTAAAACATCCCCACGGTGTTGGTAATTTAGCTTGTGCAATATGTCTTAATTGCATTATTATCTCCGTATTAAATAAAAACATAGATGTGGTATCCTCTTAAAAATAGATAACCATCTATGCTAAAATAGACAGCACATAATGCTTAATTGAGTTTTAAAATGAGGTTAGTTATCAAAAAAACAATAGCAGTATTAGCTATTTTTTTAATTGTGCCACTTACTATTATAGTCATAAATTGGCATTGGCAGCCAAATAGTTTAAATATTACATCAGAATATTTTTTCTGGGTAACAGAAACAGCAAGTATTTACTGGGCTTTAATTACCTCGGTCTTTTTATTGATACTATTTTGCCTATTATTACCTAATAAATCCATAAAAAATATAATATCGTTAAGTTTGATTTTAGTAACTGCACTATTTATTGGACAAGTAATTAAATCCATGATAAAAAATCAAACAACTAAAGCAAGACCTTACGTATTGTGGATGGCAAAAGAATATAACATCAATGACAAGTTTTTTTACTCTCTACCGAAACCGGAAAGAAAAGTACTCATTGAAAAAACATTAAATGACTCACCAATAATTCCTAGCTGGCTCGCTAAACATTGGCAGGACGAAACGGGCTATTCATTCCCTTCTGGACATACGTTATTTGCAGCGACATTTGCTTTTTTAGCAATAACATTATTTGGTTTTAAACGTCATTATATTGTTGTATCAATTATCATTCTATGGACGGGGTTAATTGAAATAAGTCGCTTATTGCTTGGTATGCATAGACCAGAAGATTTAGCACTCGGCATTATAATAGCTTGGAGTATTTCATTAATCTGCTGTTTTTATGCCCGAAAATATCATATAGTAGAGAAATAACTTTAAGAAAAATGATTCAAAATTCAGCGAGAATTTTATTAAAGACCAGCTTTTAACACTGCTTTATAAAAATAAATGCAGAAATATATAAATAAACCATTAATAAAAAAGATGTTCAGATAAAAATAGAAAGGTCAACGTTATGAAATTAATTATATTGGTTCTATTGATAATTGCCATTTTTGCCATATCTATAGCACTAGGAGCAGCCAATGATCAGGTTGTAACATTTAATTATTTAGTCGCAAAATCAGAAGTACGCATATCTGTTTTACTCGGAATTTTATTTGGTTCTGGTTTCATTGTAGGTTGGTTTGTAACAGGTATATTTTTTCTCAAATCAAAATTACAACACTCATCGACTAAACGTAAATTGAATAAATTACAAAAAAAATATGATGAAGATTTAGCAAATCATCAAAAAACACAATTAACAAAAATCGATTAAGAAAAGAGATTATGTTTGAACTGTTATTTCTATTGCTTCCTATTGCCGCTGCATATGGCTGGTATATGGGTGACAGAAATGCAAAACAAAAATATTTAGCTCAATCGAATCGATTATCACGTGAATATGTCGATGGTCTTAATTTTCTTTTATCGAATCAAAAAGACAAAGCTGTCGATCTATTCTTAGACATGTTAAAAGAAGATGAAGGCACACTTGAAGCACATCTAACGTTAGGAAATTTATTTCGATCTCGGGGCGAGGTGGATAGAGCGATACGCATTCATCAAGCTTTGATGGAAAGTTCTTCATTAACCTTCGATCAGCGATTATTAGCTATTCAGCAATTAGGCAGAGACTATATGATAGCCGGCCTATACGATCGTGCTGAAGGCATGTTTTTACAATTAATTGATGAAGAAGACTTTCAACAACACGCCTTACAACAACTTATCACTATTTACCAATCAACTAGTGAATGGATAAGTGCCATCAATGCAGCAACAAAACTGGTTAAATTAGGCAATATTAAATATAAAACAGATATAGCTCAATTTTATTGTGAGTTAGCATCCTTAGCAATGGCAAATGAAGATTTAGACAAAGCTTATGTTTTTTTACAAAAATCAGCGTCTGCTGACTCCACATGTGCACGAACATCACTCATGTTGGGAAGAGTACTTATGGTACAAAATAAAACTGAACAAGCGATCGAATCATTTCAACAAATTTTACATCAGGACAAAGCATTCATTGGTGAAGCATTACCATTACTAAAAGATTGTTATCAACAGCTTGATAATCAATATGAATTTCAACAATTTTTACAACAATGTGTTGAACAAGACACTGGTAGTGTAGCTGAGCTCATGTTTGCAGATATTATTGAAAAACAAAAAGGGCTTGATGCGGCACAATATTACATGTATCGAGAACTCATTAAACATCCTAATTTAAAAGGATTTTATCGATTAATGGATTATCATGTAGCAGATGCAGAACAAGGTAAAGCAAGAGAAAGTTTATTACTTTTACGTAATATGGTAGGAGAACAAATAAAAGCGGTACCAAATTATCGCTGCCAAAAATGTGGATTCACAGTTAACTCTATTTATTGGTTATGTCCGGCTTGCCGTTCTTGGTCGACCATCAAACCTGTTCGTGATTTTGAACAACATTCAAATAAAGAGTAATATATGTTTTTAATTGATTCACACTGTCATTTAGATAGTTTAAACTTAAGTACAAGATCTATCGATAAAGTGTTACAAGATGCACTCAAAAATGATGTTAAACATTGTCTAAGCGTAGCAACAACCCTATCAGGTTATGAGTCAATGAGGCAACTGCTCACACCTTATCAAAAACAATGTTCTCTTTCTTGCGGTATTCATCCACTTAACCTTGACGATGAACAATACGATGCAAATCGTTTTGAAACTTTAGCAAGACAAGATAATGTCGTAGCACTTGGCGAAACGGGGCTTGATTATTATTACCAGCAAGACAATATAGAATTACAACAAACTATTTTTAAAGAGCACATACGCTTAGGTAGAAAATTAAGTAAACCCATTATTGTCCATACACGCAGCTCCAAACAAGATACCTTAAAAATACTAAAAGAAGAGCATGTCCACTCTGGTGTATTACACTGTTTCACCGAAGATATTGACACAGCTAAACAATTATTAGATATCGGTTTTTATATTTCTTTTTCTGGCATTATCACCTTTAAAAATGCTGAAGCTTTACGCGAAGTTGCAAAATATGTACCAATTGACCGAATTTTGGTTGAAACGGACTCACCTTATTTGGCACCCGTACCTTACCGAGGAAAAGAAAACCAACCAGCTTACGTACGGGAAGTTGCTAACTATTTATCTATTTTAAAAGGCGTAACGCTAGATATTATTGCTCAGCAAACAACCAATAACTTTTGTCAGTTATTTAATTTACAGGGGAAATTAAATGAGTAATAAATTAACCATAGACTGGGATAATTTTTTAAAAAATTACTGGCAAAAAAAACCGGTTATTTTACGTAATGCTTTTAAGCATTTTATTGACCCTATTACCCCCGACGAACTTGCTGGATTGGCAATGGAGGAAGAGATCGAAAGCCGGATCGTTACCAACAAAAATGGTAAATGGGATGCCAAATTTGGTCCTTTCACTGATTTTAGCCGTTTAGGTGAAGATCATTGGAGTTTATTAGTACAAGCTGTTGATCATTGGCACGAACAAGCAGCCACTTTACTAGAACCCTTTAAGTGCATACCCCAATGGCAATTTGAAGATTTAATGGTTTCTTATGCCACTAAAGGGGCTGGAGTTGGTCCTCATATTGATAATTATGATGTTTTTATTATCCAAGGTAAGGGATGCAGACGTTGGCAAGTTGGTGATCGAAACCCAAATTATAAGCAATTTAACGCTCATAAAGCGTTATTGCATGTTGAAAAATACCATCCCATCATTGATGAAGAAATCGTAGCGGGTGATATTTTATATATCCCAATTGGCTATCCACATAATGGTATATCGATTGGCGAATCATTAAGTTATTCGGTTGGTTTTAGAACGCAAACTTCACAAGAGCTACTAAGTGGTTTTGCAGACTACATTATTGATAACTTGCCTAATGGTATTTTTTATCAAGATCCAGATTTAAAATTACCTAAAGATCCTTATCAAATTCAGCCTTATGAATTAGCCAAATTGCAAGATCAAATCATTGACTTGGTCAAAACACCGAACCTATTTAATGATTGGTTTGGCAAACACATCACTTTACCAATGCATGAACTTAACATCGTTTCTGTTGACCCCCCATACGAATATGATGAATTTCAGTCAATGTTACAAACTGGCGCAAAATTGTGTCGAGTACCAAGCATTCGAATGTTTAAAATTGGTGAATCTGGCTATATTCATGGAGAAAAAATAAATTTACCTAAGCCAATGATTGATATTTTATGCGAAACTGAAATTTTGAGTTACGAACAATTACAAGATAAAAACGTACTAAACACTATGCTTAAACTTGTCAATAAAGGATATTGGTATTTTATTGATTAAAAATAGTATGTTATCTTCATAAAAGTTAACATATTTGGTTAACATCTGACTATAAAACAAACTTTTAGTACTCAATAAATAATTGAGATTTTTCGCTTTTGTAATGCCACAAATGAATAAAAATAGTTGCTCATAACGTGGGGATCTTTAACTACAAACAACCTTTTTATTTATAAAAAGGTTGTTTGGGTCTTTAAGTTGGATTTTTATAAGTTTTAAGTATATACTTGCCCCGCTTTAAATTAGCTACCGTCTAAACAAAGATTAAACATAAAAAACGCGTATTTTAAGCAACTATTTATTTAAATAACTAGAGGTACACATGAAAGCTGAAGCAAACTCATTCAAGCAAGTTAAAAATGAAAGCGAACAAACAACCCCATATCAAAAAAGAACGCTTTTTGCATCTACTGTCGGTTACGCATTAGATGGCATGGATATGATGATCTTAGGTGTTTGTTTTAGCCTAATTTCTACTACCTTTAATTTATCTAATACCGATTTGGGTACTTTAACATCCGTCACATTGCTTGGAGCTGTACTGGGTGGTATTTTATTTGGTATCCTTGCAGACAAATATGGTCGAGTTAGAGTCTTTTCATGGACCATTTTAATCTTTTCCCTATTTACTGGACTATGTGCTATTGCACCTAATTATGAAAGCTTCTTAATCTTTCGATTTTTAAGTGGGCTTGGACTTGGTGGCGAATTTGGTATCGGTATGACACTGGTTTCAGAAAGCTGGCCTAAAAACAAACGATCAAGAGCAACCTCCATCGTTGCATTAGGCTTTCAAGCTGGCATTATTCTTGCCACTTTAACAGTTAATTTTATTGGTGAATTTTATGGGTGGCGTTGGGCCTTTGCTGTAGGTGTGTTACCAGCACTATTTGTGGCGTGGACACGTAACGGACTGAAAGAACCAGAAATTTGGCAAAATTTAAAAGATCAAAACAAAAATAAAATTGCTATTAATAAACTGTTTAGTTCGCCAAAAACAACTGCGACAACAATCGGATTAACAATAGCGTGTGCAGTACAAAACTTCGGATTTTATGGGCTCATGGTTTGGATGCCAAATATGATAGCTTCCGAGCTAAAATTAGAATTTAAAAACACCATGTTTTGGACAATCTCAACAACAATTGGTATGTCCTTAGGTATCTTAATTTTTGGTTGGTTATGTGATAAATTTGGACGTCGACCTTCTTATATCGTATTCCTTTTAATCTCAACCATATCCATATGGTTTTATTTTCAACAAACCAATATGACAATATTAATCATATTTGGATCTGTTATTGGCTTTTTCGTCAATGGTATGATGGGCGGCTATGGAGCTTTGCTTGCTGAACATTATCCGACCGATGCACGTTCAAGTGCGGAAAATATTATTTTTAATACTGGTCGTGGTATTGCAGGTGTTTCACAAGTCCTAATTGCTTATCTCGCAACCATTTATTCTATTAGCTATGCTCTTGCATTACTTTCAGCAGCTTACCTACTTTCAGCGGCTGCTTTTGTCTTTTTAATTCCAGAAACCAAAGGTAAAGCTCTAGATTAATACAAAAAATTTCTACCTTATCAAATTGTAAATGAAAAACAGGACTTAACGCCCTGTTTTTCTATCTATTACTTTCCTTGATAATCATAACGTAAATTATTTATTAGCTTAGAAAGCAGATTAAGATTTATCGAGCTTCACAATCGCTCGGCTTTAAATTTAAAGTTAACACTTTCTCATCATTGATAAAATAGTTATAGTTGGAACCATCAGGAAAGGCCAATCTTATCCCTTTTACAATTATATCATTACCACAATAATAAGATTTTAAATTACTCAATAATGAATTTTTATTATTGTCTGATTGCAACGTATCATTATTTATATTTTTAACTACATATTTATAATTAATTGTATTATTTTCTTTTGATATATCAACTAACGTTGTATTTTGATCTGTATTCATTGGCAATTGTTGTTTAATACCTTTAATAATCATATCCTGAGCAACACCATAGTTACCCTCTTTTAGCTTATCTAACGCTTCTTGAGTTTCTAATTTTGCTTGTGCATATAAATCATTAGCTTTATTGCCCATATCTGATCCAGTTTGTTCAATTTTTTGTTGAAGATCCCCCATAGTCTTTCCAGAATTATCACAATTAACTAAAAAAACCCCCACAATTGCCAAAGAAATTACTTTTAAAGTTTTCATTATTCTGCCTTTGTTTATAATGAGTAAAAATAGTGTTGCTATTATAATTAATACATAATAGAACGTTGATTTAAAAAAAAACATTAATAAAAGCGCTTTAATAAACCCTTTTATTGAAAATATTAGTTATGATTTCATTAGTTAGTATGCTCACCACCTGTCACACCATAGGTTTCAGCCGTAGTGTAGCTCGACTCACTTGAGGCTAAATGCACATAAACACCAGCAAGTTCAACAGGCTGCCCTGCACGTTTTAAAGGCGTTTCTTTACCAAATTCAGGAATGGCGTCACTAGGTTGACCACCACAAATTTGTAATGGCGTCCAGACAGGACCAGGTGCGACAATGTTTGCTCTAATACCCTTACTCGCTATTTGTTTTGCTAGACCTTTTGTAAATGCAATAATGGCCGATTTAGTCGCTGCATAATCTAATAAACTTGCACCAGGTTGGAAAGCTTGAACAGATGAGGTCGTAATAATAGTCGATCCAGGTTTCAAATAACCTAACGCAGCTTTAGTTGTCCAAAATAGTGAAAATACATTAATTTCGAAAGTTTTCCTAATTTGCTCGGTAGTTAAGTCCATAATATCTGCAACAGAGGTTTGTTTGCCGGCAACTAAAGTCAGATTATCTAATCCCCCAAGTTTATTATGTGCTTCATCCACCATTTTTTTACAAAAAGCTTCATCACTCAAATCACCAGGAATCAAAACAGCTTTACGTCCTGCCTTCTCAATAATTTTAGCCACATCCTCAGCATCTTTTTGCTCATCAGGATGATAATTAATAGCGACATCAGCCCCTTCTTTTGCATAAGCAATCGCCGCTGCTCGACCAATACCTGAATCGCCACCAGTAACAAGCATCTTTTTACCTTCTAATCGCTGATGCCCTTGATAGCTTTTCTCGCCACAATCTGGTACTGGGTCCATTTCACATTGTAACCCTGGTGCAGCTTGTTTCTGTTTCGGAAATTTATCATGATAATATTTTGTAAGTGGATTACAGGTTTGTTTACTCATAATTTTCTCCTAAGTTAGGCATATATGTTTTAAACCCAATAAAACTTAAATAACATCAATTAATAGTAAAACCTTGTTGCTATATAACAATTAATCCTAAAAATATTTTGAATAAAGAGTGTCGAATAGTTGTGTAAAAAACCAAAACTTTAATCAAATATAAACTTGTGTAAATTCAATATAATTAAAGATTCAATAAGTAATTACGGTGGCTTTCCTTGATTGGCTTGGTGAGGTCAATAATTCATATAATACCAAACCATTGGTGTTGCATAATCTTGCACCGACAATAGTGTATCAAATAAACGTAGAGTTAGCCAGTTTATAACCAATTAGGGCACTAAAAATTATAAACTTATACTGTCATATTAAAGATGGTTAAATTCATAAAAAAGCAATCACATTACTATTTTTAGATTAAAAATCTACTTAGTCTTAGCTTGGCAATCCGATAATTTCAACTCAACAATAATGACTTCTTCATTATCAACATAATAATGATAATTCGCGCCATTAGGAAAAATATTTTTTAACGTCTTTATTTCAGGGGTATCTCGGCAATAATCTGAAAGTAAATTATTACGTATAGTTTCAAGTGTGCTAGGCAATAATAAAGCTTGAGTTGGTGTATTTTTAACCCTATATTGATAGTTAATCCTATTTTTTTCGGCAAAAATATCAAACAAGGTTGTCAATTCATCAATTTCTATTGGTAAGTTTTTTTTCACTGGATTAATAACAGAATATTGAGAAACATCAACATCATTATTGTGACTAGATGAATCGGATTTAATATTTTTTGAATTGCTTGATGTCGTTTTAGAAGAATTATCACAACCCACTAAAATACAAATCAATGTAAGTAAAGCTGTTACCTTCCACCTTTTCATATTTAGCCCTTTCAATATCTGATAGCTGGTTCTTTTAGCAGTGTTTATAAAATTAACCATTGATAGCTTTGAACTGCAATTGAACAACATTTATACATCAATATCTAACAAAATACCACTTAAAAATTATACTTTAATTGATTAAAATTGATATAAAACTTATGCAAAATTAAATTTTTTAAGTTACATTCAGTAAATTATTAGAAACACAATAAAAATGTTGCACTTTTTTTTAAAGCGAGTATTTTATTAGAACACTGTTTTAAAAATAATAAAAAATAGAACAAATTATTATGAATTTTCTACTCAACATCGCCCTCATTACTATTATCAGCGTGGTCATTATTCCTGCGCAGGGGCGTTTTTGAGTTAAAAAAGGTTAACACATAACCCAAAACCCCCGCCCCAAAAAAGCGGGGGTTTTTTTATAGCCAATACATAATTGAATAGAACAAGCGAGGAATAAATGTTAGGAACACAGTGGATAGTAAAAACCTTGAAAGAAAAAGGCATTACCACCGTTTTTGGGTATCCTGGTGGACAAATTATGCCTCTATATGATGCGCTTTATGATGGTGGAATTGAACATGTACTTTGTCGTCATGAACAAGGTGCGGCAATGGCCGCTATTGGTTACGCACGTGCCACAGGCAAAATAAGCGTATGCATTGCCACTTCTGGTCCAGGAGCAACCAACATCATTACAGGACTAGCAGATGCTTTAATCGATTCTGTTCCTATTATTGCCATAACAGGTCAAGTACCCAATAAACTAATTGGCACCGATGCCTTTCAAGAGGTCGACGTTTTAGGTTTATCGCTAGCCTGTACCAAACACAGCTACTTAATAGATAAACCACAAAACTTGCCCAATGCCTTAGAAGAGGCGTTTTATATAGCCAACTCAGGCAGACCAGGACCAATATTAATTGATATACCAAAAGACATACAATTAGCAGACTTAGATTACCAACAACATTTATCACCTTCTTTCTTAAAACCTCATTTTAACCAAAATTCACTTAAGTTCGATAAACAAATTTCTATCTCGCATGATGATATAACACTAGCCCAAAAGATGATGGCTCAAGCCCAAAAACCAATGCTATATATTGGTGGTGGTGTTGGGCTTTCAGGTGCGATTACCGAATTAAAGGATTTCATGGAATTAACGCAAATTCCGAGCGTTTCAACCTTAAAAGGTTTAGGTGTTGCAGATATTAATAACCCATATTACTTAGGATTAATCGGCATGCACGGCTCAAAAGCGGCTAACCTAGCAGTGCAGGAATGTGATTTATTAATTGCATTAGGTGTACGTTTTGATGACCGAGTAACAGGTAACCTTAATGAATTTGCACGCCATGCTAAAGTGATTCATATCGATATCGACCAAGCCGAAATTAATAAACTACGCCAAACCCATTTGGGACTACAAGGTGATATAAAACAAGTGCTTCCACAACTTCACCAAAAAGTATCGATTGAAGCATGGCACAAAAGGATAGACAAATTAAAATCTAGTCATCCAACGCGTTATGATCACCCTGGAGAAGCGATTTATGCTCCAGCATTATTAAAAACAATTTCAGAGCGTAAATCAGCAAACACCATTATCACAACAGATGTTGGACAACATCAAATGTGGACAGCCCAACACATGCATTTTAATCATCCACAAAACTTTATTACATCAAGTGGTCTTGGAACGATGGGATTTGGACTGCCTGCAGCTATTGGGGCTCAAATGGCAAGACCAAATGATTGTGTTATTTGCATATCCGGAGATGGCTCTTTCATGATGAATGTCCAAGAGCTCACCACAATTAAACGCAAACACCTACCGATAAAAATAATTTTAATTGATAACCAACGTTTGGGCATGGTTCGTCAATGGCAAGAATTATTTTTTAATGAAAGGTATAGCGAAACCAACTTATCAGATAACCCAGACTTTATCATGTTAGCCAAAGCGTTTGATATTCCGGGGCAAACTATCTACAAAAAATCAGAAATTGAAGAAGCACTAAATAATCTATTCAATTCATCGAGCGCATATCTCTTACATGTACGTATTGATGAATTAGAAAACGTTTGGCCATTAGTTCCCCCCGGTGCAGCTAATGAAAATATGCTAGATAAAAGTAGTAAGGAGTAAGCGATGAGTGAAACACCATATCAATTGACCATAAAAGCGGATAATAAATTAGGAACACTTGAACGTATCTTACGAGTTATTCGTCATCGTGGTGGACATATAAAAAAAATGCAAATGCACACAATTGATAATCATACATTCATTTTATCATTAACACTTGCAACAGAGAGATCGATATCAACATTACAAAATCAAGTTGCTAAATTAGTGGATGTGATATCAATTGAAGCATAATCATTTAACAGGCAATCATTATTTATAACAACTAGTTAAATTGGTGCTAATCAAAGTATTAGATGTTAAACAAACTTAAAACTATAGTACATATTTGACCGTTAATATTAAAGATATAGCGCAAATACAAGCTTAACAAAAAGTAAAATCAAAGAGGAATAAAAAATGGGTTCTACAGCAAAATCTGATTATATTTGGTTTAATGGCGAAATGGTTCCATGGGCTGATGCAAAAGTACATGTAATGTCACATGCGTTGCATTATGGTACATCCGTTTTCGAAGGCGTCCGCTGTTACAATACACATAAAGGTCCTGCTATTTTTCGCCACAAAGAACATGCACAAAGACTATTAAATTCAGCCAAAATTTATCGTTTTCCTGTTTCTTATTCTCTTGAAGAAATTATGGAAGCAACTCGCCAAACTATCAAAAAAAATAATTTAAAAAGTGCGTATATTCGCCCACTTGTTTTTGTAGGGGATGTCGGCATGGGAGTAAACCCGCCTGCTGGTTATCAAACCGATGTCATGATAGCTGCATTTCCATGGGGTGCCTATCTTGGTGAAGAAGCTTTAGATCAAGGTATTGATGCCATGGTTTCATCGTGGCATCGGGTTGCATCAAACACCATTCCCGCAGCAGCTAAAGCGGGCGGTAACTATTTGTCGTCATTATTAATCGGATCTGAAGCAAGAGCCAATGGCTTTCAAGAAGGTATTGCGTTAGATGTACATGGTCACCTATCAGAAGGTGCGGGCGAAAACCTATTTATCATAAAAGATGGCATTTTATATACCCCTGTTCTATCGTCTTCTGCGCTACCAGGTATTACCCGTGATGCAGTGCTAACACTAGCACGTGACATTGGCATAGAAGTACGCGAGCAAACATTATCACGCGAATCACTTTATCTAGCTGACGAAGTATTTATGACAGGCACTGCAGCTGAAATTACACCAGTACGTAGCGTTGACCGCATTCAAGTTGGCATTGGTCGTTGTGGTCCAATCACCAAACAAATCCAACAAACATTCTTCGGTTTATTTAACGGTAAAACTGAAGATAAATACGGATGGTTAGATCCAGTTAAATAAAAAGTTCCCAAACCTGCCGGCTAGCTCGGCAGAAAATGGGTTAAAAAATAATTTATTTAATAAAATTATGTACCAATAAATATCAGTCGCTTGCATAAAAAAATTGGGAGCAATAAATGCCTAAATATCGATCAGCCACTTCCATCGAAGGAAGGAATATGGCAGGAGCCCGCGCATTATGGCGTGCAACTGGCGTTAAAAATGAAGACTTTGGTAAACCTATCATAGCTGTGGTTAACTCATTTACTCAATTCGTACCAGGACATGTCCACCTAAAAGACATTGGACAGCTAGTCGCCAAACAAATTGAAGCATCGGGTGGTATAGCCAAAGAGTTCAATACAATCGCAGTTGATGATGGTATTGCCATGGGACATGGTGGAATGCTTTACTCACTTCCTTCAAGAGAACTCATTGCTGACTCTGTCGAGTATATGGTTAATGCACATTGTGCCGATGCCATGATCTGCATCTCAAACTGTGACAAAATCACCCCGGGTATGTTAATGGCATCGCTGCGTTTAAACATCCCAACTATTTTTGTCTCAGGTGGACCAATGGAAGCTGGCAAAACTAAACTATCTGACCAAATCATTAAATTAGACTTAGTTGACGCCATGATTCAAAGCGCTAACCCGAATGTAAGTGATGCTGATAGCAAAGCCATCGAAGAATCAGCCTGCCCAACATGTGGATCTTGCTCTGGCATGTTTACGGCTAACTCCATGAACTGCTTAACCGAAGCATTAGGGCTTTCATTACCAGGCAATGGCTCACTTATCGCCACTCACAAACAACGTGAACAACTCTTTTTAAATGCAGCTAAACGCATTGTTGAAATCACCAAACGTTATTATGAACATGATGATGCATCTTACCTACCACGATCTATTGCAACAAAAGCGGCATATGAAAATGCTATGTCGTTAGATATTGCTATGGGTGGCTCGACCAACACCGTATTACATTTGTTAGCCACTGCACAAGAAGGCGAAATCGACTTTACCATGTCAGATATCGATAGATTATCGCGTAAAGTTCCACATTTATGTAAAGTAGCACCAAGTACTGCGCAATATCATATGGAAGATGTTCACCGAGCTGGTGGCGTTGTGTCAATTATGTCTGAACTGGATAAAGCCGGACTACTAAATCGCAATGTACACAACGTTCTAGGACTAACATTACAAGAAACTTTCACCAAATACGACATAACTCAAACTACTGACGAAGCAGTAAAAAAAATGTATCGTAGTGGACCTGCAGGCATTCGCACCACTAAAGCTTTTTCACAAGATTGTTATTGGGATTCACTTGACGATGACCGTGTAAACGGTTGTATTCGTGATAAAGCTCACGCCTATAGTCAAGACGGTGGACTTGCAACACTCTATGGCAATGTTGCTCAAGATGGCGCAATTGTTAAGACTGCAGGCGTTGCCGCTGAAAATTTAATTTTCCGAGGGCCTGCAAAAGTATTTGAAAGCCAAGAAGATGCGGTTGATGGCATATTAGGCGGTAAAGTAGAAGCAGGCGATGTGGTTGTCATCATTTATGAAGGACCAAAAGGCGGACCGGGTATGCAAGAAATGCTCTACCCAACCAGTTATTTAAAATCCATGGGGCTAGGCAAAAAATGTGCACTCATTACTGACGGACGATTTTCTGGTGGTTCTTCTGGCTTATCGATCGGTCATATTTCTCCAGAAGCAGCAAATGGCGGCGTTATAGGTCTTGTTCGTGATGGCGATATTATTGATATTGATATCCCAAATCGTAAATTAGTACTAGATGTCCCAACTTCTGAACTTGAACGCCGACGAATTGCAGAACTAGAACGAGGTGAAAAAGCATTTACCCCTCATAATCGAGATCGTTACGTCTCTTTTGCGCTTAAAGCTTACGCCAGTTTAGCAACAAGCGCAGACAAAGGTGCCGTACGAGATAAAAGTAAATTAGGTGGCTAATTGTGAAACAAGAAAATACTCAACTTACCGGTGCAGATTATTTAAAAGCAACGCTTTGTAGCGCCGTATACGATGTGGCAGAAGTAACGCCACTTGAAAAAATGGAAAAAATATCGGCAAGAATACACAATCAAGTTTTTGTCAAACGCGAAGATCGCCAGCTCGTCCACAGCTTTAAAATTCGTGGTGCACAAGCCATGATAGCCAGCTTAAGTGAAGAAGAACGCAAATGCGGCGTTATTGCTGCATCAGCAGGTAACCATGCGCAAGGTGTGGCTTTTTCAGCAAGCAAATTAGGTATTAACTCCTTAATTGTTATGCCTCTTACCACAGCGGATATCAAAGTTGAAGCTGTAAAAAGTTTTGGGGGTGAAGTATTACTTTATGGCGCCAATTTTGACGAAGCCAAAGCCAAAGCAATGGAACTGGCTAAAGAACAAAATCGCATCTTCATTCCACCATTTGATCATCCACTAGTAATTGCTGGGCAAGGCAGTATTGCTATGGAACTATTACAACAAAATGCCAAACTAGACCGAATCTTTGTACCTGTTGGTGGTGGTGGGCTTGCCGCAGGCATTGCAGTATTAATCAAACAAATCATGCCATCAATCAAAGTTATTGCGGTTGAGCCTAAAGACTCAGCTTGCTTAAAAGCTGCATTAGAAGCAGGTCACCCTATTGATTTAGAGCGTGTCGGACTCTTTGCTGAAGGCGTTGCAGTCAAACGAATTGGCGATGAAACATTCAGACTTTGCCAACAATATATTGATGATATTATTACCGTGGATAGCGACGAAATTTGCGCAGCAGTGAAAGACTTATTTGACGATGTGCGTGCAATAGCTGAACCATCTGGCGCAGTAGCACTAGCAGGGCTAAAAAAATACGTAGAACAGCACAACATCAGTGGCGAAAGCCTTGCTCACATATTATCAGGAGCGAATTTAAACTTCCACAACTTACGCTATGTATCAGAACGTTGTGAATTAGGCGAAAAACGTGAAGTGTTATTAGCCGTCACCATCCCAGAAAAGAAAGGCAGTTTTTTAAATTTCTGCCAGCTATTAGGTGGGCGAGCTGTGACCGAATTTAACTACCGCTATCATGATGAAAAATCAGCTTGTATTTTTGTGGGTGTTAAAATCGCAAAAAGTAACGAAAAAGATGAAATCATGCAAGAACTCACTGCTGCAAATTACCCTGTTGTTGATCTTACTGAAGATGAAATGGCAAAACTTCACGTACGCTACATGATTGGTGGCAAGCCTTGCAAACCACTTCAAGAACAAGTATACAGTTTTGAGTTCCCTGAATCGCAAGGAGCACTACTAAAATTCTTACAAACGTTAGGCACTAATTGGAATATATCAATGTTCCACTATCGTAGCCACGGTACCGATTATGGTCGTGTACTTGCCGCGTTTGAAATAGCCGAATCAACCATTAACCTGTTTAACCAACACTTAACCGAATTAGGTTATGCGTTTCATAACGAAACGTATAACCCATCGCTTAAATTGTTTTTAACAAATTAAGGTTAAATAAAACAGTAAGATTGATTAATTTAGTTAAGTTTCGGGCGTATTAAATTTAAAGCTAAAAACAGCTACTGCAATCACGTCCGAAACCCTACCGCCCCCAAACACTCCTAGCGCCTTATAATAAAAGGTATTAGCATATTTTTACTATCCGTTATTTAATTTGATGAATATAACCTTTAATAATATTAATACTTTTTTCAAAAAGCTGTTTTTCGTTTTCGGTAAAGTCGAGTTCTATAATTTTTTTAATTCCATGTTGATCTAAAATTGCAGGAACACCAATAGCAACATCTTTATAACCATATTCACCATTTAAAATACAGCTTAAAGCCAAAGCTCGATGGCTATTAGTAAAAATATGCTGGCAGATTTCTGTAATGGTGCTGGCAATACCATATTCAGTACATTGTTTATAATTAACAATTTCAAAACCTTTATTTTTAGCTTTTAAACCAATATCATCAAAATCAATTTTGTTTTTGTCTAAACGATTAAGATTAATACCATAAACTGATGAATGAGACCAAACCGGAAATTGTGAATCACCATGTTCACCGACAATAAAAGCATCAATGCTTTGTGGACCAATATCCATTTTTTCGCCCAATAATCGACGCAAACGTACCGTATCAAGCCATACCCCTGTACCAATCACTCGGTGACGAGGTAAGCCAGATAGTTTCCAGACTTGATATGTAATGGCATCGCAAGGATTGGTTGCAATTAAAAATATCCCCTTAAAACCATTCTTCATCATATTAGGAACTATGCTATCAATGATTTTAGAGGTTCCAGCAAGTTCTTCTGCTCGACTTTTTTGAGCAATGCCTGAGGTAACAGTGATAATTGCGATATCAATATCAGCACAATCAGCTGATTCGCGTAAGCTAACTTTAACCATATTTTGTCGATAAGCTGCGGCATCTAATAAATCTTGCGCATGCCCATAAACCAAATCCTTATTGAGATCAACAAGGGCAATTTCTTCACAAATTCCCCGATTAACCAAAGTATAAGCCGTTGTTGAACCAACATTACCAACACCGATAATCATCACTTTACGAAGCTTCATATCAACCTCACTTAATAAGAATTAAAACATCAAAATTCGGAACGAATTAATTTCAAAGATTTTTATTTATATGCTTAAAATTCTAGATATTCAAGGTAAATATCCATTGATTGATATAAAATCCTGATTGTTAGGATAGAATCTTTATTGTAAATAGATATTAAGATAAGCGTGCTGCTGCCCAAGTGCTGATCACCGCATGATTCCACACGTTTGATTAATTGGCATTTGATGAACCATAAATATCGCACATCCTTGTCGTCATCACTTGATTTGGCTCCCTACCAAAATATTTTATGCCAATTAACTCACTTGACCACACTTAAGCAAGGATAATAACTTCAGCTGTTAATCCAAATTTTTTATTTGGATTGTGTAGTGATTTGTCTTGAGTTAGACATTTCCATTATCGCTACTGCTTGTAATATTATTCTGCAAATATGAAACTACTGAAGCTGCAACTTTTGGTTTTCCTATAACTATTAACTGATTATTTTTAGAATTAACAGCATTCTCAATAGCTAAAGACAAACCTAACCAATATGAACAAAGTCCCGCATAGCCAATGGCACTTTCAACATTCACCATATTTTGCGGCTTAAATTCAATTTGGTTAAAATGATTAACGATATCATTTTTTAACACTGAAGATACACCGTTATACCATACATCGCCATAAGTTGCTTTATTAGCGCTACCCCATAATAAAGCATTATCAATAGTTTGATTTAATGACGAAGTTTGTTCACTGCGGTGTACTTTTACTAATGAGGATTGATCATCCAACAAAGCTCCAATATCTGCCTTTTCACCCGCTAACAAAAGCCATGAAGCAAATTCACCTTGATTTTTCTCTGGAGAAAAAAACATATGCGCATTTATCACTAACAGTAAATCATTATCATGCTCTTTGTCATCTAACCATGATTCAATAAATGTCGATGAACGGCTTGGCGCTTCAATCACCAAACTAGTTGGATTAGAAACCAATTTTCCTAATGTGTTTGTCCATAACGTATTAATTTGCTCCTCAGAAATACCTGCATCTATAAATAATCGCACATGCAAATTTAAATTGGTTGGAACTTGATCCAATTTAGCTTTGATTTCTTTTTCCCAGTCTGTAAATATCAATTGTAAACGATCACTAAAATTTTCATTTTTTAAATCATCATTTATAGGTAAAGTGGTATGAGGCACAACAATACTACTTTTAGGATGTAGCTTCGATGTCATTAAAAATTTGTTATCAATGATATTTGCTGCATTGCCTAATTTACCGTATTGTGTAACGAGCAAATACCCTAAAACGGATAAACCTCTTTGCCCATCATTTATCATCTCCTCTTTGCGTTGTTCTCGATATAAATTCCATTCATTATTATAAGCTTTACAATAACTATGAGCATAAAAACGGTACAAAAAAAGCCCACCCCAAATAAGCACAGGAAAAACAAAAATCCCCGATAAAAATAGAGCATTTGGGATACGATAAAAAAAACTGGCTGCTACTGTAATGACAGCGCCAATAAATATGAACGCAACCAACAAAAACGCCCATAATCTTAAATTTAATTTTTTGGGTTCGGGCATTAGCTTTGGCAGTGAGGTTAAATCTATAGACATTAGCCTTTCCCTACTTCTGATATTGATGATATTAAAGAACAACCACAAGCACTTTTATGACCATCTAAAGCTACTTGTAGACCTTGATCGGTAATAGTTGATTCACCTTCAATGATTGGATTAACACCATGATATTTTACAGGACAACTAACTAAATCACCTACTCGAGCAACGGGTTTACCTAAAACCTTCATCGTTGACGATGCAGTAATAACCTTTCCACCATGATCTGTAGAATCCCCTAAACGAATTACCCCTTTTAACTTACTCATTTTTATTTCCTTTATAATTCTCTTACTTATAAAAATCTATTAATCTATTTTATACAAAATATCATATCGTACAAATCATCTCCTTATTAGCAAGATACAATATTAATATATTATCCTTTTGCTTGTTGTTGTAATTAACGTTTTAACCTATTAAAAGTAATTTAACCAACCAATATTGAACACACAAATCACTTTTAAAAAAATCGATAACCTAATGAATTAAAATAATTTTATAAAATATAACCGCCACTTTTAGCCCTTCTTAGCTTTAATTCACCATAATCATTAACATTATAATAATGAGTCCCTCTGGCAAGATCTTTACCTGTTACGACATCTTCAAGACCGTCAAAATTAGGATACAAGCTATAAATCTGTTTGCTTTTTATCCAGTTTGGCACATTTTCCATATGGTAACGGAATGACACCATTCTCATACCTTTAAGTTGATTATCAACCTCTGTAATCCTATCAACTACAACCCGACCAAAGCAGAAGTTAGTGCCCCCCCACCAATCTACGTATTTACGCCCTTCCTCTGTTAAATCGTAACGGTACAGGGGCTTATCGCCGTCATGACCAACCAGCTCTTCGGTAAATAATCCCTCTTTAGCATAAAGGGCTAATCGTTTATTTAATTTATGATTAACATAAATTGGGTCACGATAATGTAAATCTTTATGATAACCAGGCAGATATTTTATAGTATAAGGATACATATCCTCAGTTAAATCCCCCACTGCCAAACAAACTGATTTATTTCCTGTTGGGTTATTAATATCGTTTTCTCTTTGAATTCGCGTTTTATAATCGGTAAAATCGCACCCTGTCAGTAACGATAACATCAGTAAACTACTACCTAATATTAAGATTTTTTTGATTTGTGTTTTCATCAGTTATTACCTGTTAGTTAAAGTTTTTTAATCTCTTTTGTCACTGCTTCCGCTTATGGCTCGTATCAGCTGTATATTGGTATGACAGTAAGTATGGAAACACTTTTTTACCCCCGAAAATCTTAAACTTAACAGTAATCTAATGAATTAAAATAACTTTATAAAAAATAACTACCACTCTTCCCTGCTTTCAAGGTTAATTCACCGTAATCATTAACATTATAATAATGAGTCCCTCTGGCTAATTCTTTACCTGTTGCAGCTGCTTCAATATCGAAAAAATTAGGATACAAGCTATAAATATCCTTATTTTTTATCCAATTTGGCACATTTTCCATGTGGTAACTGAATGATACCATTCTCATACCCTTAAGTTGATTATCGACTTTGGTAATCTTGTCAACCACAACCCGACCAAAGCAGAAGTTAGTGCCCCCCCACCAATCTACGTATTTGCGACCTTCTTCCGTTAAATTATAACGGTACAGGGGCTTATCGCCGTCATGACCAACCAGCTCTTCAGTAAATAATCCCTCTTTAGCATAGAGGGATAGTTTTAAATTAAGCTCATTATTGGCGGCGATTTTATCCCATGCATCATCAGGATCAATTTCGCCTTCAATATATTGAATAGTATAAGGATACATATCTTCATAAACCTTACCGACCCTTAAACAAACTGATTTATTTCCTGTTGGGTTATTAATATCGTTTTCCCTTTGAATTCGCGTTTTATAATCGGTAAAATCGCACCCTGTCAGTAACGATAACATCAGTAAACTACTACCTAATATTAAGACTTTTTTGATTTGTGTTTTCATCAGTTATTACCTGTTAGTTAAAATTTGTTAATCGATTCTGTCACTGCTTCGGCTTATGGCTCGTATCAGCTGTATATTGGTATGACAGTAAGTATGGAAACACTTTTTTACCCCGCAAATCTTAAACTTAACAGTAATCTAATGAATTAAAACAATATTACAGAACATAAGCACCACTAAGCCCTATCTTTAAGCGCAACGTACCATCATAAGAAATACTATAGTAATGAGCACCACCTTCAATAATTTGTCCAGTTACACCTTCTTTGAGTCCACCATAACCTTTATATAAGCTATAAATATCCTTATTTTTTATCCAATTTGGCACATTTTCTAAATGG
>NZ_LZHG01000031.1 GCF_001690355.1 Gilliamella sp. Choc4-2
GTTAATCGATTCTGTCACTGCTTCGGCTTATGGCTCGTATCAGCTGTATATTGGTATGACAGTAAGTATGGAAACACTTTTTTACCCCGCAAATCTTAAACTTAACAGTAATCTAATGAATTAAAACAATATTACAGAACATAAGCACCACTAAGCCCTATCTTTAAGCGCAACGTACCATCATAAGAAATACTATAGTAATGAGCACCACCTTCAATAATTTGTCCAGTTACACCTTCTTTGAGTCCACCATAACCTTTATATAAGCTATAAATATCCTTATTTTTTATCCAATTTGGCACATTTTCTAAATGGTAGGTAAAAATGATCACCCGCTGACCTTGTAATTGGTCGTCAACTCCCGTAACTTTCTCAACCACAACCCGACCAAAGCAGAAGTTAGTGCCTCCCCACCAATCTACGTATTTACGCCCTTCCTCTGTTAAATCGTAACGGTACAGGGGCTTATCGCCGTCATGACCAACCAGCTCTTCGGTAAATAATCCCTCTTTAGCATAGAGGGCTAATCGTTTATTTAATTTATGATTAACATAAATTGGGTCACGATAATGTAAATCTTTATGATAACCAGGCATATATTTTATAGTATAAGGATACATATCCTCAGTTAAATCCCCCACTGCCAAACAAACTGATTTATTTCCTGTTGGGTTATTAATATCGTTTTCTCTTTGAATTCGCGTTTTATAATCGGTAAAATCGCACCCTGTCAGTAACGATAACATCAGTAAACTACTACCTAATATTAAGATTTTTTTGATTTGTGTTTTCATCAGTTATTACCTGTTGGTTAAAATTTGTTAATCGATTCTGTCACTGCTTCGGCTTATGGCTCGTATCAGCTGTATATTGGTATGACAGTAAGTATGGAAACACTTTTTTACCCTGTTCATCCACTTTCCCCGTTGGCCAATATTGAACGGTGCAAATCACTTCAAACTGACCAGTTACCCGCCCTACTAGTTGGTTTATCATAAATAAACCGATATTCGGCGCTTTTGGCTTGGTCGTTGTAACATCTGTGGTGGCGCTGTCTGCTGGTGTTGCCACTTTTTCCTGCGATGTTTTAATATCGATACCCATCACTTGCTGCATGGCATACCAATTTTTAACCGTATTTCCCAATTCTTTGGGCTCAGCCTGATAATAGTTATATGTTTCACGAATTTTAACCCTACTCATCTTTTCATTAACCAGCTTAAAATAGGCTGGATTGTATTGTATCGGTTTAATACTTAATGCCTCTTCACCATCACTTACTGCTAATATGGTCTCTTGTGGTTCACCACGATGGCGGATGGTGATTGTTCCTTCAAACACCGCCTTATTCTTAACAAAATCAGGAAGTTGCATCACTAAGCTTAAATTGTACAATTTACTGTTTGAGGTTTTATTTATTGCCTCTACCACTTCACGTTGGTCATCGGTTCCCCAAACGATTCCCGTGACTTTAGTGGGCGCACTATTTTTTAGATTTTGTTGACCTTCTTTCCCCAAATCGCTTGCATTCACTTCATGGTGGGCGGTTTGGCAAAGTCCTTTTCGGGATGCCAAATAAAAATCTTGCTCGGATAGGTAGTTGCCCGTATCACTAATGGGGTAAGGTGGGTATAAGTCATTGCGAGCTAGGTTGCCAAATATGGAGCGGTTTATCCATTTGTCCATTTCGTCCCATTGGCTGCCGTCGTCGTAAGTGCCAAATAGAAAATTAAGAATAAATGGCGCTAAAACTAAAACCAGCCCCCATGGTCCAGACAACGCAAACGATAACCCCAATCCGGCTATTGCAAAACCAATACAAGAACTGACCATAAAACTAACGGCGCCAACATCACCCCGGGCTAATGCTTTATTGGCACGACAGATATCA
>NZ_LZHG01000032.1 GCF_001690355.1 Gilliamella sp. Choc4-2
TATCAAGTCACGGCATCCACCAATAAAATGAATGAAAAACCTTACCTACAACAACTTGGCGCAGTTAATATTATTGATAGTCAAACATTAAAAAAAGCAGGTAAACCACTACAAAAAGAGCAATGGTCTGGAGCAATAGACACCGTTGGTTCATACACATTAGCCAATATCTGTGCACAAACAAAGTATAATGGTCTTGTTGCTTGTTGTGGGCTTGCTCAAGGTATGGATTTTCCAGCTACTGTTGCGCCATTTATATTACGTGGCATAACCTTAGCAGGGATTGATAGTGTTATGGCCAATTACCACAAACGCTTAGAAGCATGGAATCTATTATCACAATATCTTGATAATCAAAGTTTATCTTACATTGGTAAAACCATTACCCTAAATCAATGTGCTGATATCGCTCAAAAAATGATAGCAGGAAAAATAAAAGGACGATTTGTGGTTGATGTCAATAAATAGCCTTGCTATTTGCAGCCGACAATACCATGAACTAATTAAAACCCAACGAGACCAAATGTACCGCTTTTGGCAAAGCGGTTATTATTCTCCTGCTCTCACATGCACATAAAAAATAATATCTGTTCACCTTAGTTATGCTTAATGTGATGCTTCTGTTTAATTTCAGCGAGCTCTTCTTGCGATGTGGCATTAAACGCTTCTACCATCCATTCGGGCCAGCCTTGTCCTTTAATAATTTTGTCTTTAAATTGGGTTTCTTGTTCCCATTTGTATTTGCCGTCGTTTAGACCGGCTAATTTGTTCGCGCACATAAAGTTATTAACCCAACCCCAAACCAAATAACTGCCTATGCCAGCACGTAATGGGTCTAACAAGATATGGTCGATTGTTTTATGGGTATTTGGTTTGCACACCATTAATATAGTGGTGTTGAGTGAGTAGCGTGAAAAATTATGCACCACCACCCCTTGTAAATGGGCCCAGTCATATTCTTTAATGCGTTTTTTATTGGGATGCAAAAAGGTTAACGGATTGCGTAACACTTTAAAATTAAAAAAATAGCTTTCATTGATATACACTTTACCCGTTTTGCGATTAAAAATAATGGGGCTACCTCGGCGTGTAAAAAGGTTTTGATAGAATTCAGGGATAATAAATATATATAAAGCAACTAAAGAAGCAATTAATATCACGATGAAATTAATCATCAAGAAAGTTTCTTTTCTTAATGCTAATTCTAAAATTAAATTTATAGATAAGTAGATTAATGGTATTGAAAGGACAAAAAGAACAAAAAGCATGGATAAGTAAAATATTTGATCTGATAAAGTTTTACGGATAAAAGCACAGTAGTTATCATTGGCATATAGAAGACGCTGATCCGCACCCGTTAAATAGTTACCGCCTTTTTCTAAATCGCCTATCCAACCAAGAATTTGGGGTTGATATTGTGATGGCATAATTATCCCTTATTCCTTAATCATCTTGGTTATTCCGTTATATGGTGCCGTTGTTTGATTTCGGCTAGCTCTGCTTGCGATGTGGCATTAAACGCTTCTACCATCCATTCTGGCCAGCCTTGTCCTTTAATAATTTTTTCTTTAAATTGAGTTTCTTGTTCCCATTTGTATTTGCCGTCGTTTAGACCGGCTAATTTGTTCGCGCACATAAAATTATTAACCCAACCCCAAACCAGATAACTACCTATGCCACCACGTAATGGGTCTAACAAAATGTGGTCGATTGTTTTATGGGTATTCGGTTTGCACACCATTAAAATAGTGGTGTTGAGTGAGTAGCGTGAAAAGTTATGCACCACCACCCCTTGTAAATGGGCCCAGTCATATTCTTTAATGCGTTTTTTATTGGGGTGCAAAAAGGTTAGTGGATTGCGTAATACTTTAAAATTAAAAAAATAGCTTTCATTGATATACACTTTACCTGTTTTACGGTTAAAAATAATGGGGCTTCCTCGGCGTGTAAAAAGGTTTTGATAAAATTCAGGAATCAGAAGATATAAAGCAAAAAAACAGGTGATGTTCATCAATAATAATACAATATCCATAATTTTTTCATCATTATTAACTGCAGGAGTCATAGTAAAAACGAAATAAAAATAAATACCTATATAAAAAGAAAGACCAAATATTGATATAAAACAAATAAATAAATAAAAAAACTGATCAGATTTTGTTTTACGAATAAAAGCACAGTAGTTATCATTGGCATAGAGCAAGCGATCATCGGCACCCGTTAAATAGTTACCGCCTTTTTCTAAATCGCCTATCCAACCAAAAATTTGGGGTTGATATTGTGATGGCATTGTTCTGCTCCTTATTTTAAATTTTATTGTTTTTAGTCACGATTAATGGCACGCCTTCACGGTTATTGTAAAATAGGCGGCGTTATCCTTTCCCGCCCTGAGCTATTAAAACTTATTGTTTGACATGATGCCGTTGTTTAATTTCAGCGAGCTCTTCTTGCGATGTGGCATTAAACGCTTCGACCATCCATTCTGGCCAGCCTTGTCCTTTAATAATTTTTTCTTTAAATTGGGTTTCTTGTTCCCATTTGTATTTGCCGTCGTTTAGACCGGCTAATTTGTTCGCGCACATAAAATTATTAACCCAACCCCAAACCAGATAACTGCCTATGCCAGCACGTAATGGATCTAATAATATATGGTCGATTGTTTTATGGGTATTTGGTTTGCACACCATTAATATAGTGGTGTTGAGTGAAGAGCGTGAAAAGTTGTGCACCACCACCCCTTGTAAATGGGCCCAGTCATATTCTTTTATGCGTTTTTTATTGGGATGCAAAAAGGTTAACGGATTACGTAACACTTTAAAATTAAAAAAATAGCTTTCATTGATATACACTTTACCCGTTTTACGGTTAAAAATAATGGGGCTTCCTCGGCGTGTAAATAAGTTATGATATAATTCAGGAATCAGAAGATATAAAGCAAAAAAACAGGTGATGTTCATCAATAATAACACAATATCCATAATTTTTTCATCATTATTAACTGCAGGAGTCATAGTAAAAACGAAATAAAAATAAATACCTATATAAAAAGAAAGACCAAATATTGATATAAACCAACCAAATGAATAAAAAATCTGATCAGATTTTGTTTTACGAATAAAAGCACAGTAGTTATCATTGGCATAGAGCAAGCGATCATCGGCACCCGTTAAATAGTTACCGCCTTTTTCTAAATCGCCTATCCAACCAAAAATTTGGGGTTGATATTGTGATGGCATAATTATTCCTTATTCCTTAATCATCTTGGTTATTCCGTTATATGGTGCCGTTGTTTGATTTCGGCTAGCTCTGCTTGCGATGTGGCATTAAACGCTTCGACCATCCATTCTGGCCAGCCTTGTCCTTTAATAATTTTTTCTTTAAATTGAGTTTCTTGTTCCCATTTGTATTTGCCGTCGTTCAGACCGGCTAATTTGTTCGCACACATAAAGTTATTGACCCAACCCCAAACAAAATAACTACCTATGCCACCACGTAATGGGTCTAACAAAATGTGGTCGATTGTTTTATGGGTATTCGGTTTGCACACCATTAAAATAGTGGTGTTGAGTGAGTAGCGTGAAAAGTTATGCACCACCACCCCTTGTAAATGGGCCCAGTCATATTCTTTAATGCGTTTTTTATTGGGGTGCAAAAAGGTTAGTGGATTGCGTAATACTTTAAAATTAAAAAAATAGCTTTCATTGATATACACTTTACCTGTTTTGCGGTTAAAAATAATGGGGCTTCCTCGGCGTGTAAAAAGATTATGGTAAAATTCTGGTAACATTAAATATAATGTAATAATAAATAAAACTAATATTCCTAGTAAAAGGGAAAAAATATATTTATCATCATCTGATTTTAATTGCATATCATCTACAATATCATATGCAAGAAAAGGAATAATAAACATTAATCCAATTGAAATTACTCCAGAAAGACATAAATAAAAAATCTGATCAGATTTTGTTTTACGAATAAAAGCACAATAGTTATCGTTGGCATAGAGCAAGCGATCATCGGCACCCGTTAAATAGTTACCGCCTTTTTCTAAATCGCCTATCCAACCAGGAATTTGAGGTCGATATTGTGATGGCATAATTATCCCTTATTCCTTAATCATCTTGGTTATTCCGTTATATGGTGCCGTTGTTTAATTTCAGCGAGTTCTTCTTGCGATGTGGCATTAAACGCTTCGACCATCCATTCGGGCCAGCCTTGTCCTTTAATAATTTTTTCTTTAAATTGAGTTTCTTGTTCCCATTTGTATTTGCCGTCGTTTAGACCGGCTAATTTGTTCGCACACATAAAGTTATTGACCCACCCCCAAACAAAATAACTGCCTATGCCACCACGTAATGGGTCTAACAAGATATGGTCGATTGTTTTATGGGTATTTGGTTTGCACACCATTAATATAGTGGTGTTGAGTGAAGAGCGTGAAAAGTTATGCACCACCACCCCTTGTAAATCTGCCCAGTCATATTCTTTTATGCGTTTTTTATTGGGATGCAAAAAGGTTAACGGATTGCGTAACACTTTAAAATTAAAAAAATAGCTTTCATTGATATACACTTTACCCGTTTTACGGTTAAAAATAATGGGGCTTCCTCGGCGTGTAAAAAGGTTTTGATAAAATTCAGGAATCATTAAATATTCGAGAATAATATAACAAAATAAACCAGGAGTTAAAAGATAGACAAGTGTATCACTATTGCACGTTATAATAGAATATATCAAAGATGGAATTAAAAAGATCCCCGAAATTGAGAAAAAAAACCCCATACATAAATAGAGTAACTGATCAGATTTTGTTTTACGAATAAAAGCACAGTAGTTATCATTGGCATAGAGCAAGCGATCATCGGCATCGGTTAGAGAATTGCCGCCTTTTACTAAATCGCCTATCCAACCAAAAATTTGGGGTTGATATTGTGATGGCATAATTATTCCTTATTCCTTAATCATCTTGGTTATTCCGTTATATGGTGCCGTTGTTTGATTTCGGCGAGTTCTTCTTGCGATGTGGCATTAAACGCTTCAACCATCCATTCTGGCCAGCCTTGTCCTTTAATAATGTTGTCTTTAAATTGAGTTTCTTGTTCCCATTTGTATTTGCCATCGTTTAGACCGGCTAATTTGTTCGCGCACATAAAGTTATTAACCCAACCCCAAACCAGATAACTACCTATGCCGACACGTAATGGATCTAATAATATATGGTCGATTGTTTTATGGCTATGGGGCTTGCATACCATTAAAATAGTGGTGTTGAGTGAGTAGCGTGAAAAGTTATGTACCACCACCCCTTGTAAATGGGCCCAGTCATATTCTTTTATGCGTTTTTTATTGGGGTGCAAAAAGGTTAGTGGATTGCGTAACACTTTAAAATTAAAAAAATAGCTTTCATTAATATACACTTTACCCGTTTTACGGTTAAAAATAATGGGGCTTCCTCGGCGTGTAAATAAGTTTTGATATAAACCTGGAACAACTGTTGAGTACATTGCAAAAATGCAAAGTATTGCACCTATTGCTATAATAATTAGCATAAACTCATCTTCTTTGTCTTTTAATTCTGAAAAAATAAGAATGCATAAATCAATACTAGCAATAGCTCCTACACTTCCAAGAAACATAGATATAATAAAAATAAATGAATAAAAAATCTGATCAGATTTTGTTTTACGAATAAAAGCACAGTAGTTATCATTGGCATAGAGCAAGCGATCATCGGCATCGGTTAGAGAATTGCCGCCTTTTACTAAATCGCCTATCCAACCAAAAATTTGGGGTTGATATTGTGATGGCATTGTTTTACTCCTTAATTTAAATTTTATTGTTTTTAGTCACGATTAATGGCACGTCTTCACGGTTATTGTATTGCACAATAATTTGATATTTTACAATATTAAACACACCTATTGTGCCAGCGATCCATTTATTGATAATAAGCCCATTTTGCACTGGCTCGTCGCTATTGGTTGTGGTTTTATCAGTAAGATGATTAGCCGATGTGGTTAAAGTAAATTCGTTTGGCTCATCAATTTTGCTATAATCGGGTATTGGGAGCCGAGTCAGTACGCCGATATTACGATCATACTTATCAAAATAGGCTTTTTTATCCGTCGAAATAAGATTGAGGTTACCATAGTTTTTGCTGATGGCTAATAACGTTATTTGTTGCGAGGTGATACGGTATTTTAGATCGATATATTTTTCGGGCAGAGGGTCTGGCTCGCTTTTTAGATTTGGGTAATCATTAATAAATAAGCGAATTAGCGCAATTGCACTTTCGTTTTGATTGTATTTGGCAAAATCGGGAATATCCAAATAAAAATAGATGTGCCGTTGAAATTGATTTGGGGCATCGGGCTTAACTAGTATTTCTGTTGTTGATGGTACATGATACAGCGGTTTTAAACGAATAAAAGTTTGAATATTATAAACCATAATCGCATAGTCGTTGAGCGCTAAACCAAAACCTGAGTGAGTGCTGTATTCATCTTCGTGATAGGCTTGATAACCTAAATAGTCCAATTCTTCTTGCTTACCAAAGCAACAACGGTTTAACCAGTGTTGAATAGCCGTAAAATTATCGTACTTTTTACTAAACATAATTGCGATTGAACCAACAACCACTAAAACAATGCCAATAATAGCCGTTAAAGGTGAGCCTAATAATAAAATAATTGCACCAAATCCTAAAAAAATAGAGCCTACAAACCTATACCCAAAATATTTTTTATCTTCCATATTTATCATATCAAACGAACTTTTTAGCTCACCGATCGCATCTAATACCGTGATCGTAGCCGTTGCTCTAGAAACAGTTTTACTGATTATAGTATTGAGCTTAATTTGTGCTTTGATTGGACGCACATTTTTACCAGCGTTAATCGCTTCAGCCATTTGCATATTGAGTTTGATATTTTTGTATTGGTTAGTTAAGTCGATACCGGTTAGTACCAGTGACACCAGATCTTTAAGCATTTGCCCTTTTAGATCGGTTTCACCGTTACCTTCTTTTGCTTCATCCCACTCTTTAAGCATATCGCTAATGTTTATTAGGGTCAGGGTGCCTAATATGCCGTTCACTGCAAGGCTGATACCAAAAGTTATTTTCCCTGTTCTGGCGTTTTGATTAGCCGTTTGTAGTTCTACCTCATTATAGATACTTTCTAATTCATGTTGCGCTTTGTCTATCACACCACCCGCTTTTGATATTTTTTCGTTTATTTTAGCTTTTGCTTGTTCTAGGGCTTTATCACTGGTTTTGCTTAATACTTCAGTGGTTGAGGCTTTGCCTTGATTCACTTTTTCTATGTTTTCAAGCAGTGTTTTTTGTTTATGGATTAATTTGAAATAATCTTTATACTTTTGCTCCATAAATTGTTTTAAGCTGTATGGGCTTAATGTACCATTGGTGCTATTAATAAAGTCTACAAATAAGGCTTTACTGACTTTATCAGGAAAGCATAGGGTAAATTTCGCTTTTTGCATTTTGCCCGAGCTGGTTTTAATTGGTTTTTCATCAATATCAACACTTTCTAAAAAGGCAAGCTCATGCGGGTGATAGACGCCATGATTGTAAAAACCACGATGCATTTGGGTTAATAGATTTTGAATTTTTACGATATTTTCTGGTTTAATTTGCACGTTTATTTCAACCGGTAGCGCCCCTAGTTTGGCAAGTTCATCAAATGCATTTAGCCGCATCCAGTGCGATTTTATCGGTTTAAGTAAGGTGTCTTTAGCCAGTATTGCCTGTTTTTTTAGTGCCGTGCGGTTAAGTAAACTTTCACTATATTGGGTTGATACTTGAGTGTGTTGTGTTGAACTAGCAAGCTTTGATAATTCGTTATTTACCACTTCAAGGTTTTTATTTAATTCCCTATGCTTCGTTTCATAAACCTTTTTTTCACGTCTGAGTTTTTCTTGCGCTACAGGATCACTAACTGGAATCTGTTTTTTTTGTTGTTCAAGCTCGTCAATTTTTTGTTTATTTTGTTCAATTTTAGCTTCCAACTCGGCTTTGTTTTTTTCTAATACGATTTTTTTATTGTTTAGCTCTTTATCCCTCTTTTTTTCTACCATTGCAGTAGAAACAGTACCAATAAACTCCGTTGATTTTGATAACCAGTCGGTTGGTGTTATTAATTCGTTCGTTTTTAAGTCTACGTAGATAGGCTCGTCACGATCAATACCTTTTGCGTTATTATATTCGGTAATGTAATAGATACTTTCAGGATTACTGAGCAGCTCGTCCCACAGGGCGCTGTCTTGATCGAGTTTGATTTCGGAATGAGTGGTATCGACTAAAATAGAGCCCACTTCTGATGCGTGCACCAATTGCGTCGTTTCAGTACTGAAATCAAATTCACGTTGCCAAAAATGATTGGTGTTAACACTTTTGGGTTTGGTTTTGCTAAATTGCGAGACAATCCCTTGTTTGCCAAATAACCAACGGACATAGGTAAAATAGTCCTGCGACCACTCTTTATGGTAATCAACCACTTTTTGATAAGCGGATTCTAATTCCCCTTTAAAAGTATCAACTTTACCTTGATCCACACAGCTATCAATATCATTGAGTGCTTTGGTTTTATCTTCGCCCAATTTGCCGATTTTATTGTGCATTCTCGCAGATGTTGGAATACCATTATAGCCAATGGTGTCATTGCCCGAATTTTTTACTTTTTTTATTTCTTCTTTTACGCGAGCGATTTCACGATCAAACGAAGTGACAATCGAAGCTCGGTACTGCTCCATTAACTGTAAAATTATCCGCTTTTTAAACATCACGGGTTGATAATAATCAAATTTTCTTTTCAATGCAGGATTGATGGTGTGGAGCATGTTTTTTGCTCGTTGTTCGTAGATTTTTGTTGCTTTGTCTAAATCGTCAAAACCATCGATTAATTCTTCTGCTAAATTCACTTCTTCTGCGGTTAACGGTATTTCGTTAAACATATGCAGGTGCGATACCCGTTGCGAGTTGAGCTCTTCGGCGATACCTAAAGTGTCTTCCAGCACGACGCCGCAGGATATCGGTTTATCCCCTTGGTATAATTGATTGGTATGTAGCACATATTTTAATTTTTGGTCTTTTAAACGGGTAAACCCATGTACCGATTCAAAATTATCAAGATGCTCATCAAAACGAAATTCCAGTACTTTGCTGTTTTCTGCTTGGTAAGTTTGATAACTGCTACCAAAAATATCTTTAAACGGTACGGCTCGGTTGCCAGTTGCCTCAGACGGTGAGTCTTTGAGTTTTTGTATATCAATTTGGGTAAAACGGGATAGCGCTTGGCTATCTTGTTCTTGTAGGTAATCATCAATGGTTGTTTTCGACCAAGGTCGTGAACAATAAGCCACCCAAGCTTGCGTAAAGTTTTTATCATCAAGATTGATGAACGATGCCGGAATAGAATGGCAAGCTTTGTTACACGCTTTTGATAAAGGTCTTGGCTCGGTATTGGGCAGGTCATGGTAGTTTCTTAAACGTAGTGCCCCATCAATGCATTCATACGCATGGAGTATTCGGCTATGGATGTCGTCGCCTTTTTGTTGCATCACATACACATAACCTTTACGCAAAATACGCAGTACATAGCTATAATATTCTAATGCCTCTTCTGGCATGCGGTTTTTAAAATCTAAGTTTTTAGCGTAATCGGCTAACTCTTGATAAGTGGCGTTGACTTTTTTTGTTAAACTCGACGTTGTTTTTATCACAGCCTGACGCAGTAAAAAAACCGGTAGCCCAGTTCGTTCACAGACAGGGCAAGCGCCCGATGCTTGGATTACATTTTCTAACGCAAGGTTTGCTGCTTTCTTCATCTTACATCCTTTATTGCTTGTCTTATTTGTTATTCGTTAATCGAAAGTGATGAGATTTCAAGGTGAATCTGGGCGTTAATAACGTGTTTTGAGAATGTGCTCGGCTCTTTTTGCGCTTTGGCTATTTGTTCAAGCACGTTAGGATGCTGAGTAAATGCAGTTTGGTACCTTAAGCCATTTAATACCCAAAATTGAATATCGTTAGCGTCAGTTAAGCCTAATTGATAAGCTTGTTCAACCAGTTGTGTTGCTTGCATAATCACCTTGTTATCAAGGGGGAGCCGTTTTTGTTCTGTATAGTATGTTCGGTTATTTGCCCATAAATTGACTAAGTTTTGAATCATTATCAAATTTTTTAAGCGATTGCCGTAATTTTCACTCCAACTTTCGGCAATATTGGCGGTGTCATCGGCGGTAAAACGGATAAACTGCCCACCATGAATCGATGGGTAGTAGTAGTTTGCAATTTGGGTTAATTGTGATTTTAGCCATGCGTTGTCTTCTTTGCTCGCTACTTCTTGCAGAAATTGCATTCGAAATGGTTCAAAAAAGGGGTAATAACGCCGATGCAATGCATTGGCAATGGTATTGCCAATATTGATTAGTTGTTTTGCCAGTACCGATGGTTTAAGGTCTGTAACAATATAAGCACAAATATAACGCTTTGACTCAAAACATTCGTTTGCTGCTTCAAAGCCAATTCTATCCAATATTGGGCTTTCTAAAAATTCATCGGGTTCGGCAAGTTTAACCAGTGTTGGGCAGACGCTTGGGTCATAATCTAAATCCGAACGTAAAACTTGCGT
>NZ_LZHG01000033.1 GCF_001690355.1 Gilliamella sp. Choc4-2
ATCTATACATCACACCGTCAGGTACTAAATCTTGGCGTTACGATTATCAATTTAACGGTAAAAGAAAAACGTTAACAATAGGTAAATATCCGTATATTAGTTTATCGGATGCACGCAATGAAAAAGAATTGGCTCGGCAGATGCTTGCTCACGGTAAAGATCCGGCTGTCGAGAGGAAAAGGAAATCTTTACTTGCAAATATCGCTCAAGGAAATACTTTTAAAAAAATAACACTTGAATGGTTTGATACAAAAAAACGGAATTGGTCTATCAATACCAGAGAAATGATTATTCGGTATTTTGAAAAAGACATTTTCCCGCTCGTCGGCGATATGGATATTGCGCAAATCAAGCCTCTTGAAATGCTAAACTGTTTAAAACAAATAGAAAATAGAGGCGCATTGGAGATTGCAAAAAAAATGCGCCAACGATGTACCGAAGTTTTTCAATATGCAATTATTACAGAGAGAGCGGAAAACAATCCTGCACGTGAATTAGCTAAAGCCATGATCACACATACGCCAGAAAATTATGCGTTTTTAATGGAGGATGATATGCGTGAATTTATGAGAGCGTTACGATCGTATTCGGGTAATATTTTAGTTCGTTATGCTACAGAATTATTAATATTAACTGCTGTCAGGACTATGGAATTATTGAGTTGCAAATGGGAGTATGTAGACCTAGATAAAAAATACATAATACTACCAAAAGAATCCATGAAAAAATCAAGGGTTCACGTGGTTCCGTTATCTAATCAAGCTATTACTATTCTGAAATTTTTACAACCAATTACAGGACGTGGGGGGTATGTTTTTCCTGGTAGAAATAGCAGTTTAAAACACATGTCTAACGGTGCTATTTTGGGCTTAATAAAACGATTGGGATTTGCTAATCGTGCAACTGGGCACGGATTTAGACATCAATTTTCTAGTGTGTTAAACGAGCATGGTTTTAATCGAGATTGGATAGAAAAACAGTTAAATCATGAGGAGGGCAGTGTGCGAGGTATTTACAACCACGCACAATATTTGGAGGGGCGTCGTGAGATGATGCAGTGGTATGCGGACTATATAGATAGCCTAACCGCATGATTGATATTCTTGCTCTTTTTGGGCGAGATACGCATTAATGGTAGACAATTTCCAGCGTGGGTGTCTACCTAAATACAAATCGGGCTTTGGGAATTTTTCCTTTGCCACCCATTTGTCTAGTGTCGTTTGATCTAGCTCGCCCAAATATGAGCAAACTTGCGCTTTGCTGTAGCGCGGATCTTCAATTGTTAGATTATTTAACATTATTTACTCCTATTTTTCAACAATATCTTCTGCTGAAACTGAATGCGTTGATATAGAGAATGTTTTATCAGCCGTTGAAAGTTGATTTTTTAGTCATGATTGTTTACCTAATATCCCCCCAAAACCGGGGTGTATTGTTTATTATTTGTACTTTGATTCACCGATTCGGGGGGATCAAAGATTGAAAAATGTTCACTTAACTATTCTATTGCTCTTAAAATATGAGCTATAACGTCAACCGTCTAGCCGTTGCCTAGGCATTTATAACGCTGTGAATTACTATGGAATAGGGTGGTTGTTCAGTGAGTTATTAACAGATTTTGTGGATTAAAAAGGGCTTAAAGCCCTTTATTTATACTTGCTGTAATTGTTTCTTTTCTAGCTGTTGCTTAAACATTGAAGCAACAAAAGCGCCGTCGCCAAAATGATCGTGAACTCTTACACCGAAATTAGAGCCCAGCATTTTAAAAACATCATATAAACGATTGTCTATGTAGAAATCATTCAACCAAAGCATATGATGTACCAAACAAATTAAATTAGTCCTGTTCACCTCAATCACATCTTTATTTATTCTTGGGACACCGCCCAGCCACTTAATCGCCTCATCAAATTTACTAGCTAGTAAATCTTGGTAGCGAGGGATTTTAAATTGCTGATGTAACTTATAATAGATAGCCTGATGTCTCTCACCCGTTCGATAAACTCGCTCGTTGACTGCTTGCTGTATTGCCTGTTGTTGTTCAGCGTTAATTGTTAACGAATATGATCCAGTTTTGCGGATTGTGGGTAACAAATCCTCCATAACCCACTCTTCAAAAATAAAAGCCTTCTCTTGTTTACTTTTAATAATTAATCTAAATAAATTTGCTTCACTAATATAAATCATTTCCTGATTACCGCCCTTTGTAAGGGTGTACCGTTTTGTTACACCCTTTTCTTTGCAATGTAATTCTATTGCTCGGCGTGAGTTTTTATATTCAAGAATAGAACAAACGTCATTAGCTAAAAACCATATTTGGTTGTTGATTTCTGTAGTGCGAACGGGTGAATTATTGAAGTTAAATGTAAATAAATTAATAGATGTGTTTGACATGATTATATCCTCTTCTTGATTTATATAACCCTAGGTTCAATAGGGTGGTCAGGTGATTGAACCCTGCAAGAAGACAGTCAGCAGTTTTCCCTTTCGGTTTTGTATGTGCTGCTTGCCACCCGACCATAAAATCTGGATATAAAAATACCGCATAGGCTATCGGGTGCGGTTTCCGCTTCTTGAGTGAGGTTCAATCACTTCACTCAATATACAACCCGATAAAATTATTGTCAACACAGATAAATAAAATGCTTATATTACGTTAATAGTGTGTTTTGGATATTGCAGTCCGATTTTGGCGAACGGGATATCGTCATCAAAATCCATTGGTGGCTCAGATTGCGCTGTTTTTTCAGTTTGTTTTGACGTTTGCTGATTAGTAGCGCTTTGCACGCTATCGCTGTTATTGCGAGAACCTAAAATTTGCAATGTACCTCCAATTGGATTGATAACAACTTCAGTAGTGTAACGATCATTGCCGGTTTGATCTTGCCATTTGCGAGTTTGTAATTGCCCTTCAATATACACTTGAGTGCCTTTTTTTAAGTATTCGCCCGCAATTTCGGCTAATTTACCGAATATAACAACTCTATGCCATTCAGTGCGATCTTTTTGCTCGCCAGTTTGTTTATCTTTCCATGTTTCTGATGTCGCTATACTCAAATTAGCGACAGCATTACCATTTGGCATATAGCGAACTTCTGGATCTTGACCTAAATTACCCACTAAAATGACTTTATTTATTCCTCTAGCCATTTTTTTGCTCCAGTTTCACCCATTCTGTTGTTTCGATTATTTTTGTAACCGATTTAACCTCAACCGGTATCTGAGATGCAAATAAACTCTCCTGATTCTCAGTTAATCCCTGTTTCCACTCGATACTAAACGTACGATGTTCAAGTTGGACAATTTCGATTTTGTCATTAACCCACCTTCCTGTATTAACAACCATAGAATCGACGCTGTAGTATAAGAGCTCCTCGATCTCATCCTCAGTTAACGGCTCATTGTTATCGATTTTTCGTAAAATTTCTTTTTCAAAATCATTAATCGTTTTATTTGTCATGCTCGTTCTCCAGTTGTTTTAAATTCTCAACAATTTGTTGCTGTATTTTTTCAATTTGCATCTTTAATCTAAAATTCACTGCTTGCGTAGCGTTGTTCAAACTCGAATGTAATAAATAGCTCTTTTTATTAATTCTCGTATTGTCACAATAAACACTATTTTCAGTTATTTTTGTAATTATGAGGGTTTGTGGTTTTAACGCATGTTGATCTGCATACCAAATAACATCCCCCGACTTTAAATTTTTCCATTCTTCATCTGTAATCATAATCACATCACCTTTTTAAATTTCAGTTCAGCATCATTTGCGTGAACAGATTGCTTTATCTCACCCCAATAAATATCAACGAAATCATCATTGTCGTTTTGTAAATAAAAATCTAACAGCTCTGCTGCATGGCGTTTTGCCCCTTCTTTAGTATTGTGATATTCAAAACCCTCACCATTATGGTCATATGTAAAATATTTCATAATTTACTCCTCAATATATATTCCGCGGCTCCATAGTATGGAGGACTAATTCGCGCGCTCACTACAAACGTTATTTTTTCTGACATGATTACTCCTTATTTAGTTATTTCTCACCTCTATTAAATATTGATTTAATCCGCACAACTGTATTAGTTCATGCGTGTAAACCCACGCTAAAACATGACAGCCATTAACATATCCCCATTTATCGCTTCTTCTGTAATAACATGAGTTCCGAGTGCTGATTATAATTTTTCCGTCCTGCAAAAATGACCTAGTAATTACAACGCAATCAGTAAGGGTTTCTGGCAACTCTTTACTAGCATCACGCCAATTAATCATTACCCACCTCCGTTAAATCTGTTTCTGGTACTAGTTGAATGCTAATAAACCCGTTCATAAAAATGGGGATGTGATACCACGGGCACATAACACCCGATTCATCATATGCATAATAAATATCATTATTTGCGATTTCTGTTCTCATGCCGTTATATAAAATGGGGTCGAATAAACTAAATTTTGGTATCGGTAAATCAACGTCATATACTTTTCGCTCACTTAAACCTCTCCTATAATTAACAATTACGTTACCACATTTAAACGGCACAATCAGAATTAGGCACGTATCAAAATTACAGTTATTCACTGATTTTTCACCGTTCGGTAATAAATACTGATAACGACCGTCTGGGACATAAATAATACAGTTTTGTCCGTGTACGTTTTCACTCCACGCTTTTGTTACAGGCGTGTACGGCAAGACCATTAACACCTGTCCTCTGAATCTATTCACTTGTTCAACCGCTTTTTGAAAAAATTCCCATTTTTTGGAGAATGGAGGGTTACAAAACGAAACATATTGGTTGCCGAATAAAAACCATGAATATTTTCTCAATGCGTCCAAATCTTCTGTTATGCAAAACTCGGCTTTTTCAATTTTGACTTCTCCGCTTGAGCAACATACATCAACGCCGAACCTCCTTATATTCAGTAGTTTTAACGCATCATTGACCAATTCTGGGCTTGTTCGCCAATAATCTTTTTCATTCTGTTTTGTGTTTGATTTGTTTATTATTGCCATTTATTCATCTCCAATTAGTTAATGCCACTCTGTCGCCAACGGCGCGGCTACCGTCTCTTATCCCATAAAATCGGCTTGCATATTTCAAATTAGTGGGCTGTTACTCATAGCTCAAAAGGAGGACTGCTATCTAGCTAACACTAATTATCGGCGCATATACCAGACGCTATTTTTTTAGCTTGCTGTTATACCTAGTTTTTTATTTAGGTTTTCAACGACAACGGCAGGTAAATTAGTTTTAATAACATTCACTTGTATACCGTCTAAAAAGTTGACTGATTCTGGCCATATTTCCTGTAATTTTTTGAGAGTTGCACAACTATTTAAGATAGCCATAATTTCATGCTTTAAATCATTTTTTTGTTTTTCTGAGTTTTCGATCTGGTTCTGTAATGATAAAAAACGTTTTGAAAACTCATGATCGGCGGTGTACATTGGGCTCTTTTTTAATGCGTAAAAAATACGAATGGGCGGCAGTATTAGATATGCTCTTAACCCGTTAAAATAACATCCCAAGCCCTCGCAAGAGTAAAAAACACCAAGATAATCAAATAGCAACTCTTTTACTCTGGCTCTTATCTCATCCGCCTCTTTGAGTTGCTCAGCAGTTACGTTATCGTTATAAACATCAAGAGCTAATTTAGATAAATTTTCATTTGCTATTTCTAGCTCTTTATTTGCTGGCGATTGCTCAACCGCATTTTTACAAATCTGTTCTTTGATATTTTTAGTTAATCTAGTCATAATTTTTTCCTTTTAAAAAAAGCCGTCACTTGGGTGGTTATGCGGCTTCTATTTGTTTGATTCGTTCATCGAGTTCTTGCAGAAATTTAATAACTTCTGCTTCTATCTCTTGAGCTAATGCTTCGTCGTAATGAATTCGTATGTACCTAAAACTCAAATTATCTGGTAACCTATCGTCATAACTGACAAAATCGCACCATTTTCGACCTGTGCACATCATTTGCCATTGCATTTGTAAGATGTACTCACGCTTTGGCTTTAGTGATTGCATAAATTCTAAATGCGTCCACGTATTCGGGCATTTGATTTCAATTAATCCATCATCATTTACTAACCCGTCGGGGCTTGCTCCAGCGTTTTCGATTGTGGGGTGGGGTATAAAGCCAACTTCTTTAACGGTTGCGTCAAATTGGTTTAGTATGTACATTTCTCTTGCTATCGGCTCTAACTCTGTGCCGCGTTGCATAGCGGCATTGGAGTATGATTCGGTTGGTTTTTCTGTTAGACGTTCGCAAATTAGCTGAGCCATGTAATTTTGGCGGCTAGTTGAATAACCGCTTTTTGTTTTAGCCATCACATCACTAATTCTACTTGCAGTTACTTTGCCTAGCCGTGCGTTAAACCATTCATCCGTTCGCTGTGTTATTTCGCTAGAAAGGGTTGCTATCATCTTGTTTTACCTCTTGATACTCTGCGTCAATTGGGCACGTTGCTTTAATTCGCTCTTTCTCATCATTACCGATAATTTTTCTATCTTCTTGGCTTAATGACATCCAAAACGAGCCGAACGCTTCTAATCCATTTTTTGCTTCATGTTCGCACTGCTTTATTAACTCTGGGCGTCTATCATCAGATTGTTTTCCGATATTGACCTCTGTTGCTGCCCCCTCAATAATGCGTTCCGCTTCATCTTGGTCGTAAATACCAGCAAATCCGAAAGCAAGCCTTGCGCACTGAATCATCGCTTTATGTCGTAACATTCGACGAGGGTGAGACTCCCATGGTCCAAACCCTTTTCTTTTACATTCGCCCAAGTGTTCCGTGATAACAGTTGGGTGATTTCTATCTTTTCGATAAATTTTGCAGGTACATGATTGCTCATCTTGGCAAAATTCAATCCCGTCATATTGTGGATGACTGTTTAATATTCGCGACCATCCATCAACGCCTACGATAGGTACAATCCCATTTTTGGAGTCGGGAAACGCATAAATCTCTTTAGTCCAAGGATTTAAGGAGTATTGATTTGCCACAATCAAAAGAGCTGTTAGCTGATCATCATTAGCATTGTTTTTGAATGCAGTATTTTTTAAAACATCAAGCAACCCCTCAGGGCTACCTAATTCTAGTTTTTTTGCCAACGTTAAAGTTAGCTCATTTAATTTATTTCCACTCATTATTATTTCCTAATATTTAATAAAAACGTTTTGAATCTCACCTGCATCAATTAGATTGATAACTTTGACAGCCAAATCTTTGTTAATTCCATTTTCAAGTAAACATTTATATGCTAAAAACTTAACCTTCCTTTTATGCTCAACATCAGCTAAACGCTTAGCTTCTTCATTTGCTTTGCGCTGTTCTTCTGCGAGTTGCATAGCCTCTTTACGTCGGTTTTCTTCACGCTCTCTTTGTAGAGCTAGTTCTGCTTCACGAACTTTATTTTCAGCCTCCAGTTTTGCTTTATTAGCAGCTTCTTCGGCTATTTTTGCTTCGCGCTCTCGCTGTTCTTTTTCTGCTCGTAATCGAGCTAATTCTGCCTGTTCTGCTTGTCTTCGCGCTTCAATTCTTGCTTGTTCTTCCGCCTTTATACGAGCTTGCTCTGCTTCATATTCAACAACTGGCTTGCGAATTTCGTTATACACTTCTGTCAGCGCGTCACGAATTAACTTGCGTCCAGCGTCAATTTTTTTTGGTTTAGCTTTTAAAATATCCGTGACAGATTTACCAATATCGTCAATTTCTTTGATTTTGCTATTTAATTCAGCGGCTACTTTTTTAATTGCTTTTCTGCCAGCATCAGTACTGCCATCCATACCGCTAAAGATTAAGTTTTTGTAATGTGACGCAACTGCTTCAATTAGCGGTTGTACTTCATTATTTTCATTTAAAAATAGTTTTTCTCGTTGAACGTGTTCAGCTGGTACTAAACTTGCTACTTCAATAATTTCTGTTGCCATTTTTATATTCCCTTTAATTAGTTGCCACTTCCAACATCCAGCGAAACAACATAAATAATCCGCCCAGCGTCAAAATGTAGGTACAAAAAAGGGCGTATATTTGCTCGCCCTTTGTTAATTTGTAATTAATGTTAAATCGGTCTGTTTCATGTACATTACAGCCGACGTAGTCAATCGGTATTGTGTTCATGCTATTTCCTCAATTCTTCGAAAAACCAATCTGTTATGTTTTCACAATCAGAACTGTCGGTTTGAAAACATTCAGAGTTATCCCAGCAAATACCTTGTTTATCACAAATAGTATCTCTCGCAATAAAAACAGGTATCTCATTAAGCATTAATTCTGGGATGAATGAAGCTTTATCTCCACTAATCCAATGCAAACCCGAATCTAGACAAGAATTTAACACTAACGCTAATTCATGCTCAGTTTTACATTCAACATACCAATCTTGTTGCTGTAATCGCTCAATAATTTTTTTACTTGTCATTGTTTAATCCCCCGTAAATTCCTAACTGCTAATTCTGTAAAAAAGCCCGCTACTAAATTCACGGGCAAATACACTAAGAAAGGTGGCGCTTTTAAGGCAGGCGCCAAGCCGTGCTTGGTTTTAGAATTAAATTTAGATATATTATTCTCCTAGCAAAAACTATTGCGCTATCTAGAACGCTCATGAAATCTGGTCGGATGTTGATTTCCTTCTTTAATGCAATTTTTACATCATTAAATTGAGTAGCTCCGAGTTTTGCTTTGATTGATGATACTAATTCATCAAAATAATCTATGATGTAATCGTCGTTATTTGATTGAAGATTTTTAACAGCATCAGATATTAATTTGCTAGTTAAATCGCTAGCTTCTTTAATTTTTTTATTCATTTAATGAATCCCTCAAAAAAAGCCCTCAAAAGAGGGCAAACGGACTTGCATGTACTCGTCTTTCCGAGTTGTCAGAATTCGTTAGCTTAATAAAATGATTTTTTATTTTTTTCATTAAAAATAAATTCAGCTTTTTCATAACATATGAGCTTTAATTTCTGCTTCTTTAGTGTCTTGTATTTCGACATCGCTTATCATTTTGCAATATGCTCTTCCGTAACCATTTTCTACAGCTCTATGTAACATAATCTATCTCCTTTCTTATACTTCAAACTCAAGCGCACTTGTTAGAATGCGCTTTGATTTGAAATTAAATAGCAACCTATTTATTAAAGAACTTGATGGCTAGTCGATCTCTGTCCGAGGCTAGGAGTGATTAAGTCGCTCACCCGATGCGTACTGCTGTGATTGCTATCAAAACCGCTGTACTTTCATATGCCTCAGCTAGCTACTTGAATCCCACTTAACTAATTAAGTAACTCTCGGTATTGCTTAATTGCTTTGTTAAGTTGATTTGTTTTGATGTGATAATAATAACTTTTGTTATCAAACTTGTCAATAACAAAAGTTATCAAAGTTTAAATAAAAGTTATCGTTTGCTTGTTTTTTGAACGATACGACACTTTAAAATTGTGCTGGGGAATTTTAGGCGTGAAAAAACCCGCATGGTGCGGGTTAATTGGGTTTTAATAATTTTAATTACCAAGAACAGGGTAATTCCAGTAATAAATATTTTTTTGGTCTATCTTCGATCTGAGAGGTTTTGAAAGAAGCGTTAACGTAAGAATTTAAATGTTTATTTATGAGTTCTGGATCTTTAATTTTTTTGTCTATACTTGCTACATAAACATTATCATCCCCTACAAGTTTAAATTCACATTTTCTTTTATTCGGTAATACCCCTAAAAACATTACATTTAATGTTTCATCTATATCTGATTTTTTTGCTATATCTAAATGAGATAATGCTGTTTTAACTTGATTGTTGTTTTGGAATGAGAATGAATGTTCATTAAAATTAATTGCACATACAGCTTTATTTTTATCCAAGATTTCAACAAAATCTTTAATTTTATTTATTGAATTAAGATCGAGTTCAATTATATTTTCAATTAATTCGCTTGAATCAGAGTTACTTGCGAAACCTAGAATTTCTTGAAATTTATTAATAGCTATATTTGAGGATTTGTCATCTTCAGGCAATAAAGAAAAAGATTGATTTCCGATATCCTCAAGAACAAAACCGAATGATCCTTTAGCTATATCTGTAATCATTAAATTGGCATTTTCACTTTTACCCACATTAAGAGATTTAAGAATACAATTTATTGCATCAGTTAAAGCTTTTATAGCAATAGTACCGAAGTTGCTTGAAATACCTGTTGTACCTAATACAGGAGCACCTCGAAAAGTTACCTGTAATTTTGAGGGAAAGTGCAAGAAATCTTTATCAACTCTTTTTAATTTATTTTCTACTTCCTCCAATCTTGAATTTAAACTCATTTTCTCTAATTTAAATTGAAAATCATCTGGAGTTTTTGATATTAAATTAATTAATGTATTTTTTTCACTCATAAGAGAGAAATATTCATTTCTATTCATTTATTTCACCTCTCTTATTTGTGATTAATTCTTTGGCGTTATTATAATTAACAACATCAAAATTGTCTAATTCTATAAAACCTTTCCAGTCACAATTTCTTGTATGTGACCAGAAGCTACTCCAATAGACTATTTTTTCTATAAATGCATATTGATGTTCTAAATTTGCGTAGCTAGGTGGGATTAACACAAAATAAGAATCAGTTTTGAATTCGTTTTTAATATTATTTTTATTTAATATTAAGTCAAAATTATTCTCTAGTAAATTTTCATCAATAACTGTATAGAATATGACTGCATCTATATCATTTGGGGGTCTTTTTCTTAAAGTCTCACAATTCTCACAAAAACTACCATCTATCCATATTTTATGAATTTGCACCCCTGATTCTTTTACTATTTTTGTATAATCAACAAATTTATCCAATATATCCAATCTTTGAGTATTAAAACCAAAAATATTAATAAAATTAATGATATCAGTTTTATATGGATATCTATTTTCTATTTCTAAACCATTTGCGCCGAAAGGCGGTAATAACCCTCTACTATCCCAAATCTCAGAAGCCATTCTTTAGCCTTATTTAGCTTATCTATTTTGTTATATTCAAAAACCGCTTCGGCGGTTTTGCGCAATGCTTACTTTTAAGCTGTAACATCATGAACATCAATAAATCTCGACGATTTAACAATAGCTGCTACATACATAACTGTATCAACTAAATCATCATTGATTGTAATTGGAGGATGATCTTGATTAATACTAGTGAATCGATATTCAGAATCCCGATAATACTCAAGTTTTTTTATCATATTTCTCCCATCTCGTAGTCGTACAAATACCTCATCGCCCGACGCTGGCATAACTGCAGGTTCGATAACAACAAACTCTCCAGAATTAATTCTCGGAAACATCGAATCCCCCTTAACTCGCAATCCAAACGCGCTGGGATCGTCACTATAAAATTTTAAATACCCATTTAAAGATTCGTCCATTTCAAAAGATCCATTAGCGCCCATCACAGCCTCTCCCTTAACCTTTACTACTCCGTTTTTAACTGTACCTATAAATTCAAATCGTTGATCCTCCAGCCCTGAATCCCCGTTTCCTGATGATAGCCACTCTAAATTCACCTGTAGAGCCTGAGCTAACTCAGATATTTTTCGAAAACTTTTTGATTCACCAGCCACTAATTTTCTGATTGCTGGCTGAGAAACATTAACAGCCCTAGCTAAATCGTGCTGTGATAAACCAGATTTATCAAATGCAATTTTAAAACGTTCATTAAATGTATTCATAGGACCTCCTTATGCCCTGATTATATAACTATTGTTATAAAAAATAAAAAAACAAATGTTATCACGCTGTTGACTAAATCAATAACTTTAGTTATCATTAATTTATTTTCAATTTAGGGGGCAAAAATGGAACCGTTAAAAAAAGCAATAACTACAGTAGGAGGGCAGAGAGAATTAGCTCGAATCTGTGGAGTTAGTCAGGTGGCAGTAAGTAAATGGCTGAATGGCGTCAGTAAAATCGGAGAGGACAAGGCGATTTTGCTGGAGCATGCGCTGAACGGGTTAGTAACGTGTGAGGAGCTTCGCCCTGATGTCAACTGGTCAGTAATTCGAGGGCGATCATGAGTACATTGAACGATGAAAACACACGCAGCCAATGCACAAAAATATTAAACCATTTGCAAAGAGGTAAGACCATTAATCCATTACAAGCATTGAATCAATATGATTGCTTTAGGCTAGGTGCGCGTATTTATGACTTAAAAAAACGTGGTCATTCAATAGATAGCCGCATGGTAAAAAGCCGAAACGGCAAGAAATATGCTGAATATTCGATGAGGGTTAATTGATGAATAAGTTTATATCTAACTCATTTCAAATTCCCAACGCTGTTATTGATGAATTAATGGCTGATATGTCAGCTAATGCGTTACGTTGTTATTTACTGATTACTCGCAAAACCACGGGGTGGGGCAAAACAAGCGATAAAATCAGCATATCTCAATTTATGCAATATTTAGGGATAAAAGACAAGAGAACTGTTTATGCAGCTCTATCTGAATTAACAAATTTAGGTTTGATCAATGCAATTAAAAACAATGGTGAGATTACTGAATATTCACTAGTGTTGGAAACGTCAGAACCAGTGACAAAAAATGCAGGTACAAAAAATGCTACTGGTAGCAAAAAATGCATAGAACCAGTGACAAAAAATGTTACTACCACCAGTGACAAAAAATGTCACTCTACAAAAGACACTATTAAAAACAATATTACAAAAGAAAATAATATTGATTTTGATTTAGTCATGGATGCATACAACGATGCTGTAGAAAACAGATTGCCACAGATTCAAAAAATGACTACTGCAAGAAAAAACGCAGTGAAGAAATTACTCAAAGAGCTTGATCAACCAACATTCCAAAACTTGGCTAATTATTTTTATGATTTTGTGGACCAAGCACAACCATTTTACTTTGGTGAAAACGATCGAGGCTGGCGTGCTGATTTTGATTACATCATAAAACCAAGTACATACCTGAAAGTTGTGGAGGGTACGCTATGAACGTGATCCCACATGACTTAGTTGCTGAACAAGCTGTGCTTGGCTCAATGATGTTAGATTTTCAATCAGACCGCTGCCAAAAAGCAATCTATTCATTGAAGCCAGAATCATTCTACAGCAGACATCATCAAGTTATTTTTGCTGAAATGCTTGAATTAAATCGTAAAAATTACCCAATTGATCTGATTACTTTGTCAGACAGTATGGAAGCAAAAGGAACTTTGAAAGATTGCGGTGGTTTAGCTTATCTGGCTGAATTATCCAAAAATACGCCGTCGATGATCAACGTTACAGCCTATGCTGGAATCGTTCGAGATAAAGCGATAGAACGCTACACATTGCAAAAATTAAACGACTGTAGCGCTATGATTTTTGAGAAATCAAATTTATCTACTAGCGACAAAATATCAGCTATTCATGCGTTATTTACACAAATTGATGACTATAACAAAACTGGTAAAACAACTGGACTTAAGTCGTTAAAAACAATTGCTGATAAATGGACCGAAACCCTTGGACAACGATTAGAAAACGCAGATAGTGCGCGTGGCTTATCAACTGGAATCAAAGCACTGGATGAAAAATTATCGCCTAAAGGGCTTGTTCGAGGCTCGCTGTTTGTGGTTGGTGCTCGTCCAAAAATGGGTAAAACAACTTTTGAAATAAACATGGCTCGTCATTGCGCTATGAATGAGAAATTACCTGTACTGATGTTTTCGTTAGAAATGCAAGATGAACAGATGCTTGAAAACATTTTAGCTCAAGAATCAGCGGTAAATAGCAATATTTTCTATGACGGTGGACTAGGTTCTGATTCAGAGTTTGCGCGCGTTATGCATCATCTCAACGAATTATCAAACACCGATAACATTTACATTGACGACACACCTGCGATCACACTGTCGCATATCCGTTCAGAAGCTCGACGAATGGCGAGGGAAAAGGGACAAATAGGCATGATCATGGTCGATTATCTAACTCTAATGGAGAAAGAAAAAACTGGTGATGATACACGAAACGATTTGGCGTACGGAGCTATCACAAAAGGGCTTAAAGCATTGGCAAAAGAGCTTAACTGTATAGTTGTCATGCTAACACAATTAAATCGGAATCTCGAATCAAGAGCAGATAAACGACCAATACCAAGCGACAGCAGAGATACGGGACAAATTGAGCAAGATTGCGACTACTGGGTGGGTATTTATCGTGATGCTGTTTACAACGACAACGCAGATAAAAACTTAATGGAAATTAACGTTGCGTTAAACAGGCACGGGTCAGGAAATTTTACTGTTTTTGCGGGTATTAGTAATGGTCGTATTTATGAAGTGGATCAGCTCGAATCACAAGCTAGAGCAAACCCAGAACCAGTGAGGCGAGAACGCAAATATGCAAAAACAGCTAGTTAACCACTGCCCTCAGGGGCGCTATCACATGCTAGAAAAAATAGCGTACGACTATGTGAGAGCAATACGAGAACCTGGAGCTAACACGGCAAAGATTAAACAGCAGTTAGCAGAACGAGTTAAACAATATTCAGAAGAGGACAAAAATAAACTTAGGGAGTTAATACAAAAATGGCTTACAAAATAACAGCAGAAGTTAAAAAAGGTTGGCAGTCGTGGGGAACGGTGAACTTACGTTCTGATAAAAAAATGACAGAACGAGCATTAATAAAAATATACAGCACAGCAAAAACAGTTTTTGGTGCGTCTAAAGTTGATGTTCAAGTGCGTAATTTTCAGTGTGTGAGGGTTTAACAATGGTTAGAAATCTTATGAACTGGCTAGTTTCTTGGTTAGTTGTTATTGCGCTAGCTGTCAATGTTTCAGTAGCTAGCATTAACATTATCAATTCATTTTTTTCAAACAATGAGTTGACACAAGCTGGAAAATTTCTTGACTCAATAAAAAACAGGGTTAACGAAAATGGGTTCGTTTTTTATGAAACAGCTAATCATCGAATTGTAGTTACAACAAAAGAATGGTACGAACATCAAGAGAATAAAGAAAATGACTAAATTATCTAATATTTTGAAAGGGCTAACTTCTGATGAATTAGAAGAATTAATTGAAATAGCGCAACACAAAACAAACGAATTGAAATCTGAAAAGAAGGTTAAATTGATAGGTGTTTATGACGGAATACTTGCTCTTAAATATTTTAAATTAGAAGATAAAGAAAACGCCATTTCTTATGCTCACGAGAGTTTTAATAAACAGTTAGAAGATTCTAAGAAAAAAGGTTTTTTCAGTAGCGAAATTTCAATTGGTCAGTGTTTAGTTCCGGTATCAGAAGTTAATACTTACTTGGAGTATAAGTGACAACTAAATTAACACAGCAAGAGCTAAATTAGACGGGGATCGGGGTGAGTAATGAGTGATTTATTAATAAATGATGGCGTTGTGAATGTAGTGTCGGCGGAAAGAAGTGGCGAGCTTGGTAGGTTCATTATTAAAACAAGGGTTGGCTTAGGTTTAACTCAAGAGCAACTAGCTAAAAAAATGGGTGTGAGCGGAGCAATGTTATCTGCAATTGAAAAACGTCAAAAAGGGATGAGCGCGCAAGCAATCGATGCATTTTTTAATGCGGTAAATCTTGATGCCGGTGAGCGCACTAATTTTATTCAACTAGCGGTGACTAATAACGTAGCAATATACGCAGAAAAAACTATAAAAAAATTAGTGTGTAGAGGTTGATTATGAACGACAACGTAAAAAATCCAAAACATTATCAAATAATCAAGGGCATCGAATCTATCGACATCATAGCGCGTAGTATGACTGTAGAGCAGTTTAGCGGTTTTTGCCTCGGTAACATTCTGAAATATCGAATTAGAGCGGGCAAAAAAGATGCGTTAGAACAAGACATTGCAAAGGCGAATGAGTACGAGCGAATTTTTGAGAGTAAAAAATGTTTATGTATTGATTGGGTGTTACCAATGATTAAAGAATTTCGTTTAACACATGAAACAGCACGCACTACAGCGATTAACGTAATAAATCAATTACCAGTTGATAGCGAGCATCCGCTAAGAATTGTGATTGATGAAGAAAAGCGCAGTAACGCTCAAAATCGCATGATGTGGGCTGTTTTAAATGATATTGCTAAGCAAGTGGTTTGGAATGGCGAGAAATTAACGGCAGAAGAATGGAAACATCTAATCACAGCTAACCTACACGGTCAAAAATGTGTAAAGGGTATCCAGGGCGGGCTGGTGTTTATGGGGCAATCAACTCGAAGAATGAACAAAAGAGAATTCGCTGACGTGGTGACATGTGCTGAGCAATTCGGAGCTGAAAACGGCGTTATATTTAGCGCAGATGCTCAAGAGGCAATCAAACTAGCAGAACAGTACAAAGACCAATTATCAAAGGTAGCATGATGAACAGCGAACACGTGGAACAACTGAAACGATACGATGATACAGAACAGGAATTAGAGCGAGCAATAGCAATAGTTAGAGAGCAACGCAGAGAATATATTAATCAGCATAATTTAAACATGGTTAACGACAATGCCGAAGAAACACAAATTAATTAAAACAGATTTTAAATGTCCAAAATGTGCCGGAGCCTGTTTATATAACGTCGATTTGGATTTATTTGTCTGCAATAGACCGATTATCAATGTTCACGGCGATATTTTAGGCTCCTGCGGTAGGTTTTTTTCAAATAAAATGAGGGTTGAGTAATGAGTTGGTTAACCAGAGAGGCACGAGGCAGGGATTGCACAGTTCGATTACCATGTTGTAATCATAACCCAGAAACCACGGTACTAGCGCATTATCGATTAGCAGGAACGTGTGGCGTGGGTATGAAGCCGAATGATTTGCAGGGTGCATGGGCTTGCTCAGCTTGTCATGATGAAATCGACCGCAGGACAAGAAATCATGAGTATAAATTCGTTAGATTAGCGCACGCTGAGGGTGTAATTAGAACTCAGGACATACTGATCAAGGAAGGAAAAATAAGAGCATGATTTATAACATTACTCCAGTTCCTAAACCGCGGATGACACAGCGCGACAGATGGGCAAAACGGAAACCAGTATTGCAATATTTTGCATTTAAAGACGCTTGCAAGGCAAGCGGCGTAACACTGCCAGAAAGTCATTATCACATTATTTTTGTTATACCTATGCCAAAGTCGTGGAGCAATAAAAAACGCGCCGAAATGGACGGAAAACCTCATCAGCAACGACCAGACAAAGATAATTTAGAAAAAGGTTTGTTGGATGCTATTTTTGGCGAGGATTGTCGAGTTTGGGACGGTCGAGTAACAAAAATTTGGGGTAATGTCGGTCAAATAATAATTAAAAATCTCGAGGAATAATAATGCTAGCAGAATATGTATACGTTGATGATGAGCCAAAGGAAATAGTAAAACCAGTTACGCGGGTTAGGTTTCAAGCTGATTACGAAATTACTGACGTGTTGAGATTGTGGGGTAATTGGTCAAGAAAGGAGGCTTACAAGAAGCAAGGTGCGCTAAGCTTGTATCAATCTCAAGAACCAGAATATAAGGAGTTATGTTCAGATAGCGATGGATTGATTATAGACGGCATTATTTCAAGTATGAAGAATCTTAGATTTCAAAAAACAAAGGAGGAAGCTCTCGTTTTAATAAAATCATATTACGGCGACGAAATATTAGATGATGATTATGTTTTTATTGAGCGTTACAAAGTAAAAGAGTTTTGCTCTATTCTTATTAGACCAAGAACATTAAGAGAGATAGCAAGCGAACTTGGTTGTAGTGAGGGTAATGTTAGAAAAATTAAAAGCTCAGGTGAAAGCCACGTTATAGGCGCTTTGGCTCAACAGACCCAACAAACAGGAATGGAATTGGAACTATTTAAAAAAATAAATTTATTTAAATAAAGTGTTGACTGCGTACGCAAGAAGTAGTATAAAGGTATCAACATGAAATTATTGTATATAATGCTCGCAAATGCGGGCTTTTTTATTCTAATTTTGTAATTTTTATATTAAACTGCGCGCTTTCTAAGCGCAGGTAATATTAAATTATGAAAAAAATAGCTTTAATTTTGGTTTTATTTTTATTATTCCCGTCGATTTCAAATGCGAAAAATTGTCGAATCGAAACGTATTCAGTGGCACCAACGCCAAAACCGAATAAATTAAAATCACTACCAACATCCGATCTAGTTACAATTAGTAAGAAAAATTTTGACAATGCGAAAACTCAGCTGACTAAGCTATACAAATCAAATCCTGCGCAAACCGAATTTTATTGCGGGTGTGATATTTCATGGGTGGGTAAAAAAGGTGTTGTTGATTTTGGTAAATGCGGTTATAAGCCGAGAAAGAATTTAAATAGAGCGTCTCGCATTGAGTGGGAACATGTCATGCCAGCCGAAAATTTTGGGCGTCATCTGCAATGTTGGCGAGACGGTGGTAGAAAAGCGTGCAAAAAAGATGTTTCTTTCAATCAAATGGAAGGTGATATGCACAACTTGCAACCAGCAATTGGCGAAGTTAACGGTGACCGTTCTAATTATAGATATTCGCAATTCACTAATCAATTTAATCAGTATGGACAATGTCAATCAGCAGTTGATTTTAAATCTCGTAAATTCCAACCTCGTGACGAAATTAGAGGAATAATAGCGCGCACATATCTCTATATGTCTGATAAATACAAAATTAATTTATCTAATCAAGAAGAAAAGTTGATGACGGCATGGGATAAAATGTTTCCACCCAAAAAATGGGAATGTGAACGTAATCAACTTATCGCAAAAATTCAAGGCAATGACAATAAATTTATTACAGAGCAATGTAATAAAGAAAGCCTCAATTAAGAAGCTTAGCTTGTGGAATATCTAAGCTTTTACTTTAACTCCTCGTTTTTGGTCGCTTTTTTGATTGATTTCAACTCTTGATTGCAGAAATACTTGACTAATTTAGATAAATACATTATTATCTAATTGCGTTTGAGGTAACTCACTTTCTATACGGTGATCGGGGTAACCTTAATATTCAGTGGTGGTACACTGAACCCTTTAAGGCTCTTAATTGAGCCTTAATTCTTTATAACTGCATATTTAATCAAACCGCTTAATTGCGGTTTTTTTATACCCAAATTTCACGCATGTCGGCGACATTGATGTCGTCAACATCTACAGAATCGACAGCAAAGCTAGACACACACATAACTACACAATAGCTAGTACGCTGTCACATCATTAACTAACAAGAAGAATTAATTATGCCAATCAAAGATCCTAATAATTATGATTGGCTATACCAGTTAATAGCTGCTGTTGTCGGCTCTATTGCAAAAATAGCGTTTGATATTTTAAGCGGTAAATCATTCACGCTAAAAGTAGTCATTTGTCAAGTGATAGTCGCATTATATGCAGGGCAGCTAATGGCTTGGATAGCTACAAGTAGGCACTGGATAGATGAAGAAAAATATTGCGCTATAAGCATTGCGAGCTGGCTAGGTGCTGAAATGATAAAGAATATTGCTGATAGATTTAAAGATAAAACAGGAGGGAATTAATGGAGCTAACAAGATTAAAAACAAGTGAGCATAGTACGTTTGGTAAACTACAACTACCGTCAGGTATGGTTTTGTCAACCTTAGAACTGCCGTGGAAAGATAATCAACGTCAAATTTCATGTATTCCTGCTTCTATATATCAATGCGATATCGTTAATTCACCAAAGTTTGGTCGCGTATATCAAGTCAAAGACGTTCCTAATCGCTCTCATATTTTAATCCATGCAGGTAATTGGACCAAAGATACACAAGGCTGTATTTTAGTCGGCATGAGCAATAACGACACCCAGTTATTTGAAAGCAGAAAGGCGTTAAATTTGCTGATGAACGAACTTAATGGACAGTCATTTAAGTTGGAAGTTATAGAAGCTTATGAATAAATTAAAATGCTACGGTTTAAAAATAATTAGATTATTTTTGTTTGATTGGATTGATTTTTTGTTTTTGTTTTTTTTTGTTTTTTTTTTGTTGCTTTTTCGTATGATGGGGGTGGTATGCCAAAATTAAACATCGCTGGCATAGTATTAGTCATTGTTGGGTTTATCTCAGCTATACATTTCGGTTACAACAATTATCAAGAGAAGAAACGGCTACAAAAAGATAACGCTGAACTGTTCGGAAAAATCGAACAGTTGAACCAGGACATCACTAGAAACAATCAAATCATAACGCAACGAGAGCAAGAGAAAGCTCAAGGGGCTATGTCAATTAAGCAACTTCAAGAGCAAATAAAAGATGCGCTTAAAAATAATCAATGTGCTAATGATTTTATGCCTAGCAACGTGTCTGACTGGATGCGGAGCGGTAAAAACTGAGTACGTTTATCAATGCAATATTCCTGCATCACTAACACAGCCAAATAACGAGCCTCATATTGATAAACGAATCACTTGGGGACAATGTCCAGTTTTGTACACTGAATTATTGAACGAGATTAGGCAGTGTAATAGCGATAAAAAGGCGATAAGGGAAATTAATAAATAACTATTCAATTTTACCGCATAAACTATAAAAATTTACGGGCAGTTATAAAAAATAACTGCATATTTAATCAAATTAGCGACATTCTAATGAATTCATTAAAAATTACTTATAAAAAAGTTAGCGACTTAAAAAAACATATCAAAAATTCAAGAACGCATTCAGACGATCAGATTCAGCAAATAATTAATAGTATTATAGAGTTTGGTTGGACAAATCCGATTTTAATCGATGAAAACGATATTATGATTGCTGGACATGGACGTCTAGATGCGGCAGAAAAGCTCAACCTTGATAATATCCCTTGTGTTGTTTTGAGTGGTTTAACGGATGTGCAAAAAAAGGCTTACTTAATCGCTGATAACCAGTTAGCTCTTAATGCTGGATGGGATTTTGACATCTTACAATCAGAGATTGCTGATTTATCGCTAAGTGATTTTGATGTCAGCTTACTCGGTTTTAGTGATACGGAATTAAATAAACTTTTAGATAATAATAATTTATATGAAGAATCTAACCATGATTTATCGGAAAAATCTTTGGAAAATAAAATTATTGTTGAAATTGAAGTAGCAACAGAAAAAGAGCAAGAGCAGTTATATAATGAAATGACAGAGAGGGGGTACGCATGCCGTCTTTTAACATTGTAAGAACAACGCAGCCTAGCAACTCATTTAGAGTAAAATCAATCGCTGGTAAGTTTGATTTAGATGATAATCACAACACGGAACATTTTGACGGTAATATTGATCTACCAGAACATTGGAATGTAGGTCTTATTGTGGGCGCAAGTGGTACTGGTAAAACAACTATAGCCAAGGAATTGTTTCCTGATAGTTATGTTTATGGTTACGAATATAAAGAAAAATCAGTAATTGATGATATGCCTAAAAACTTATCTGTTGATGAAATTTGTAAAGCGTTTAATTTGGTTGGTTTTTCTTCTCCTCCTTGTTGGATAAAGCCCTATCATGTATTAAGCAATGGTCAAAAAATGCGTGTTGATCTAGCAAATGCTTTACTATCAGATCAGGAAGTTGTTGTTTTTGATGAGTTTACTAGTGTGGTAGATCGTCAAGTCGCTAAAATTAGCAGTTTCGCAACACAAAAAGCTGTTAGAAAAAAGAATAAAAAATTTATAGCTGTTGGTTGTCACTATGATGTAGAAGATTGGTTGATGCCAGACTGGGTATTTGACACCAACACCATGACATTTCGCATAGGGAATAAAAAAAAAGACCAGATATTAGTTACGCCTTGGCTAGAGTACATAGAAAAGAGTGGAACAGGTTTAGTAAGTACCATTATCTAAGTCATTACCATCACCCTGCAGCTGAATGTTATGGCCTTTTTATTGATAAGGAGTTAGCTGGGTTTTGTAGCGTTTTGCACTTTCCTCATCCAATATTAAAAAACCTAAAAAGGGTTCACCGCCTAGTTATACACCCTGATTATCAAGGCTTAGGGATAGGTTTGAGGCTGTTAAATGATGTAGCAAAGCTATATATACCTAAATTCAAATTTGGTATAATTACATCGTCTCCTCCGTTAATACTATCTCTATCTAATTCCCCTGATTGGGTGCTTATTGATCAGGGTAGAAAAGTATCAACAGGAGGCAAGATACACGGCTCAAAAAGAACAAAAACATCAGACAGTCGATACAGATATACAACTTCGTGGAGATTTAAATTCTAGATGTATAGCTATTAAATCAACTTCTATCGGTAAAGCAAGTTTTACATAGCTAGGAGCATCATTCCATTTTATAATTTCTAACTTCACAATTTTAGCTTCTATTCTCGGAAATAGATATCCGTTTGCTAAAATTGCCGTTTTTCCGACTGATAATGTTTTAAAATTCCATCTTTTCCCAAAATATCTATATTCAATATTTTTATCTCCATTCATAAACATTTTAAAATATTCTTTTTTAAGCGGGAAAAAAGCATTAGTCATAATGTAGCACCTCTCTATTAATATTAAATAATAAAATTATAAGATTCTAAAAATTAGAATAATAGAGAGGATTTTAAAAAACACATAATAATAGGTTTAAATTTATGGTAAGACCAACAAACTACAGAAAAGAATACGCTGAGCAGGCTAGAAAACTGTGCTTGTTGGGCTATACAGATAGACAGCTAGCGGATTTTTTTAATGTGAATGAAAGAACCATTAATAGATGGAAAATTGATCATAAGGAGTTTTGTCAGTCCGTAAAAAACGGAAAAGAGTTTGCGGATATTAATGTTGTTGATTCTTTATATAAAAGAGCTATTGGTATTGAGTATGAGGAAGTGGAGTTAAAAACAGATGGTAAAAACAAATCTAAACGAGTTGTAAAAAAACTCATTCCACCAGATACAACAGCTCAAATATTCTGGCTTAAAAATAGACAACCTCAAAAATGGCGAGACAAACAAGAAATAGACCACACATCATCAGATAGCAGTATGTCGCCTAAACCAACACGAATAGAGTTAGTCACACCGAAAGAGTAATCACTATGACAACAGCACAAATACAGTTACCTAAAAAATTGATATCTGTGTTTGTAGCCGAAAATGTCAGATATCGCGGCGCATACGGCGGTCGAGGTAGTGCAAAAACTCGAACGTTTGCATTAATGACGGCTATTAAAGGTTATCAATTTGCAGAGGCAGGGGTAAGCGGTGTAATACTATGCGCTCGTGAGTTTATGAACTCATTAGCTGATTCGTCAATGGAAGAGGTCAAGCAGGCTATACGTTCAGTTGATTGGCTTAATGATTACTATGACATTGGACAAAACTATATCAGAACAAGAAATGGATTAGTTAGCTATGTGTTTTGTGGTTTACGTCATAATCTCGACAGTATTAAATCGAAAGCACGCATATTACTATGCTGGGTTGATGAGGCGGAAAATGTATCAGAAATAGCGTGGCGAAAATTAACGCCAACGGTTCGTGAAACTGATTCAGAAATTTGGGTTACATGGAACCCTGAAACTGAAGGAAGCCCGACTGATGTAAGATTTAGGAAAACCCCGCCAGATAACGCCATCATCATTGAGATGAATTATAACGATAACCCATTTTTCCCTGATGTGTTAGAACAGGAGCGATTAAATGACCTAGCCCGATTGGATTATGCGTCCTATGCGTGGATTTGGGAAGGTGCTTATCTAGAAAATTCAGATAAACAAGTTTTAAGCGGTCGATATGTTGTTGAAGAATTTGATGACAATCTACATAAAAAAGCAGAGCGTTTATTATTTGGTGCAGATTTCGGCTTTGCTAATGACCCGAACACATTAATCCGCTCATTTATTTTGAACGATTGTCTGTACATCGAATATGAAGCGTACGGCGTTAATATCGAACTCGACGAAATGCCAGCTTTTTATGATTCAGTGCCAGAGTCAAGAAGATGGACGATTAAAGCGGACTGTTCAAGACCAGAGACTATCAGTCACATCAAGCGCAAAAGCTTTAATATTTCAGCCGCAAAAAAATGGCAGGGCAGCGTCGAGGACGGTATCGCATATCTGCGAGGGTTTAAAAAAATTATTATTCATCCCCGATGTAAACACACCGCAACTGAGGCGCGGCTATATAGCTATAAAACCGATAGGATGACGGGTGAGGTGCTGCCAATCATTGAGGATAAAAACAATCATTGCTGGGATGCCATCCGATACTCATTAGATGGTTACATTAAACATAAATTATCAATTTTGGATGTATTATGACACAAGCAAATTATATTACTGATTCAGTAGAGAGCCTGTATACATCGCTGGGTAATAAAAACGATTCTGTTAGATATTCAAGTAAAAAAATATCTGACCGACAGCTGTTAAATATGTATAGCAGCTCTTGGTTAACTGGTAAATACATCGATAAAACAGCGGATGATATGCTCAAATTACCAAGGGTTTTTAGTGGTGATTATGATGAAAACCTGTTAAAGCTTGTTATTGAAAAAGAAAATCGATTAAAGCTAAACGAGATAAAAGAAAAATTTTTGGCGTTTGGCTCATTGCTTGGTGATGCGTTAATTGTCGCCATTACTGATGCTGATGATTTGTCGCAACCGCTATCAGATGTCGAGGATATACAGCGCTTTATTGTGTTAACTAAAAATGAGTTTAATCCAGATAGTAATATTGATGATGATTTGAAATCAGCGAATTTCGGTAAACCAATTTACTACACAATCGGGCAGAATGATAAGGTCCATCATTCACGCTGTCACAGATTGAAACTTGGTAAATCAAAACTGACAGACAGAAATCAATTTGGCACATCGGACTTGCAAAACAAATACAATGCGATTCGGTTGTTTGACACAACAATTACATGCATTGGCGATATTATTCAAGATAGTAATGTTGATGTTTTATTCATTCCTGACTTGATAGCAAAAGTGGCTCAGGGTAAGGAAGATGATATTAGAAAGTTCATCAATTTAATTAGTCATACTAAATCATCAATGAATGCTATTGCGTTAGATGCTGGAAACAGCGAGGCGCAGGGGCGATGGGAACAGAAAACAGCAACATACGGCGGATTGTCTGATGTTTTAACTAAACTAATTACTGTTACCGCAGGTGCGCTAGATAGACCGATTACCGTGTTATTTGGACTATCTGCGAGCGGATTTTCGACTGGTGAAGAAGACTTAGAATCATACCACGGTACAATCAATGCACTACAAGAAAGCCGATTGCGACCTGCTCAAGAATTTATCGATAAATTCATTCTCGATAAAATGATGCCAAATCATGGACTAACGTTTGAATATCCGTCAATCAAAGTTGTCAATGAAGACAAGGAAGCCGCCAGATTTGGTCAATTTGCTAGCGCTTTTTCTGCTTTGGTTACTGCTAATATTATTCCTGATAAAGTGGCACAAACCGAGTTAATCGCGCGCAAACTGCTAATTAACACTACGGAAGAGGATTTGAAAGATGGAGATTTATTCTCTACTGAAGAATTCGCTATCGGGTCGCGATAGGTTTTTACCACCAACAACGCCCAGTAAAAGAGCTGAGGTTTATTATCGCGATGCGCTAGCCGATTTTATTCGAGCGATGATAAACCGAATTACCGATGCGCTGAGTAAAAAGAACCTGGTTGACGCTGTCGCAATTAGTGATGATGATTACATTAACTCTTTAATCGAAGTGCTGGCGTCAATTGCTGGCGAGCACATCGAAGAAAGAGCTAAATTATTGGCCACTCGATTTGTGAGTAAAGTTCACTATCAGAACAAGACACAATTTACTCGTAACTTTAAAAATGCGTTTGATGTTGACCTTTCAAGTATTGTTGAAAAAGAAATTTTGGGCGATACGTTAGCAGTAGCTATTCAGCAAAATGTCGAGCTAATAACATCAATCAAAAACGACTTTATCAATGACATTGGTTCAAATGTTTTCACAAACTACAAAAAAGGTTTTAGACACGGCGAGCTAATTAATGAAATTCGTGCCAGAGGCAATGTCTCGTACTCTCGTGCAAAACTCATTGCAAGAGACCAAACAGCTAAAATCAACGCAGATTTCGAAGAAGAGCGTAATAAAAAGCTAGGTTTTGATGTCTACAAGTGGAAAGGCGCAGGCGACGCACGGGAACGTGAATCGCATTTAGTTTTAAATAACATGTTATGCAAGTATTCAGACCCAACAGTCTATTCAGATGATGAGGGTAAAACATGGAAAAAGCGTAAGTCAATTGGTGGGTATATCGGCAAATGTGGCGAAGACTTTCAGTGCCGATGTTTAGCTATTCCGTATATTAAATTCTAATCAAAATTAATCATTCAATGCTCTAACTGAGTAGGATTATTTACGTCTAAAAGAGGGCTTTATGGCTTGGGAAATAACACCGCAGGGCTACCTAAAAACAACCGCAAGAATTACAAAAGGTAGTGTTTTGCAGTACTACGGGCATGAAATTGGATTAACTGATAGCAGAGCCAATAGGCTTGTTGATGTTAACAGAACAATTGATGAACTCAGCAAACCTGAGACGCTTAAATCAATTGACGGTATGCCGATCACAATTACACACCCAGACAAAAAATCGGTTGATGCTACTGACTGGAAAAATAAAACAGTTGGTCATGTTCAAAATCCAAGAGCAGAGGGTAATTACATTGTATGCGATGCGTATATTCAAGATGCGTCAGCAATTGAGTTACTCAAAAACAAGGATATTCGTGAATTATCTGTTGGTTATGAACCTGCTGATATTCAAGAGGTTAGCGGTAAGTTTTATCACAAAAATATCAAGGTCAATCATGTCGCTATCGTTGCCGAAGGTCGCGCTGGCTCAGATTGCAGATTAAACGATAGTAAACCAAAAATAGGAGCAAATTTAATGCCTAATAAAAATAAATTACTCGCATTAATCAATTCGTTTCGTAAACGTCTAAATGATGCGGAAGGGGAGTTGTCAAAAGAGGAGATTAATAAAATGATTGATGAACTCACAAAGCAATTGGAAGAAGTTCAAGGTAAAGAAGATGAGGAATCAAAAGCTAAAGCTGATGAACTTCAAAAACAAATCGATGAGCTAAAAGCAAAACTTGAAGCTTTGAACGATGAAGAACCAACAACAGGCGAAGGCGACAAGGACGCCCGAATTACTGCTTTAACAGCAGAGCTTGAACAGGTTAAGAAAGAGCGTGATGAACTAAAAGCGCGTGTTGAAGAACTAGAAGCAGAAAAAGACAAGGACAGTGTGATGAATGATGCTAAAGCACGATTTCCAAAAGCCAAGTTAAATGATGCTAAAAGTGGGCGTGATGTTCGTGTTGGTGTGTTAGTTGATCACGGCATTTACACAAAAGAGCAAGCGGCAAAATTAACTGATACAGAAATTAGAGCCGCTTATGCAGGTTTAGCAGCTACCAGCGCAAAGAAAAACAAGGTCGTTTCAAGTTTGCTTAATGACAGCAAAGAAGCACCTGCAAAATCAGCAAGCAAACGATTAGGAGGCAAATAATATGGGTTACAGTTTTACAAGTTGGGATTCAGAACAGGGGACAATGCAACCCGGTTCTATTTACCGTGTATCTAGCTCGGACAGTAAAGTCTGGGGCGAAGAAAATTTAACGGGTAAAGATTTATTGTGCGGTACATTCGTGGCAGTAAATGCTGAGGGTGGTATCAAGGCAATCGGTTCGACTGATGATTTAATTCACGGGATTGTCGTCCGAGATATTTACGGTGACAAACATCCGAATAATCGCCAGATCAATATTGGACACTTTTCTCACGGTGATTCAGTTGTTGCGCTAGCAGTAAATGATATCGAGTTAAAACGTGGTGAGCGTGTTTATATCGTGCCTACAGGTGACGATGCAGGAAAAATTACAAATGTTGCCGCAGGTAATATTGATTTAGGTTATTGGGTTGAACGTGTCAGCAATGGTAATCACTGCGCAGCAATTACATTAGGTTATGCGCAATCGGTTAAGGTTGCAACAAGAGGAGCTAAAGCATAATGGCATATGAAAATGTAGATTATAGTGACGTTATCACAGAACAACTGTTAGAGCGTGATAAACAGTTACAAGAAAAAGAACTACCAGAAATCAATATCGGTCAAGCTGTACCCGTTACCGAGGGACTGGACTTTGCAATCGAAGAATGGGAGTACGGTGTTACTGAAGTTCGTGGGTCTGTTAAAAACGGCGTGATTGGTATTAAAACCACATCACTTGAAACAATTGACAGCACCATTGAGGCGAAAAAATCACCAGTAGTTCAATGGGCTAAAGGTCTTGTGTACACTCAACAAGAAATTGAGAAAGCACAAAAATTAGGTATTAATTTACCTGCCAAAAAGCAAAGCGATTTGTACGCTAATGCCGTGGCGACAATTCAATATGCTGGATATGTTGGTCACGAACAAAAAACAGGGCAAGAGGGTTTATTAACTGGCTTACAGGTTGACGTGCATAATGACACGTCAGGCAAAACATTAGCCGATATGTCATCTGAGGAATTTGTTAAAATGATTCTCAGCGCATACGATAAAGTGTGGTCACGCTCAAACTACACAATCCAACCAACACATATAGCGATGGACGCTGCCGATTTTATGACAGCTATGCAAAAGTTCGATCCGAACCCTCAAATTGTAGGTACTGATTTACTACCAATTGCGGCAATGGATCGCGTAATGGCTGCGTTACGTAAAGCATCACAAAATGAGAGCTTTAATATCAACTTCGTTAAAGTGCCCGCTCAATATGCTAAACAGATAAATAAAAATAAATCTCGATTAGCTATTTATTCTCATGACGAAGACTATCTTGAAATGAAAGTACACATGCCAGAAATCTTAGAAGTGATGAGAAAGGATTTACTCTCATATCAAAGCGGCTATCGTTCGGCGTTCACCGGTGTGATGTGGAAGGAGCCTAGATCTGCGCAGTATGTAGATTATAAATCCTAAAAATAAGGGGTATTTATGAACTTTCGCAATGAATACCCCGAATTTTCAAAAGTCGATGATAGTACAATCAAGCATTTTTTAGAAAGCGGCGCGCTTGTAGTGAATGAAAAAGTATGGGGTGAGCTATACGACCTTGGCTTGTTTGCTTACACGGCACACAGATTAGCTATCAAGGGCTTTTTAAATCGGGATTTAGACGATAACGTTATTTTTAACAATGGCGAAAACTTTAAATCAGTATCGAGCAAGTCCGCAGACGGTTTATCAATCGGTTACACATCGCAAAACACATCATCAGGCAATCCCAGCGACTACGACTTAACCTCAACTTCATACGGTCAAGAATATCTACGCTTGCGTCGTTTAATAACTCCAATCGGAGTTATCGGATGAGTGAATTAGAAATCGTAAAACAACTAAAAGAAGTTATGAAGCGAGCTGAGCGACTAAACCGTATTCAATTAGTTGTCGGTATTCCGAGTAATGAAAACTCACGAAAAGGATCGACTGGTATAACCAATGCTGAGCTCGGTGTTATTCATGAATTCGGAGCGCCAGAAAAAGGTATTCCAGAACGTTCTTTTATGCGGTCCACAGCGTCAGAAGAAGCTGAAAACGTGGGAAGGCTTGGTAAATCTCGTGTTGCTGAGTTTTTAAAAGGTAAAAAATCTGCGCACGACGCTTTAGCTGAAGTGGGTGCTTATTTGCAAGGTAAAATCGTTGAGAAAATAACTGATGGCGATTTTGTGGTAAATAAAGAAGAAACAGCAAAGCGCAAGAAATCAAGCAAACCGCTTATAGACACGGGACAACTTCGAGCATCAATAACTTATGAGATAAGGGAAAATGAAACGTGAATTAATATCGCATTTTTTAAGAGATCCGTTTTTTGCTACTAAAGTTAATTTTGAATCGGCGGGTGATATTATCTGCATAATTCAACCTGCTAGCAATGATGATTTGCAAATATTGCCCGAGGGAGATAGATACAACCCTACAGTTCGTATTTTTTCGCGTACACGGCTAACTAACGGAATGTTATTTCAACATCATAATATGCGATTCCGCATTATTTCAGAATCAATATGGAGTGATTATGGCTATTACGACTGTCTCGCGACTCGATATGATGGAAGTCAGGCGCACGATAGCGGAGGTTTTGACGTTACCTGAGGAGCTAGTATTTGATGCTAACAATATGCAGGATGTTTCAAATCTAGATAAATTTATCACGGTACTAAATGCGTATCAGTCAGATATTGGTACTGAGGTTAAATTTAATGGTACAGATGAAGAGGAGATAGCGTCAACTCTCAGAGAGGTTACTATCTCAATCAATGCTTACGGTAACAATTCGTACGATATGCTGTGTAAACTCACTGAATCAATGCGATTAACAGCGGTTTGGCAGCGATTGAGACGCTTAGGTATGGGGTATCTAAAATGCTCACAAATTCGAAGTCTGCCGACAGCTATCGCAGGCGGTAAAGAGCAGCGTGCGCAGGTCGATCTTACATTTTCAATTAATCCAATCGTCAAGGCTCAAGTAGACCGTGGCGATACAGTAAAATTTAATTTAGAGAAGGGGTAATAATGAGTTTACCAATTAGTCAAATTGTAGATGTTACTCTACAACAATCACCGAGAGGTGCACAAAAACGTGATTTGAGTGTTGTTGCTATTTTCACAAGTGAGATGTGCGATGAATTTACAAATCCAGATAATCGTTATGTCGTTGTTTCGGATGTTAACAGTGTAGCGTCATTGTTTGGCACTAATTCAGATGCTTACCGTGCGGCTTCTGCGTTATTTTCAGCACGACCAAAACCAAAAACCGCGTTAATTGCTAGATATATGAAAGAAAATTTCACATCATCAGCGATTGGTTCAAAAATTAACGGTTCAGCGTTGGCAGTTTCATATGTTCAATTTAAAAATATCATCGACGGTTATTTGTCATTTTATTTCGGTGATACAAAAATCGATATTAAAGAGCTGGATTTTTCATCTGTTTCAAGTATGCAAGATGTAGCAAATGTCGTTAATGCAAAACTAAATGATCTTGATGTTAAGTTTATTTATGACGCTGTAGGTAGTCGATTCATCTTATCAGCAAATACCGAGGGTAAAGGTGCTAATTTTGGTTATGTATTTGATGCGCAATTAGATGGTACTTATGTCGGTAGCATGACTAATCTGATTGATGGAAGAGGTACACTAATTAACGGTGAAGATGCAATCACCTACAATAAAGAAACACCTGCTGAGGCATTGAGCAAGTTACAAAATCAATACCAAAATTGGTACGGCGTTTATTTTGCTAATACGATCACTGATGCTGAATTAGTTGAGGCTCATGATTGGGTAGTAGCTCAGGGCGTTGAAAATGCAAAAGTTATGGCGTACACAGAAACCAGACCAGCTAACATTGAATATACTGATAACAACGTGCTTAAAACGCTATCAAAACGCAATAGCGGTCGTTTGATGGTTCAGTATAACAATAAGGGTAACACTCATGCCGCGGCTGAATTAATCGGTATTGCTTTGACAACGGTTTGGACAGGTGTAAACACGGCTAAAACGGTTAAATTTAAGCAAGAAGTTAGTGTCACATCAGACGATAAAATCACTATTAACGAAGCAACAAAATGCCGACGCCTAGGCATAAATTTTTACACTGATTACGCGGGTGTAAACATGTTGGCTGAAGGGGTAATGCTTGGTGGAACGTTTATTGATGAAACGACAGGCTTAGATGCTTTCATTAATGCAGTGCAGGTTCAAGCTTTCAATACATTACAAGGTCAACCTACAAAAATCCCACAAACAGACCGCGGTCAGCAAATTTTAATCAGTTCGATCAAGGTGGTTGGCGAGCAATTTATCAATAACGGCTTCTTAGGGCTAGGCAAATGGACACTGGGCGACCTGGGCGAACTATCGTACGGCGACCAAATCAATGGTTATTATTTCTATTCTGATTCGTTCGACATGCAAGATACAGCAGATAGAGAAGCTCGCAAGATGATGCCTATTAACTGTGCTCTTAAACTTGCTGGCGCAGGTCATAGCGTCGATATTATTGTTCAATTCAATCGATAGAGGTTTATATGTCTAAATCATTTTCTTTAGAAGACGCCGTTTTGACTATCGACGGCACTGAAATTACGGGCTACGAAAATGCGCAGGATGCTATCAGTATCGCACCGATCGGCGATGACGGCGATATCACATACGGCATTAACGGTAAAGGTGTTTTTGTTCATTCATGCAATCGTGGCGCAACTGTTACTATTAAAACGTTACAGCATTCTGAGACTAACCAGAAATTAAATCAGTTACGTAATGCTCAAATTAATAACCCGACTACAGCGACGGGTAAATTAATTACTTATAAGGATTTACGCAACGGTGATGAGTTTTTGCTAACAGGTTGTTGGTTTACAACACCACCAACGCACGCACGGGGAACAGCGCACAACGGCGTAACGTGGACATTTAAAGCAACTAAAGCAGAATTTGATATTAAGGGAGGTTTATAATGCAAAGCACGGATTTTACTATTGATGATGTAGTTTATACATTCACACAAGCAGATTTTTTCAAATCAAATAAATACCTAAAAAAATTAACAGCTCTACTTCAGGGCTGTTTTTCATTTGATGGAAATAAATCAGGTTTTGACATTGGTCAACTAGCATCAAATATCGGCTCTGAACAGTTTACTGAAATAGAAAAATTCATTCTTGATTATGTCACTGCGGTAGATGAAAACGGTAAAAAAGTACTGTTTCAAAAACCACAAGAGGCAGGGGAATTTTTTAACACGCACAGAAGTCATTACTATCAAGTAATTATCGAGGGTTTGAAATTTCATTTTTTGGGTTTTTTACCAGGTGGCATATTGTCCAATCTAAGTACGCTCAGCTTGGAGGAGATAACTCAGAAAGCGATGTAGATTGGTTCGTGTGGGGCGTTGTCGTAAATAAATACGCAACGCTCCACGAACTCAGAACCGTCTATTCTCTCGATGATGTTATCGATATGCATAATGTAATAGCTGAAACTAAATTAGCAGAAAAACAACAGCAGAGCGAGGCGTAAATGGTTTTAGAAGAATTTTTATTGAAAATTGGAGTTGACGCCTCAAAAGCTGGCGAAATTGCCGCAATTATCGCATTGCTACAGTCTGGAGCTGATAGATTATCAGATACCGCTAATGAGATGCAGAGTGATATAAATAGGATGATTCAGCAAACTCAGCAGTCAACAGAGGAGGCGGGTAAATCTGCTGATGAGGCAAAATCAAAATTGAGCAAGCTAAAGCTTGTGATTATCGGATTGACAGCAGCATCTGCGCTCTATGGTAAACGGGTATTGAGGGCGTTTAATAACGCAATCGATAAAGCCCGTGAGTTAGCAACTCAAAAGGGGGCGCTGTTCAAAATTTCACAGAGAGAGCTCATTCAAGCAGAGTATTATAAACGTGAAATGAACAGAACAGGGCTAGCTCTCGATAGTGTAAAAACTAAAATTGCATTAAATCTTGCGCCTGCGCTGACCAGATTAATTGCTGGGTTCAGAAATTGGTTAACAGTTAATAAAGAATTGATTGCTGACGGCATTACAAAAGTCATTAAAGCAGTCGGGATGGCAATTCAGGTGGTTGTTAACTTTGTTAAATTTATTGACAAAATCATATCAGGGACAATTGGATGGAAAAACGCACTAATTGCGCTTGGTATCGCTTGGGCGGTGCTCAATCGAGCATTTTTATTTAGCCCCCTCGGTATAATTTTAGGTTTATTAACTGCGTTAATGCTGTTAATAGATGACCTCATGGTCTACATGAACGGTGGTAAAAGCCTATTTGGCGAGTACTGGCAACCGTTTATCGACGGGGCTAAAGCGGCTTGGGAATTTGCAAAAACATTCTGGGAATTTCTCAAGGCATTGTGGACTGGTGATACTAAAAAAATAAAATCGTTATCTAAGAGTTTGTTTGATTCAATAGTAAGTGGTTTTAAATCGCTAATAGCTGGTATCAAGTCGTTACTGTCAAAAGTGTTTAAAAACATACTAATGTTTTTCGGTATGTCTGAACGTGCAGCAAGTGAAACGGTAGATAGAATTGGTAAGATTTTTAACTTTATTATTGATGCGCTAACGCTACCGTTTCGAATGTCATATAAAGTAATCTGCCAAATAATGGATTGGCTGGGTGCTGATACTGGAGACTCTGTCAATGCTATCAGAGAAACGTTTTGGGCTATTTTTGAGTTTTGGACTGCTCCGTTCAAAGCTGCTTGGAAATTCATTAATGACCTTTTTGACATCTGGGAAGATGACACTACCACTACTACAGACAAGATAGGCGAAACATTTTGGGCTATTTTCGATTTTGTTATATCTCCGTTTAAAGACGCTTGGAATTTTGTAAAAAGCCTGTTTAAAGCGTGGGTCGGAGATGTCGGAGATGCTACCAAGAAATTTGCTGAAACGTTTTTAAAAGTGCATGAGTCAATTACTGCGCCATTCAAAAACGCGATGGATTGGATAAGAGATAAATTTTATGGATTTATCGATTCAGTTAAAAGCAAAGTCAAGGAAGCTTTATCGTGGATTGGATTAGGTGGTGACGATGATGAGATAGAAGTCACAGCTAAGCGATTAACTAATACAAACATTCAAGCGAAGCTCAGCACAGATGGAGCTAAAGCAGGAAGTTTTATGCCAGCAAACAAAAACATAAATAATAACAATGCGGTAACTATCAATAACACAATGAACGTTACAACACCACAGGATGGATTCGATAGTTTAAATAGCCTGTCTAATAACGCTGTGCGTAATTTAGCCGATAATACACAAACGGCGCTAGGATATAACTAATGTTTAAATCTATATTAAATAAATTATCAAATAATTTGGGGTTAATTATCAGTGATAATTTCACATTTGGTCTGGATATCAACACTGTTGAGCAGCACGCATCAAAATTACGAGTAACAGAAAACCCGATCGAAAACGGGGCTAATATTGCGGATCATGCGGTATTAGACCCTAAAGAGGTTACTGTTTATGGGCTGGTTGTTGGGTATGAACCGCGAATTAGCGCGATTGAGAGTATGACTGGCTATAGTTTTGAGAAATACCCGCTACCCATGAGAGTTAATTCAATTACGGATCAGGCTGAAAAAATCATTCAACGTTATTATGCGTTACGCAACCATGGAGTAAAAAAAACAGTCAATCAAATTGTGGCCGATTTTCTACCTGATTATCAGTCTCCGTTATTAAATAGTTTATCATCAGATCGTATAGCAGATGCTCATGAAAAGCTGTTAGCAATACAGCGTAGCGGTGAACCTGTAACGCTACAAACAAATACACGGCAGTATAAAAACATGGTGCTAACATCTGTTGGACTCACTCAAAAAAATAGAATGAGTGGCGAGTTTTTATTAACGTTTCGTGAAATTTTCATAGTTGAAACGAAAATTGCTAGCGGTATGAGCGTACCAAACTCAGAAACGCGGAATTTAGGAAAAACCCAGCCGCAGGAAAAACAGGGTTCTATACTAGATAATATTGTTAGAGGTTAAAATGCATGTTATACAAACAACAGCGGATAATGTATTGATTCAATCATTTTCATTATACGATATGAACCTGCGATTAACATTAAGATATAACGCAATATCAAATGGCTATCAATTTGATTTATTTGATATTGATAAAAATGAATATATTACGAAAAATAAGGGGCTATCTGTTGACAGCCCATCGTTAATTGAATTTAATTTGCCGTTTGTATTGGTTTTAGATGACAGGTCAGGGCTTGGAATTAATGCTGTATCTAAAATTGATCTTAATAATCGTATGCAATTACTAACAATGACTAAGGGAGAATATCGTGAGACAATTCGGCAGGTTGTTAGAGCTTAAAATTGGCAACCGCAACGAGAGTATTGTAATTAATAATCTCAGGGTTTCGTTTTCTATAAAAAAAACGCTAACATCAGAGCCAAATACCGCTGAAATATCAATATATAATCTCAATGATTCTAATAGAAACCTCATCACTAGCAAACAATATCATTTTTTAGAGTTATCAGTATGCTATAAAGAGGATGTTTTGAGATTAATATTTTGTGGTGATATTTTGACGGTGGAAAATAAACTAACAGGACAGGACATTATCACAACAATGCGTTGTGGTGATGGACACCGAGCTTATACAGAAAAAACTATTATTAAAACGATGCAGAGCGGGCAAACGGACAGCGATTTCCTAAACGAGGTGGTTAGTAGTTTTGGAGTACAAAAGGGCGCCATTAATTTGCCAAATGATAGAGCGTTGCCTCGCGGTAAAATTTTCATGTGCGACACGCGTGAGGCGATGCATAAAATAGCTATAAACAATAATGCTGATTGGTCTATACAGGATGATCAGCTGGTTGTTATCCCTAAAGATAAAGCCCTCGCTAATAGTGAGGGTTGGGTAATTTCTAGAAACACAGGAATGATTGGAATCCCGAAAAAAACTAACGACGGGCTAGAAATTACAACGCTATGCAATCCCCATTATAGGATCGGTTCGCTTGTTCGTGTTGAATCAAAGATCGCCGAGTATAACGGCGATTATAAATTAAGCTCGATTGAGCATAACGGCGATTTATGCAACACAAACTGGCATAGCAAATTGGTTTGTACCGGTGGTAAATTTCAAAAAATTTGATATAATGCCGATTTTTTAAGCCCAAGGAATTTAACGGCGATGAAATATTGTACTTTGTGTCAAAGAAATGTAATACCAAAAAGAAAAATTGGAACGGGAACGCTTATTGGTATTATTTTTACAGGCTTTATTTGGGTTTTATTTATCCCTTTTTACAAAAAAAGATGCCCACTATGCCACGGAGATAGACTAGTTAAACCTGAGAAGGCTTTGCAAAATTCAAATAATCATCAAGCAATTCAGAATCCGAATATATCCGTTTCTGATGAATTGAAAAAATTAAATGATCTAAAAGAAAGCGGCGTTTTATCGCAGGAGGAGTTTGAAAAACAAAAAATAAAATTACTGAATTAATGATTAGATGCCGGTTTTCGAACCCCTGACGCCCAACAAATAATGTTGACTCTGTTTGTATCTTAGTATATCTTCAAATTACCTACCCAGCATGGGTGGATACGTTCCCTGTATACACAGGGATAAACCGAGGTGATAAGGTTCAATTCTTGTCCATTAACCGCGTTCCCTGTATACACAGGGATAAACCGTAGACAAATTGTAATACCTCAAATAAGAGTTCCCTGTATACACAGGGTGTAACCCCCCTCTTTCGAGGGGGTTTTATTTAACGGGCTTTATTTTGCGTCGCCAATTCATTAATGGCTGCCGCTGCCAAAAAATTACTCCGATCCCTATAAACCGAGCTCGGCGCTTTAACTGCATTATCTATTCTATCGATCAGAATATCTGGCAATGTGATATTAATTCTTTTTTGTTTACCAACAAATGATGATAAATCAACGTCAATAATGACCCATGTATCGTAATGAGCATATTCACCGTTATTTTTATACGAAACATGATCATTATGAATATCGTTAACATCATAATCACCTGATTCAATCATATCCTGAACAGTTAACAAAATAGCCTCAGTTGCCATTGCTGGGATGTCGTGTTCTTTGTCGGCGGCAGAATAACAACTATATTTTTCATTGCATAACGCAGGCACGACAATGCCGTAAGCGGTATCGCTATCGTTCGGGGTTTCAATGCCAAGAGTAAAAAACATAATCCCTCCAAAAGTTGGCGGGCTATAAAAGCCCCGCCGATTTTTTGATTGATCTTACTGTGCCAATCGGTAAATCTGATTTTGGATGAGGAACTGGAAACGTTTTATTAGTTATCGGTGAGTAAAACATATGATGACTACCTCTAACTCGTTTCAGAACACATCCTGCGTTAGTAAGTTCTTTTATCAGGTCAGTTGATTTCATGTTTACCTCCTAACCTGAAAATAATTATACACACATATACACATATGTCAACGATTTTATTAATTAGGTACATTCATTATGACAGATTCACTATTTGCAGCAGTTGAAAATCAAATTAAGCGCGCTCAATCGAATATATACACTGCGCTACCGGCTCAGGTCATTTCATTTGATGGGCACACAGTTAGTTGTCAGGTGATGATTAATCGAGTTATAGCAAACGGGCAGGAAATAAAAATCCCCCCGTTGGTAGATGTCCCCGCACAATTTCCGCATGCTGGTGGTTTTTGTATTACTGTGCCGATAAAAGAGGGTGATGAGGGGTTGGTGGTTTTTTCTAGTCGTTGCATAGACGGCTGGTTTGCATCGGGTAACGCATCAAAACCGTTAGATAACCGAATTAACGATCTCAGCGATGGTTTTTTTATAGTTGGCTGTAATAGCGCACCTAATAAAATACCTGATTTTTATCATGACGGCGCATCTATGCAAACTGACGACGGTTCAACTCATATCCGACTAACGAACGGTACAATTTATATCAAGGGGCATATTGAACACACCGGTAATTATCAACAACTAGGAAATTACACTCAAACTGGTAACTATCATCAGGATGGAAATTACACTCACACCGGTAATTATCAACAATTAGGGGATTACATTCAAACCGGTAACAAAATCCAGATTGGTTATTATAATTTATCTGGTAATTTTGGACAAACCGACGGTGAATCAAATAGCACTGGCGTTCTACGAGTTAAAAATGTGATAACTAATATTGGCGTTAATCTAAACGAACATGTTCATACTGGGGTTATGAGCGGAGATGAAACAACAGGAGAACCAAAATGCTAGTTAGAGAGTTAGATCATAATCATGACTGGACGTTTGGACACGGGTTGGGTAACTATTTAGATAGCTCTGAGGCGATAGCTCAATGTGTAAAAACTAAATTATTAGCATTAAAAAGAGATTGGTTTTTAAATCGCGAGGACGGTATCGCATGGTTTGATTATCTAACTAAAAACCCGAATACAAAACAGTTAGAAATTGATGTAAAAGCGGAAATTTTCAAGGTAGACGGTGTGATCAATATCAATAGTTTTGACATTTTGTTAGATAGCGATACTCGACAATTTCTAATCCAAATCAGTTACACCGACAAATATAATAAAACCAACGAGGCATCATTCAATGTTACAGATAACAGATAAGGGCGTTGAAATTGACGATTTATACACTATTCAAAATAGATTAGTTAGAGCGTTCAAGTCAATTTACGGTGAGAATGTCAACCTTGATAGTGATACCCCCGACGGGCAATTACTGGGTTTATTCTCGCAAGAGCTAGCAAACATTCATCAGGCGGTTTCGTTTATCGTTCAGATGTTAGATCCGTATCAGGCAACGGGGCACTGGTTAGAACAGCGAGCTATGTATGCAGGAATAACACGAATTACAGCCTCGTATTCGTATATTGATGAGGTGATTTTTACTGGATCACCAAAAACGACAATACCAAATAATTCAATTTATGTTGACAAGAACAAAAACAAATGGGTAACAACTGAATCAATAACATTAAATGACCTGGGTAGCGCACGCGTTAAATTCAGATCGTTAGAACTGGGTAATTACAATGTTAACGCACTTGATGAGTTTACACCAAGCACAATTATTATTGGTGTTGATAAAGTCACAGCAAATACAAACAGTTATGGCGGCGTTGATGAGGAAACTGATGCGCAACTATTGAGGCGATTCATGTTGTCACACTCAATTAATAATTACGATGACCGCCGAGGCATTCAATCTGCATTAATGAATATAACTGGCGTGACAAAGTGTAAGGTGTACGAAAATTACACTAATGAGATTGATGAAACGGGTGTTCCTGCTCACTCATTTAATGCCGTTATTTTGGGTGGTGCTGATGAAAAAATAGCGGAAGTGATCACCAAGAAGAAAATTGGCGGATGTGGGCTATTCGGGGAAATTGAAACGTCTTATCTGTTAGATGATATACCAAGAAAAGTTTACTTTGACAGACCGAAAAAAATTGATGTCAATGTCTCAATGGTAATTAGTCGTTATGAGTCATTTAACGATATCAATATTGAGCAAATCAAAACCAATTTAAAACATTTAGAATTTGAAATTGGTGAGAATGTTTACGCGTCGCGTATTATTTCAAGCATTAATTTAGTTGACGGGTTTTATATTAAATCACTCACGGTTAATAGTTCAAATATTGCCAATATCGGTTATCGAGAATATGCACAGATAAATAATGTTGAGGTGCTGATTGATGAATAGGGAGAATTTTATCATCTGGCAGTATCGAACCAAACCTAATGCGCTGGGAACGATTAGAGCTATCTACAGAGAAACAGATAACACATTTAAAAATGTTATTCAATTGGCGGACATTCTCAATATTGACCGTGCAACTGGCTATGCATTGGATTTGGTTGGCAGGCATGTTGGTGTATCGCGAATTTTACCAACAGCAATAGCTAAAAAATATTTTGGATGGCTCAGGGATAGGTCAGCGTTGCCGTTCGGTATTGGTGAGTTTTATCGATATGGTGACGCATTACACGCATCAGTCGTTTTAAATGACAATGACTATCGTTTTTTTATTAAATCCAAAATCACTAAAAATTATCAAACTGGAGAAATATCAAATATTGTTAAATCAATTAAATTCATGATCGGCGAGCGCGGAAATATCATTGATGCGCAAAACATGACTATGAATGTGCTAGTAGATAGCGATCAACTCAATTCATTAACACTATACGCAATTAGTAAAATGGATATTTTAGTGCGACCGATCGGCGTGATGTATCGCTATTTGGTTCTAGCTAATAGCGAACCGTTCGGGTTTGCACACGATAAACATTCACAGGGATTTAATTTAGGTAAATTTGCACGAATTCAAAAAATAGGATAACTTTATGAAAATTCAGAAAAAACCAGATTATTTAATTTTTGCTGATTCAGCAAAAACGGGGGAGATCAGCGATTTTCCTGATGTAAATAGAGGGTGGGGGATAACTATTGAGCAAACAGCATCAAAACCGCCAATGGAATGGATGAATGGAGCATTTAATCGCATTGATAAAAATATGCTGTATCTATTACAGCAGGGCGTACCTGAATGGAGTGAAACCGTAAAATACCCAGTTAATGCAATGATTAAATATAACGGCATTCTGTACACTGCAATAGCTGAAAACGATAACGCCAAACCATCAACTAGTGCAACCAAATGGACAACTCTCATTAATGGAAAATATCTGCCAGCCAATAAACTCAACGATATTCAATATGAGGTGACCGTTGAAACTTATTTTAAACAACGCCCAAAATTTGATAATTCTGGCATGGTGGTATTAAATGATTTCGAGTCTAGACACTCAACAAATGGTTATCAAAAATTGCCATCTGGACTAATAATTCAGTGGTGTAGCTCAATAACAAATTCAACTGGCTCATTAACGCTGACATTGCCAATTGCGTTCCCCAACAATCTGTTTAATGTTGTTGTTGCAGAGGCAAATGGGGATGGGTGGGATAACCGCACTGCGTACTCGTATGGCTATGTACTAGGAAAATCCTCACGCTCAACAATTAAAATTTTATCCCGCGTTATAAATCCCGGCAGCGTTATTGGCGCAGCTGGCAGATTTTCATTGATAGCAATTGGCAACTAATAACTGGAGACCATATGACAATTTATTATAATGCGGCGGCAAACGCATTCTACGATTCAGAAATCAATACAATTCCTAAAAATTCAATAAAAATCAGTAGAGAACTACATGCAAAATTATTGCAACAACAAACCATGGGAATGGAAATAAAATCAGACGAAAACGGACGCCCAGTAGCTATTGAGTATGTTTTAACTCCAAATGAAATTATTGAGGTGAATAAATCAAAAAAAACAGTATTAATCAATGAGGCGAATGAAAAAATAGAGGTTTTACAGGATATCATCGATTTGGATATGCAGGAATCAAACGAGGAGGAACTGCTAAAACAGTGGAAAAAATACCGCATTTTATTAACTCGTGTTGATGCGTCTGATGTTAATACTAAATTTCCAAAAAAACCAAAAAAAACAGTTGACATATAAATAATAAATAATATAATTTCAATGTTACTCTCATTGAATGGGATAAAAAATTGCTATTTATTCGTTAGTACACCGTTCCCTATATTAATAGGGATAAACCGATAGTAAATAAATGCTATTGAATAATATGTTATCAGTTCCCCACATCCGTGGGGATTTTTATATCTACCTGCTGAGGATTAGCAGACTGTTAATCCTGGTATCGAGATACTACCCGATTTAGAGCAACAGCCAATGATTTTTGTTTTTCACTGCGTAGAGCTGTAATATCTGACGGCACGAATCGTTTCATGATTTTAATTGCCGATTCATTAATGCTATTATTTTTTAAATAAATCTCAAACAACATAGCAATTTCGTATTGCAAATCGTCATCATGATGGACGCTAAATGTTTTTATTTGTTGAGATAAAAAATAGATATCACCACTCAAATTTACATCAGAATAACAAAAACAATGCTCCTCTGTGCTAAGGGGCTTTGCTTTGTTATATAAAATAGAAAATGCATTAATTTCATCATTAACTGTAGGGTTAATATTTTCTGGCAACACTATACTGCCATCATTTATTTTACTCACTAACTGAATGTTGGCTAGTCGATTTCGATAAAAAAACGGCTCCCCATTTTTGTTTTTAGCTACTAGCGGTAAATTGTCCATTCTGGTTGTTTGTGGTGCAGGCTCCCGTAAAAAATGGGTGTAGCAATTTGTTTTTTTACCGCATAATGAACACTCACCGAAAACAGTATTGATAAATTTAATTTTGTATGGGTTTGAAAATATCTCATTAAATGAATATTTTTTTTCAATTTTGTTATTTTTTATTATTTCCCGAATCGTTTCCCCATTTTTAAACATTAATAATTTATTGCAATATGAACTAGTTGAATAACCCACTCCGCAGGGTCCTCCAAATAGGGCGGTTACGAATAGGGACTGTGTCGCACACGCCTCACATAAACAGTTAATCATGCCACGTTTGATAAAAAAATCGGTATTTCTCTTTTTTGTATTCTCTCGTGGCTGGTTATAGACTAGCTGGTCAATCGTAACCTCTTTCGGTGATATGAATTCATCAATAGGTGTTTGAAAAAAATTAATAAAATCATTTTCATTAATATTTTTTAAGTAATTTTTCAACAACATAAATACAACTATTGCATTTTGATAACCCGTGACAGTTCCAAAAATTTTATACACTGGTATGTCGAGCACCTCGTCAATATTGGTTTTTGATGCACCGTTTAAACAGATCCAATCATCCGTTAGTAAATTTAACATTATAGTTTCCCGTTAAAAAGCCGAACTAGCACTCACTACATAGCCACAGTAATGAGCATGGTTATTATAATAATAAGCCCGGGCGGGCTTATTAAACATTATAGTTTTGGAAAGTTTTTTCCATAAACTCCTCACTCTCTGGGTCAACATCGATAGCGCAAGTTCGTACAACATCGTACCCCGCTGCGATCGCCTCTTTTTCAACAAAATTAAAAAAAGCTTTAGCCTCATCATCGTCCATGTTAAATCTTCCTGCTGGGTCATATGTGTTAATAGTGATAGTTGTCATTTTTATTTCCTCTGTTTTGTTAGTTGATGATGTTATTATATGTAGAGCGCTCTACAAAGTCAAGTGGTTTTTTTATCTTTTTTTGTTTTTATCTGAATGAAATTTTTTTAATAGTAATAAACCCGCAAAAATAGCTGCTTTTTTTGAGCCGTACAGTTCACCCATTTCAATTAATAGCGCATTTTCATTATCAGAAATATATGCACCGGGCATTCTCGGTTGTCCCACTCGTTTTTGCATCTGTTTTTTTATTGCTCGTTTTCGCGATTCAGTCTGTGCCATTTTACCTCCGTACAGTTTAATGTCGTTATTCTGTAAAGCCCAAAGCTAGGCCTTACCTTGTGACTGCTTTAGCTGTGATTAGCTCTCCAATTCCGCGATTCTGGCGGTGATCCGCTGTAGCTCGGCTTTTAGTTTCGCTAGCTCAATAGATTTATCATCTGTTACATTTCGAATGATTTTGTATTCTATAGCGTCACATTCATCTAAAAATTTAACAGCCCCATTGTACAGGTCTAGAATTCTAAAAACAGCTCCCTCCTCAATTTCAGTTGTCCAATATTTAGTTGAGCCGCCTGAGTTCGCTGATTTTTTTGTAAATGTAATTTTCTCCCCATTTCTGGCGCCTCCGTCCCGCGCCTTGGCTTGAGCAATAATTCGTCCCGCTAAATAAATCGGACCTAACTCTGATTTCATTGTTTTTTTAACGGTAACTTCCACATCAACGCATGATTGATTGTAACCGTCTGTTCCAAAAATGCGTAATAATTCAGTAGTTACAATATCGGTAATTTTGCTGTCAAAGATCCATGATTTTTCATCAAAATCAAATACCCCGCCAATTTGTTTTGCTGCCTCAGTGAATTCAGGGTTGTATTGAGTTTTTACATGAATAGTGTTTTTAATGGTTTTGATTGATACAAACATATTTACCTCTCTATTGAATAACTAAAAATTATCTAATTTGTATTGCGATTAGTTGATGATGTTATTATATGTAGAGCGCTCTACAAAGTCAAGTGTTTTTTTGCTTTTTCGTGCTATTTTGATGTGAAATAGTGATGAAGAAATCGATGTTATGATGTATAATTAGCGCGTCAAAGCACCAATTCAAGCCCTCGATTATTTCACGGTATAGAGGGTTTTGTTTTATAAAATACCGTCAAAAAAAATTTAATGGGTATTTTTGACGGTATTTAAAAGAAACTAATATTAAGTATTTATATTATTCAATATGTTAACTATCGTTTTAGATTCCTGCTGGGGTCAAAATTTATTGTATTTATCTGATGTCTTACCTTTGAATAATCTTTTGAGTACAGTTCCTAAATAATATTTCTTTCTAAAAAGAAAGTATTATTGCAGCTATAGTGTAAATTAAATTACTTATTGTTTAGTTTGTCGTTATTCATAAGTTTTTATAACTTACGAAAACCAAGAGTGGTTGGTATTAGTAAATCATTTTTATTAATTAATTTTTTTAATAAACTTCCATTATAAAAATAATGAAAGTTTATTCTTAATAGGGAATTGTAAAATATTATATTTGTTGGTAATCAAATTTATATTTAGATTGATTTTATAGTAACCGTTTGATAATTCTGTCTATTTTAACTCGGCTTAACCGTTTTATTAATTTATGTACATGATTAGGATAAAATTGACTGGCTTGAATTTGTTGAAAATGGTTAACTAAAATTGTCTTTTCCCGAATAGTATTGAGCTCTTTAATGAACTGATCCTTTAATTCCTGTTTAGGATCGTGGACTAAAATTCCATTTTCCAGATCTAAACGCCATGCACGAGGATTAAGGTTATTACCGGTAATTAAAACCCATTGATTATCTACCCAAATGCCTTTAAGATGATAAGTTTGATCTGCATCTTTCCATAATCGTATAATAAGTTGTTCTTTATCAATAAATGTCTGTAAACGCTCAATAAAATTTCTTAAATTGATTTCGTACAAATAAGGTAATCCACCAGAAATATTAAAAGGTTTTTCTTCGGGAATGTAAAAGTCATTTGCTACTTTATCCCCTACAATGATTTCAACTTGACGTCCTTTTCGGAGTAGTCGAATAATATCACGCACCAAAATGTTAGGTAAATTGAAATAAGGAGTACAAAAAATCACTTTTTGTTGCGTAGAATTAATCAAATGGCGAATAATTTTATTGAGTGAGTTATTTCGTCCAAGCCCCGAAATAGGTGAAACTGAAAGTGTTTGATTATTTACCTCATTAGTGTATTGATAACTAATATTCGTAAGATGCTGGCGTAAAGCTCTAATTTCAGGCTTAATCTGTTTCCGTGATTTGTGTTTTTCCACATCCAATCGTTGGATTGCTTCAAACGGTAAAAAATTGCTATTAATATATTCTACCATACTATTGGCAAGTACTTTATTGGTAATTAAATGATAGCGATCGTATCGATATTTATTAAATTTATGTAAGTATACATTGTTGATGCTTGCACCACTATAGATCACTGTGTCATCAATAATAAACCCTTTAAGATGAAGCACACCAAGAACCTCACGGCGATTTACTGGCACGCCAAAAATTGGAATGTCAATATTTGGGTTTTCTTTTTTTAATTGATAATAATATCTAGCATTGGTCTTAGTTTTTTCTTCGCCAATTCGTCCTCGTTGTGCTCTGTGCCAATCAACGAACACTTTAATATCTAAATTCGGACGTTGTTTTTTAATTTGATAGAGTGCGGCAAGTATTTCACTTCCTGCTTCGTCTTGTTCTAAATATAATGCAACGATATAAATACGGTATTGCGCATTATTGATCGCATCAAGCAATGCAAGATGATAAGCTTTAGGATCAAATAAAATGCGATATTTATCGGCATCCTGTGAAATTTTTGGTAGCTCATCAAGCTGTTTTTGGTGATTATACTTTATAAATGGTATTTGCATAATTCTTATATCATTATGACTGGTTTAATTTGTAGAATAACATAAATTACACCAGAAAAATAATTCTCCTTTTAATATCAATGTAGAGATATATCTATTGTTGTCAACGAATTAAATTTTATAGTAATTGTTAAAAACTTTAGTTGATGATAATTTTTTTAAGATTGCTCATCAACCCATGTTTGAATTATTTTATAAGTTAATGCCAATACAACAGGTCCTATAAATAACCCCATAATACCAAAGCCAAGCAGACCGCCAATCACCCCAAATAAGATTAATAAAAATGGCAGATCAGCTCCTTTTTTAATTAAATAAGCACGCATTACACTATCTAATGTAGTTAAGATAATGGCAACTATAATTAGTATTATGCCTGAGATTGTATGTCCATTCCAAAATTGCCAGATGATACAGCCAAGCATAACTACTACAGGGCCAATTTGGGCTACACAACAAATAAATAATATTAAAGTTAGTATTCCAGCTATCGGTATTTTTGTTAGAACGAAACTTAATCCACCAATTAAAGCCAAAGTTATAGCAGTCACTACGACGCCTAATGCTACTGCCCTAATTGATTGTCCCGCTAAAGTAATAGTGATTTCGCCATATTGCTTAGATAGGCGGTTAGCAAATAAATAAACATACTTTGCTATATTCTCGCCTTTTAAAAAAAGCAAAAGACTAAATATAATCATTACTCCTGCATGAAAGATAAAAATACCAATATTTGTGGCTTGTTCAATGAGCCATTTTATCATTGTTCCAATATAAGGTTGTGCTTTGGTAATGAGATCTGAACCATCAGTCTTAATGAGATCTAACCATTTTTGATGTAACTCACTTCCAAATGTCGGTACATTTTCCAACCAATCAAAAGTCGGCAGCTCTTGGTGGGAAAGTGTCCTTACCCATTCGATAAGATAGTGCCCATTTTTAGCAACGCTGCTAATAATCAAAAGAAAAGGTATTACACAAACAATGGCTAAAATTAATGCCATTACTAATAGCGACAACCATCGTTTATTGAAAAGTTTTTGTTGAATCTTTATCATTAATGGCCAAGTAGTAATTACGACCATTACAGCCCAGAAAAAACCAAATAAAAAGGCTTCAACAATGCGGTAAGTGATTATAATAAATAATCCTATTAATAAGAGATTTAAGATTAATTTCAATAAATCGTATGTTTTTTTTTCGGTTGACATTTTTTTTCCATAATATTTAATCTATACAGTGCTATTATACGCATTGTAGTTATAAAATCATATGGGACTATATTAATGAAATATAATATTATTGGGAGTAATAAAATGAAAAAATTAGCGTTAATTATGTTTATGGGGATAGCTTTATCAGCCTGCTCAAACACTTCTAAATTACCACAAACAGTGCAAAGTATTAATGATGTTGCACCTTATCCAGAAGCTTCAACAGGTTATACGCGTTATGCTATTCATCTGCCAAAGTTAACAGATGAAAATAGTGCTAAAGTTGAAGTTTTAGTCGGTAAAGAAATGAATGTTGATTGTAATTTTTCGCATTTAGCAACAACCTTAAAGCAGGAGGAGTTAAAAGGTTGGGGGTATAATTATTATGTTGTTGATAAAGTCTATGGTGAAATTTCGACCTTAATGGCTTGCCCAGTATCAACGAATAAAAATCAATTTGTTACTGCTAATCTTAGTTGGTTAGATTACAATAGCCGTCTACCTATTGTGCTTTATGTGCCAAATGATTTGCAAGTTAAATATCGTATTTGGCAGCCAAATGCAAAAATTTTGCAAGCTAATGCCGAATAAAATATGAAAATTTATTGTTAATAGACTACTAAATAAGAGTTGAGAGACTAAAATATAGTCAATCAACTCTAAATTTTAAGATTTTTTATATTTTATGTAGACATCTTTGAAAAAGAAGGTATTTTATCCCACGTAATGCAAGGTTAATTCTAATTATTTTTGATTTAATTAATAACTAGTAATTGCTTGCTTACCTAGGTTTCACCATACTATATTTTTTCATAAACTATATTGATATTGGTAAAATTTGGGGGGGTTCATTGTGTCTTTTCAATGGGCTTGTGTTTGACATGTAATATCCCTATAACAATAGGAGAAGTGGTGAGCATGTTTACTCAACGTAAAACAATTCTTTCAATTCTTGCTGGTGTTTCATTAGCATTATCTCAATCAGCTATAGCTAAAGATCGTGTTGTACATTTTTACAATTGGGCAGGTCAAATCGGTTCTAATACTATTTCTGATTTCGAAAAATCAACAGGCATCAAACTTGTTTATGATGTGTATGATTCAAACGAAATCCTTGAAGGTAAATTGATGGCGGGCCATTCTGGGTTTGATGTGGTTTCACCTTCTGATAGTTTTTTAGCCAAACAAATTAAATCAGATGTTTATTTACCGTTAGATAAAAGCAAGTTACCAAATTGGAAAAATCTTGATCCAAATTTAATGAAGTTAATGGCAACGCATGATCCTGATAATAAGTATGCTATCCCTTATGTATGGATGACAACAGGTATCGGTTATAACATTGATAAAGTTAAAGAACGTTTGGGCGAAGACGCACCAGTTGATAGTTGGGATTTAGTCTTTAAACCAGAAAATATGGAAAAATTAAAAGATTGTGGTGTGGCATTTTTAGATGCGCCAACTGAAATCTTTGCAAGTGCACTTCGATATTTAGGTAAAAATCCAAACAGTACTGATGTTAAAGATTATACTGGTGCTGCTTATGAGTTGTTAGAAAAAGTGAGACCAAATATTCGTTATTTCCATTCTTCACAATATATTACTGATTTAGCAAATGGTGATATTTGTGTCATTTTAGGTTGGTCTGGCGATATTTTACAGTCACGAGATAGAGCTAACGAAGCAAAAAATGGTGTGCATATTGGTTATCAAATTCCAAAAGAGGGCGCATTAGTCTTCTTTGATACCTTTGCTATTCCAAAAGATTCAGAAAATCCTGATGAAGCGCATGAGTTTTTAAATTTTGTCATGAAACCTGAAATTGCCGCACAAGTCACCAACGATGTGAATTTTGCTAGCGCCAATAAAGAAGCAAATGACAAATTTGTAAAACCAGAGGTGAAAAACGATCCTGCTGTTTATCCAAAACCAGAAGTGATGGAAAAACTATTCACTTTGCAGGTTAAAGATCCTAAACTTGAACGCGTAATTACTCGTACATGGACTAAACTTAAAACTGGTAAATAGTCGATATTTTGTATATCGAATTTAGATAATAATTCTAGACGGATAGGTTATTTAGCCTTTCCGTCTCGTTTTTTTGGCTTGTTGTTATGAGGGAAATAGAGTGAACAATAAAACAACAAATCAGGTGCAGCCTAAAAAAAAGATGGTAACTCCACTGTTGGAGATCAAAAATTTAACTAAAGTTTTTAATGATGATTATTATGCTGTTGATGATGTCAACTTGACTATCTACGCTGGTGAAATTTTTGCTTTATTAGGTGCGTCAGGTAGTGGTAAATCTACATTGTTACGAATGCTTGCTGGCTTTGAACAGCCTACATCAGGGCAAATTATTCTTGATGGTAAGGATTTATCACAAGTTCCGCCTTATGATCGTCCAATTAATATGATGTTTCAATCGTACGCTTTATTTCCTCACATGACGGTTGAGCAGAATATTGCCTTTGGTTTAGAACAAGATGAATTAGATGAGGATGAAATAAAACAACGTGTTGATGAAATGTTAGCCCTTGTGCATATGGAGCAATTTGGTAAACGTAAACCGCATCAATTATCTGGTGGGCAAAGACAACGTGTGGCACTAGCTCGTAGTTTGGCTAAACGTCCAAAATTGTTATTACTTGATGAACCTATGGGGGCACTTGATAAACAGCTTCGAGATCGAATGCAACTTGAAGTGGTTAGCATTTTAGAGCAAGTGGGCGCAACGTGTGTGATGGTAACTCATGATCAAGAAGAGGCCATGACCATGGCAGGGCGTATTGCCATTATGAATAAAGGCCAATTTGTACAAATCGGTGAGCCTGAAGAGATTTATGAACACCCAAATTGCCGTTATAGTGCTGAGTTTATTGGTTCGGTAAATGTTTTTGATGGTATTTTGCAAGAAACGCAAGAAGATGGTTTGATCATTAGCTGCCCTATGATTAAGCGTCCATTAAAAGTCGATTATGATTCGCCAGCGGTTGAAGGTGTGCCAATACAAGTTGCACTACGCCCTGAAAAAATTAAATTATGCGACGAAATTCCAGAAGACGGCTACAATCTGGCAACTGGTGAAGTGGTCGAAATTGCTTATCTTGGGGATCTATCTATTTATCATGTTAAATTACCAAGCGGGCAAATTATCATCGCTCAGCTACAAAATGAACATCGTTATCGTAAAGGCATGCCAACTTGGGGTGACATAGTTAACTTAAGTTGGGAAGTTGATAGTTGTGTTGTGCTTACTGAATAAACAAAAAAGGATATCATAATGCGATCCATTGTATTAGGATTGTTGTTAAATGCATTTGTGTTGCTCAATGTTTATTGGCGTTTTGTAACAACAGGTGCCTTTGACAATTTATTTTTAGATGCGCTATTTACCGCAATGACATTGAGCTTTTTATTGTCATGCTTGGGGTTATATTTAGCAAATTATAAACCTTCTAAGTTTGCTTATCGGCTGATTATTGCTGGTAGTATATTGTTTGTTCCTGCTGGGCTTGTGGCAATTTATTTTGCCTATAAAAAAATGCAGCAACAACGTTCAGATACTGACCTGATGACACTTTATGGGCGTTTAATTGTTATTGCCATTCCTTATTTATGGATGTTATTGTTATTTTTATTACCATTTTTAATTGTCTTTAGAATTAGTTTTTCTGAAAAAATCTTTGCCATTCCTCCTTATACTGATTTATTTAGTTATGATGATGGGTTACTAAATATTGCTTTGAACTTTGGTTATTATATTAACTTAGTTAATGACAATATTTATTTTGATTCTTATTTAGAATCATTAAAAATTGCGGCTATTTCAACCATATTATGTATTTTAATTGGTTATCCATTAGCATGGGCAATTTCAAAATGTAAACAATCGACACGTAATATTCTGTTATTATTAATTATTTTACCATCTTGGACATCATTTTTAATTAAAGTTTATGCGTGGATCGGTATTTTAAATCAAGAAGGTTTGTTAAATCACTTTTTAATGTGGTTAGGGGTTATTGATCAGCCACTTGTGATTATAAAAACCTATTTGGCTGTTTATATTGGTATTGTGTATTCTTATTTACCGTTTGTGGTATTACCGATTTATACTTCATTAAGTAAAGTCGATTCGACATTAATTGAAGCCGCATTAGACTTAGGTTGTAAGCCAATTAAAACCTTTTTTAAGATTATTGTACCACTCACCAAAAATGGCATTATTGCTGGCGGTATGCTAGTGTTTATTCCAGCTGTTGGTGAATATGTGATACCTGAATTGTTAGGGCCTTCTCGAAGTATTATGATTGGTACGCAAATTTGGACTATATTCTCTCGAGATACTGATTGGCCTGCAGCAGCTGCAGTTGCGACAGTTATGTTGTTGATTTTGATAGTGCCAATTTACTATTTCAATAAATTTCAAAACCGGCAAATGGAGGGTAAATAGATGAATGATTTACCTGTTATTTTGCGATCTTCTGTGATTGTATTTATCTCATTTTTATTAGGCTCGTTATTACTATCGGTACTGATTAGTTCGGCTGGGTTAGATTTACTTACCAATACAAGCTTATATGTCAACAGTTTAATGTTTAGCCTGATTGTGACAGTGGTTGTGACATTAGCACTCATTTTCCGATGCCTTAAAGGGCTTATTTTATTGGTGGCATTTTCGTTTTTATATATCCCAATGATTATTCTAATTGTTTATTCATTTAATAGTTCTCGCTTAGTTACAGTATGGGCTGAATTTTCAACTAAATGGTACTTTGTGCTAATGCATAATGAAGAATTATTTAAAGCTGTAGGTTTGAGTTTAGCAATTGCCGTGTGTGCTGCGACTTTTGCAACAGTATTAGGTACTCTTGCCTCTTATGCTATTGTTCGCTTCAAACAATTTAAAGGCGCAAATCTGTTTTCATTTATGACAACAGCCCCACTGGTTATGCCTGATATTATTACGGGCTTGGCATTATTGCTTTTATTTGTCGGTATGGGGCAGATTCTTGGGTGGCCAAAAGATCGTGGTGCAATTACTATTTGGATGGCACATACTACATTCTGTATGGCTTATGTGACCGTAGTTATTAGTGCAAGGCTCCGCGAACTTGACAAATCAATTGAGGAAGCTGCTTTAGATTTAGGTGCTAATCCATTAAAAGTGTTTTTTATTATTACATTGCCTATGATTGCGCCCGCATTAGTTTCTGGTTGGTTATTAGCTTTTACTTTATCACTTGATGATGTAGTGATTGCTAATTTTGTAACGGGGCCTGGAGCAATGACATTACCGAAATTAATCTTCTCTAAAGTAAAATTAGGGGTCGATCCGCAAGTTAATGCGCTTGCAACAATTATTTTATTGATCGTTGGAATTATTGGGTTTATTTCATGGTTATGGATGCGTAAAACGGAACGACGTAAAATAAATGAAACTGGTATGCATTAACAAGTTGCACTTTCTATTTTTGCCGCACTTTGCGGCAATATTTCGTTTAAAAATCCCCGTGTTTTTTTTATCATTTTGTATTATAGTGTGATTTGCCAATTTTTTGGCAAAATTCTCAGGGCGGGGTGTAAATCCCCACCGGTGGTATAGCCCACGAGCGCTTAATTTGTCTTGTTAACAATGATGATTTATTTATTGTTCGGTTAGTTTTGATAGGTTAAGGTCAAGCAGATTTGGTGAAATTCCAAAGCCGACAGTTAAAGTCTGGATAAAAGAGAGTTGCTTATCTTTCCAATATTTGCTGAAAGGCAAAGCCATGCTGGTCAAGCACTGCCCTGATTCTGGTATTTTATTTATTTGTACTTAATTAATTTAATAGCTAAATAGTATCACTGCTAAACGGTTAATTAAGTAAATAATGAAATGGGCAAGTTAAAAAAATATAGGTATTTACCATGAATCAGTTTAATTTAAATGAATTTGGAACGCCGATTGAGCGTGTCAAAAAAGCGATTGCCTCTATTAAAGCAGGTCAAGGTGTGCTCGTGTTAGACGACGAAGATCGCGAAAACGAAGGTGACATTATTTGGGCTGCTGAGTCAATTACCCCTGAACAAATGGCTATCACTATTCGTTATGGTAGTGGCATTGTTTGCTTATGTTTGCTACCAAAACATTGCAAACAATTAGATTTGCCTATGATGGTTGCCAATAATACGAGTAAAAATAATACAGCATTTACCATTTCCATTGAAGCTGCTGAAGGAGTAACGACCGGGGTATCGGCCACAGACCGTGTAACAACAATTAAAGCGGCTATAGCTGATAGTGCTAAGCCAAGTGATTTAAATCACCCTGGACATGTGTTTCCATTAGTCGCTAAAGAAGGGGGGGTATTGGTTCGGCGTGGTCATACTGAGGCATCGATTGATTTGGTCACATTAGCCGACTTAAAACCTGCTGCCGTATTGTGTGAGTTAACTAATGATGATGGAACAATGGCAAGGGCACCAGAGGTCGTTCAATTTGCTAAAAGATATCATATGCCAGTAGTGACTATTGAAGATATTGTTGAATATCGGAAATTACAACTAAAATAGTAATTTTAGTCATATTTTGCAGATAATGAGTGAAATATGGCTAAATTAATTAACTTATTTAACATAATTGATTTTATAAATTTAGCTAAAATTTCAATTAGCTATTATTCTATTAGCAAATACAATGAAATCACATACTAACAAATATGAAAGTCAAATGGCAGGAACTAGCCTAATCAATATATGGCAAAGCGGTTAAGTTAATACGTGATATATTGATTAATAAAGATTTTAATCTTGTCATTTATACTTCTCCATTATAGAATTGTTCAAGTAGTGGATAAATAAAAATAATACAGTGTAAAGATATTTTAGATAGTATTGGTGTCTTAATATAAAAAGAGCTGTCTTTTCTACACATAAACATTTAGATCTTACGGTGGCAAATAATTTGTTTGCGAACCATCTTCCTTTTATATAGGTTAATATCGCTAAAAGAGCATAATCAAATAATAAATGTAAAAAAATAAATATAGTGGGGTAGCAATGTTTAATATAAATAAGATTTTTAGCATAAATAAAGAATGGGCATTTGTGATCCTAACTTGCTTTTTTGAGTTGTGTTGGATTTTGGGGTTTAGCACTGCAACGGAACTTTGGCATTGGATTATTATTGTGATCCTAATCATTATTGATTTCACACTTCTTACGAATGCTTGTAAAACAATTCCAACTGGTACCGTTTATGCCATATTTTCTGGTGTTGGGGCTGTTGGTTCAGTGGTCATCGATATGTTACTTTTTGGAAAAGAAATAAAATTGATGCAGATTTTCTTTATTGCTTTAATCATTATTGGTTTAGTGCAACTTAAACGCACAGATAGCTGATGAACGATAATAGAGGTAAAAATGGGGTGGTTATTAATATTGACAGCATCTATTTTTGAAGTAACTGGTGCTGTTGGGCTGAAACTATATGCACAGAAAAAAAATTTTTATAAACTAGTTTTATATTGGGGAGGTTTTTTTGTTTCTTTTATATTATTTTACTTATCACTTCATTATCTTGAGTTGAGCATTGCCTATCCGGTATGGGTTGGTCTTGGAACGTCGGGAGCCGTACTGGCCAATATGCTATTATTTAATGAACCTAAAAATCCTTCACGTTTATTTGGGCTTGGCATTATTATTGTTGGTGTTGTTGGCTTGCATATGACAATGTAATTTATTATTGCATTTAAGAAACTAATTCTACTGTAGGTTTAACTATATAATTGAAATAAAAAACCCTAAAATTAAATTTAAAGTTTTGTTAACTTAATTAGTAAAATATTGCAGTTAATTTATAAAAAAACCGGAAAATATCCGGTCATTAATAGGCTATGTGGTAAAATGATTTTTAAACTTTAAATTAATTTAATTATTTGTTTGTTTATAAATCATTCGCATGTTGCTTAAGGAAGTTCGCCACGCCGTTAGGATTGCCTTGCATTCCTTGTTTACCTTTAGTCCATTGTGCTGGGCAAACTTCACCGTGTTCTTCATGAAATTGGTATGCATCGACGATACGAATCATTTCATCAATGTTACGACCAATTGGTAAATCATTGATGGTTTCGTGACGAACAATACCTGACTTATCAATAAAGAAGGATGCGCGTAATGCAACACCAGCTTCTGGGTGTTCAATTCCATATGCTTGCATAATTGAATGTTTAACATCTGCTACAATTGGGAATTTTACTTCACCAATTCCACCTTTATCTTGTGGTGTGTTACGCCATGCGTTATGCACATATTCAGAATCCATTGAAATACCAATAACCTCAACCCCACGCTTTTTAAATTCTTCTAAACGATGATCAAAAGCGATAATTTCTGATGGGCAAACAAATGTAAAGTCCATAGGCCAAAAGAAAACAACAGCATATTTTCCTTTAATATGTGTTGCTAAATTAAAATTATTAACAATTTCACCAGAACCTAAAACAGCTGCTGAAGTAAAATCTGGGGCTTTACGAGTGACTAATGTCATGGTATTTCTCCTAAAAAATCTATAAAATAATACTAACAAAATTGCAAGATTATTATAACAATTAAAAACAATAGTCCAATTCATTATGAACAATCAATTGTATAAGTTTAAACTATTAAGAAAACAATTATTCTTCGAAATTAATTATTAATTCTTCGTTTCCCTTTATTTTTTTTATCTCGCAAGCGCTCTTTTACTTTTTTCTTATTCGCATCAGATTGCTTGTTTGCTTTATTTTTTAGTTTCGCCTTTTGTGATAGTTTTTTCTTAGTGACTAGTTTTGGGGCTTTAGTTTTTGGTTTCAATCCCTCAATAGTGCGCAATTTAATTGGCTCTTGAATGTAACGTTCAATTTTTTGTAATAATGGATTATCATGTGCTTCAACAAGCATTATTGCTGTACCCTTTTTTCCTGCGCGTGCTGTTCGACCTATGCGATGTAAATAGACATCAGCAGTTCTAGGAGCATCAAAATTAATGACATGACTAATATCATCAATATCTATTCCTCGAGCTGCTACATCTGTGGCAATTAAAACATTAACTACATTGTTTTTAATTCTTTTTATTGCTTCATTACGTTTAGCCTGAACCATTTCACCCTCTAGGTAACAGCTATGTATCCCTGCTTGATGAAGTAAAGTTACTAGCTCATGTACACGTTCCCGCTTACGTACAAAAACAATGGTTCTCTTTACCTCTTCTTGTTTTAGCAAATGGCTTAACAGCGCAACTTTATGTGTTAGATCATCAGCACGATAATAAAATTGTAAAATTTTTTTTCGTTCTTTACGTGATGGCTCAGCTTTAATTTCAATAGGATCGTTCAAAATGCGTCGAGCAAAATTTTCTAAACCTTCACCTTCAAGAGTGGCTGAAAATAACATTGTCTGTTTACGCCAGCGAGTTTCAGCAGATATTGTTTCTACATCTTGCGAAAAGCCCATATCTAACATGCGATCAGCTTCATCTAAAATGAGTATTTCAACAGCTCGACAGTCGAAGTTTTCTTCTTTTATATATTGTAATAACCTACCGGTTGTTGCAATAACGATATCTTGGTTTTTACTAAACACCTCTGCATGATTCATATAAGCTACGCCGCCAGTAATAGTTGCTATGCTTAAATGTGTCGATTTAGTCAATAATTTAGCTTGTTCAGCAATTTGCATAGCAAGCTCACGAGTTGGAGTTAAAATCAAAATACGGGGAGGACCAGGTTTACGGCGTGGAAAATCTAATAAATGTTGAACAGCCGGAATTAAAAAAGCTAACGTTTTGCCTGTACCTGTTGGTGCTGAACCTAAAATATCTTTATCATCTAAAGCAGCAGGAATGGTTTGTGCTTGAATAACGGTTGGTATCTTAATGTTTTGTAGTTGAAGATTTTGAATTAAAATATCATCTAATTCTAAGTCAGAAAAAGTTTGTTTTGTCATAGTAATCTTATTGTCAAAAATTATTTGACACATTATAACCACAAAGGCTATAACTACAATCATTATCCCTGCAACTACTATCACTTTGATTCATTAAATATCGTCGTATTGTTATTATTAGAACTACTGTAATGCCTATTGCCTATTTAAATATTTTTGTGAAATTAAAAACTTTTTAAATTACTTTTAAACAATCAATATATTTTTTATTAATTTATTATCTAAATTATATTTTTCATTAATCATTAATATATGTATGAATAACACTTTAATATAGTGTCTGGACTTATCATCATTCTATGTTTGTGATAGAATCAATTGAAGCCAAGCGCTAGTGAATGATATATTGTCTATTTCATCTTTGAGTTGTTTGGATTATCCACAAAATATTCTAATACAAATTTTTATTAGATATTGGTTAGATTTTTATATTTGACTATTTTCCCTTTTATATTAACAATCATATAATTAAAATGACTGAATATTTCTTGAGCAATAAGTATAACCAACAATTAGAAGATAAAAAAAATTATTTAATAGCATTATTATCGGAGTTTAATCTGCCTGATTTAACAATATTTTCATCTCCGATTAATCATTATCGCATGCGCGCTGAGTTTAGAATTTGGCATAATGGTGAAGATATATATCATATAATGTATGATAAAAACACGAAAAAGCGTGTAAGAATTGACAATTTTCCAATTGGGACTAAACTGATTAATCGTGCTATGCAAGCAATTTTACCACTTTTAAAACATAATCAATTACTTCGTCATTTACTTTTTCAGATAGATTATTTTTCCACTTTAAGTGGTCAGCTATTAATTACACTTTTGTATCACAAGAAATTAAATGATGACTGGATTGTTGAAGCGAATAAATTGAAAAGTCAATTGGCTTCAAAAGGAATCGATGCAAATATTGTTGGGCGAGCTAACAAACAAAAAATTGCAATTGATGTAGATTATATTGATGAAGTTTTACCTGTAATGGGTAAAAATTTGATGTATCGGCAAGTTGAAAATAGTTTTACTCAGCCTAATGCTATTGTAAATATTAAAATGTTAGAATGGGCGATATCAGTGACGAAAAATTCAACAGGAGATCTGCTTGAATTTTATTGTGGTAATGGTAACTTTTCTATTGCGTTAGCCCAAAACTTTCGTAAAGTATTGGCTACCGAAATTGCTAAAGCATCGGTTTATTCTGCTCAATATAATATTGTTTCTAATAATATTGATAATCTTATTATTGTGCGTTTATCTGCGGAAGAATTTACTAGTGCAATTAAAAAAGAAAGAAAATTTAAACGGTTAAATGGTATTAATTTGGATGATTACCAATGTAATACAGTACTAGTTGATCCACCTCGTGGAGGATTAGATTTAAATACTATTAATATATTAAAAGATTATCAAACAATCATTTATGTTTCTTGTAATCCTCATTCTTTATATGAAAATTTACATTATCTAACCCAAACACATGTTATTAAGCATTTTGCATTGTTTGATCAGTTCCCTTATACAGAACATATGGAAATAGGGATAGTATTATATAAAAAGTAATTTAACATCATATTTAAATTGAAATGCTTTTATTAAATAGGGATAGTTAGGAAATAATTAATATTGTTTCATGTATATTTGCGATTTTAAGTAAAAAAAAACCCTAGATAAACTAGGGCTGCATTAAATTGCAAGGAATGGATGAAAGGAAATAAAACAATGAAACAATAATGTCTAGCCTCATGAATCATTGTGTGGATACTATAACAAATAAATCTAAACTAATTAATGACCAAAACATTACAAAATAGTCATTAAATTATCATGAATGAATTTGTTCTCTTCGTATATCATATAACAGTGTTATATCAGTTCGATAATCTGATAGGTCAGCAAAGGGAATATTCAAAATGAAATTATTAGTTGTTGAAGACGAGCAAAAAACAGGAGAGTATCTTCGTCAAGGGTTAGTTGAATCTGGTTTTATTGTCGATCTGACTAAAAATGGTTTAGATGGTTATCATCGGGCCATGACTGAAGATTATGATTTAATTATTTTAGATGTAATGCTACCTGATATTGTTGGTTGGAAAATTGTAAAATCGTTACGTGAAGCAGGTAAAGATACCCCAATCATGCTCCTAACTGCTATGGGGAGCGTTGAGGACAAAGTGAAGGGGCTTAATCTTGGTGCGGATGATTATTTAGTTAAACCTTTTTCATTTGCCGAGCTATTAGCTAGGGTAAAATCATTATTAAGGCGAAATGTTCCACAAGTAAATAATTATCAATTAAGTATTGCAGATTTGGTAATGGACTTACCTAAACGAACTGTAATACGTTCTGACAAAAGAATTGATTTGACTAATAAAGAATTTTTATTGTTAGAATATTTTTTACGTTATCCAGGTGAAGTTTTACCACGCTCTTTAATCGCTTCGCAAGTTTGGGATATGAACTTTGATAGTGATACCAATGTTATTGATGTGGCGATTAGAAGATTACGCAACAAAATTGATGCTGGATTTGAACCAAAACTTATCCATACTGTTCGTGGTATGGGCTATAAAATAGATGTATTGGATGAAGCAGAGTAAAATAATTTCATTTCGTTTACCCCTTATTGTTTGCCTACTAACATGTGGGCTACTTTACTGTTTTAGCTATTTAATTGAAAGATCATTTGAAAAATTTTCGATTAGGCAGAATGTCACAGAGTTAAATTCTGTGATTACCTCAATTGAACGTGAGTTATCTTATTATTCTCCCGATGAAAACCATGATGAATTTATACAAAATCTTCTATTAATTCTGACTGGTCATCATCAATTATTTGCCTATATTCTTGATGACCTTGACAAGGTTGTATACCGAACTCGTGGTCCTAACCTATCGATAGCATTAACAAAAGATCAGTTAGAACATTTAATTACGAATAAAAGTAGTGAGATACAGAATATTGATAAATCCTCTTATCGTATAGCTGCATCGAGAGTAATGATTGAAAAAGGTAAACAATTTACCCTGATAGTTGCTGTTCGCCGTGATCTACAAATTGAGTTTATTGGACGATTAAGAAACGGTCTAGGCTTACTTATTATTATATCTTGCTTCATGGCATTAATTGGTTCATTTATCAGTATCTATTTTACGCAAAAACCTATTAATCATTTGATTAAAAAAATTGAACGTATAAACTTAAAAAGTCTTAATTATCGCATTTCTACTTCATCTGTTCCTGTAAAATACGTAAGTTTAGTTGGGGCATTTAACGATATGCTTAATCGCGTAGAGGATGTGTTTCATCGTCAGCGTAATTTTACGGCTGATATTGCTCATGAAATGCGAACACCAATCACTAATCTAACTACCCAAACGCAAATAGTGCTTAGTAATGCTAGAACGACAAACGAATATAGAGAAATTTTATATTCTAATCTAGAAGAATATGAAAGAATGTCACAAATGATATCTGATATGCTTTTTTTGGCACAAGCTGATAATCGTCAATTAATGCCTAATTTAATCGATATTAATTTACCTAATATGATCATGATGGTCTGTGACTATTTTGAGCCACTAACCGATGAAAAAAATATCCTATTTAATATTGAAGGCACATGTTCACATATTCAGGGTGATAAATTGATGTTAGGAAGAGCAATTAGTAATATCTTATCAAATGCGATTCGTTATACACCAATTAATCAAATTATAACTATAACTTTAGGTCAAGCAACCGAAAATCGCGTTAAATTGATCATATCTAATCCGGGTGAAAAAATTGATAGCAAACATTTACCTCACCTATTTGATCGTTTTTATCGTGTTGATAAATCCAGAAATCGTAATGACAGTTCAGGTGCAGGGATAGGGCTTGCGATTGTTAAATCAATTATTGAAACGCATAAAGGCTCAATTACAGTTGAGTCTGATGATAAGTCTACACGTTTCATTATCATTTTGCCTACAGTTATTTAACCTCATAGTCACTAATTAATAGATTAGCTGCCGCATAAGCAGCTTTATTTTTTATCTCTTGTGGAATTTGTTCGTTGCGAACGACTTCATCTAAAATTTGTAGAACCACGCCTAAGGCATCATCAATATAACCCAATTCATTATTACTAATTTGAGCATATTTCTCGCAAATAAGAGCACTATATTTATTCATTAAGTCGATTCCTTTTTATTTTAAAAATGATTTTAACTTATAAAAAATTAGCCAACTGATGATAAACTTGTTTGGCCTGAATTGTTTGCATACTTTTTTGTGGTGAAACAATCTTAAACTGATTTTTCCCATAACTGCCAATTAATTTAGGATCAGTTTTACCAAATAAAGTAATATTAGGGCGGTCTAAGGCCGCAGTTAAATGACTTAACCCAGTATCAACCGATACAACAGCTTTTGCTCCTACAATAACAGATGCAATTTCATAAAGTGAAAGCTTAGGTAATACTTCAACATGGTTAAATCCCTGAGCAAGGCGAATTGAACGTTGTTGTTCATGCATTGAACCCCAAGGTAATTTTATTTTTAAACCTGTTGGCTCAATTAATTTAATTAATTTTCTCCAAGCTTCTTCTGTCCAATGCTTATCATCTCGTGTTGTAGAGTGTAAAAAAATTAAATATTGTTGATTATCGCTAGGTGGTGAAGACAGAAAATGATGAGCAATTGCATAATTTCCTATTGAATCAGGTACAACATATTGCAGGCTTTTTGCAAATAACAGCCTAATACGTTCAATCGCATGCATTTGTTTAGAAACATTATGCTTTACATCATAAAACCAACTAGCAATTGGCTCTTTAATGCTTTTACGATCCAAACCATGTTTAATGCCACGTGCTTTTCGTGTAATTAAAAAAGAACTTTTAATTAATCCTTGTGCATCAATTATGCAATCATATTTTTTCTGACTAAGATTTTGAATAAATTCATAATGTTCTTGGCGAACATTTTTAGCAAACCAATTTTTTCTCCAGCGTCTTATTGCAACAGGAATTACTCTATCGACGGCAAAATGCCAGCTAGGTATTTGAGCAAAATTTTCTTCAACTACCCAATCAAAGGTAATGCTAGGTAAGTTATTGGCTGCATCGGTTAAAGCTGGCAATGTATGCAGTACATCACCCATTGAAGATGTTTTAACAACTAATACACGCATTATTCATTACTCTTTTGGCAACGTACAATAAGATTCATCAATGTTTCAAATACGTTATCTGGTTTAATATTGATTAAACTTTGATGATAGCCTTGTTCGGTATCACCTTTGCGGACACGATGATGGTACCCAGTAATTAAACGAATAATTTCAGCCTTGTCTGATAGTGGAGGTGTAAAGTCAGGACTACTTGGTCCATAAAGTGCTACCAATGGTTTATTTAACGCGGCTGCCACATGCATTAATCCTGAATCGTTAGTTACAATCGCTTTACAAGCGGATATTAAACTAACGACTTGTTCTAATTGAGTTTCACCTGCTAAGTTAATACACATATCAGAATGGGACATTTTGGCAATAATCTGTTCGCCTATTTTTTTATCATTTGCTGAACCAAAAATAAGAATTTTAGCATGTTGCTTAGCTAGCATATCAGCAAGTGCTGCGTAATGATAATCGGGCCAACGTTTTGCAGGGCCAAATTCAGCACCAGGACAAAAGCCAATTAATGGTTCATCTTGTGTTATAGCAAAGGTTGATAGAGTTTGGGTTATTTCATCTTGTTCGACATTGAGTTTTGGCCATAGTAGTGGTTGTGGCAAATCGGAAGCCGAATGAATCTGATTAGGATAAGCAAGCGCAATATAGCGTTCAACCATTAACGGAAATGCTTGCTTATCAAGTTTACGAAGATCGTTTAATAAACCATAACGCATCTCACCTTTCCAACCTGTACGTTTAGGAATTTTGGCAAAAAATGGAATCAATGCTGATTTGAATGAATTAGGTAATACAATAGCCTGATCATAATGGTTATTACGTAGTGATTTACCTATTTCACGACGTTTTTTAAAAGCAAACTCACCATGGCCTAATGGCATTGCAATTGCTTGATTCACTTCTGGCATTTTATTTAATAGTGCTCGACACCAAGCCGGAGCTAAAACATCAATTTCGTTATTAGAATCAAGTTGTTTTAATGTACGATAAAGGCTTTGCGACATCATCATATCGCCAACCCATGAAGGACCAATAATGAGTGTTTTCATTTAATCAATTCCATCTTATTGTTCATTAAGCCATTTCATATATTCAGCAGTCCCTTCTGCAACATTTTTAAATTCAATTGGGCATTTAGTTTGTCTAAATTTAGTCAGATCAGCTTGAGTATAGCTTTGATAGCGTCCTTTTAGATGTTCAGGGAAGGGAATATAATCAATTTCATCTTTTTTATGATAAGTAAGAACCGCATCAGCAACAGCTTGGAACGATTCTGCTCGACCTGTTCCACAGTTATAAATTCCTGATATTTTATTTTTCCAAAACCATAAATTGACTTCAACGACATCACCAACATAAATAAAGTCACGTTTAAAATTATCGCTACCAGTAAATAATTTGGGTGTTTCACCTTTATTTATTTGTTCATTTAAATGAAACGCAACACTAGCCATACTGCCTTTGTGTGATTCGCGTGGTCCATAGACATTAAAATAACGGAATCCACAAATTGGTGAATTAGCTTTGGGTAGTAATTGTCTTACATATTGGTCAAATAAGAATTTAGAATATCCATATACGTTTAATGGCTTTTCGTAAGTGCGATCTTCAATAAAGTTATCACTGCGCCCACCATAAGTAGCGGCTGATGAAGCATATAAAAATGGAATGTTGAAATCGAGACAGTAATGCAATAAGTCTTTTGAATAGTCATAGTTATTTTCCATCATAAACTTGCCATCCCATTCTGTGGTTGATGAGCAAGCGCCTTGATGAAAAATAGCATCGATATCAAGGTTTTCACCAGCAACAATCAATGATATAAATTCATCTTTATCCATATAATCAGCAATATCTAAATCAACTAAATTGGCAAATTTAGTACCATCAGTTAAATCATCAACAACCAAAATATTTTTATGTCCTTGGTCATTTAATCCTTTAACAATATTACTACCAATAAATCCTGCGCCACCAGTTACAACGATCATACTCATTTTCCTTAACTGTAAAATTTATCTGCTTATGATAACGAGTTATGACAAAATTTTCGAGTAATCATTTTAAAAAGCTTAAGCTAAAGTGGTTTAATTTATGATTCATCTTATTTTAGCTGTAACCAAAATATATCTTGCTAAATCAATATATGGCTCTGTTTGGCAATACTTTTTTTCAAGTTCAAGTAGCTGATCAAAATGTGTTTCGGCTTTAGATTTATTTATAAGATAATCGTGGAAAATGCGAATTCCCGTTTTTTGTAAAATATTAAAATCTAATTGAATTAACCATGTATATACTTCATTTGGGTACCGAGGAAAATCAGGAGAAAGGGTCTTTTTTTTACGTTTAGCTAATCCTGATTTAGTATAACCAAAGTTACCAAGTGTAACCGTTTTGAATAATAGTGCGTGATAGTTATAAAACATTAATGATAAATAACCATCAGGCTTAATAAATTTTTTTAATGTTTGGATTAGTTCAACAGGCTCAGTAACCCATTCTAATACAGCATGACAAATAACTAAATCAAATTGTTTGTCAATTACACTGCTAAGCTGTTGAATGGAACAACAAATACAATCTAAATGGACCTGTTCTGATAGGAATTTTTGTTGAGCAAGTTCAAGCATTTGTTTAGAAATATCACATAAAATTACTTGATGGCCAAGTTTGGCAAGCCTACAAGCAATTTGACCTTGACCACCACCGGCATCAAGGATAGTTAATGTTTTATTTTTAGCATAGGTTGCTAATATTTGTTCGAGCTCATGCCAAACTATTGCTTCTCTAATTCTACCTTTTGTTGTGCCGTAAATATTTTGGGCAAATTTATTACTGATATCATCAAAATTACGATCTTGCTTGTTCATATTATTTTTGATTGTTGAGTTGTTCTACTTCATTATTTATTTGCGTTATTTTACTCGCCATTTGTTGATAGCACTGCTCCATTAATAATCTGGCATCTTCTTTGCGTAAATTTTTAGTTTCGATTGGATCGAGCATTTCAACAATCATATGTCCGTTATTTAAACGGTTTAAGTTAATATTATTGGTATCTGATACACAAATTGGCACAATGGGCACACCAGCTGCTATTGCTGCTTTAAAGGCACCTGTTTTAAATGGTAATAACCCTCGACCATGGCTACGAGTACCTTCTGGAAACATCCATATAGAAATATCATGCTTTTTAATTTCATTAACTACTTGCCTAATAGTATCATGCGCTTTTGATTTATTGTTTCGATCAATTAGAATATTGCCCGTAAGGTAGTAGAGCTGCCCAAAAAATGGAATCCAAGCCAAGCTTTTTTTACCAACTGTCACCGTTTTAGGTTGCACAACATCTGCTGCAACCACCATATCATAATTATTTTGATGATTAGCAACATAAACGTAGCTGCCTAATTTGTTGATATTAGCATTAATGCGAGTATAAACTTTGATGCCTAATATAGGTTTGAAAAAAAAACTAAATAAATGAGCAAATCTTGCCACATTTTTAGGGTTATGTGGGTTAAATATGCAAAATATTATTCCTAATACACAAGTCACAATTCCTATTAACACAACACTAATTAGACGAAAAAGAAAAACCATAGTTTACCTCATAAATTAACTTAGCGTATTATATACATAATCGGCATTAATATACAGTTTGATTGAATATTGCTGTTTTAAGGAGGTTTATGCAAAAATCGACAATTATTTGGGATGAAAATCAAAACCCAATTTCCACCCATTTTCAGGATGTTTATTTTAATACAAAAGGAGCGATTGATGAAACTACTTATGTATTTATTGACGGCAATGATTTACAGCAACGTTTTTATAATCATAATAAAGAAACGTTTATTGTTGCAGAAACCGGCTTTGGTTCTGGTTTGAATTTTTTGCTGCTATGGCAGACATTTTTGAATTTTACAAAAAAATTTCCCAATCATAAGCTCAAAAAACTTAAATTTTTTAGTGTAGAAAAATTCCCGTTATCAGCTGAACAGTTGGTTAAAATTCATAACAATATAATTAATAAGCACAGTCCTTTAGCATTATTAGCGGAACAACTACAAATAAGCTTAATTGATTCGACTATCCACTTTAATAATGTTACTTTAACTATATGTTATAATGATATAAGCTACTTTGGTGAATTTTTAATGAAACAAAAAGTAATGGTTAATGCATGGTTTTTTGATGGCTTTTCTCCCGCTAAAAATCCAGATATGTGGTCAAAATCATTATTCCAAAATTGTTATAAATTAACCGCTCTAAATGGCACTTTTGCTACGTTTACTGCGGCAGGATTTGTGCGAAGAAATTTACTTGAAGCTGGTTTCAAAGTCTATAAACGCAAGGGGTTTGGCATTAAACGCGAAATGCTGATTGGATTTAAAAGCGAGTAACTTTGGCTGCATTTAATAACTAAGTTAAAATGAGAAATTGAAATTTTATTTGATTTAAAATTCAAATTGATAAATCAGATCCAATGTTTGTGCAATCCCAGATGTTGCCTCTAAATATAGACTTGGAATTAGTCTATAACGTAAAGTAAAGGTAGCAAGAGAATCAAAAATACCCACACCATATTTAAGTTGTAGATTAGGTAAAATATAACCACTAACCACGACTTTAGAATTATTACCTGCACCTTGTGTATCGAGTGTGAGGTTTTTAATACCAAAAACATTACCAATGTCCCCAATATATTTTCCTGTTTTTGCAGTTCCTATACCAACAAGCAGAGAAGTCATCATATCGTTTTCACTTTGATCCGTGTTATCAAGACCTTCCCCTCTTATTAAATAGGATAGGGCCTCTTGCTGAGACATGGCGGGATCTGAGAATATCTCAATTTTAGGATCTTCTGATGTTCCTATGACTTTAATCCCCGCGGTGATATTATTGTTATCAATAGATTCTGGATTGCGGATTGCTTCAATATCTAATCTTGCTTGATCGGTAGGTCCAGAAAAAGTAATGATACCTTTACGAATAACTAAATCTTGTCCATAAGCATGAAATCTTCCTGTCGGAATGAGTACTTGTCCATGAAGATCTAAACCTTTGTTAGTTTGTGTAGCAATTAAATTTCCTTTTAAAGCTGCATTTAAACCAAAAGCATCGACAGTAACTTTATCGCCGATATCGATTTCAATATGACTATTGATCTTCATTCCAATTTTTTGTTTTTCAATTACCTTATAATTTTCATCTAACATAACTTCATCAGATGAAATATCAATACTTGATGTAGGTAAAGATTCAACTGTAATTTTACCTTTAGGAATGCTTACTCTACCTAATAGAGTAAGTTCATCTTGAGTTGCATTAATTCTAAGATCAGGAATAATCGACATAACAACCATTGGAGGAACGGTTACTTCCATTGCAGCACCATTTATAGTAAGTTCTGCTTGCCACTTATCAAAAGTATTCCAATTAGCTTGACCATTAATATTAACATCACCAGATTGCGTAGTTAACACTCCTTTTAATGTTGAAGATTTACCGTTGAAATTTATATCCAATATTGCTGATTTAACATCAACAGGAAGTTGTCTTGCTTTTATTTCGCTGTGCCTTAAGTTAATGACGCCATTCAAATAAGGATCCATTAGCGAGCCTGAAAATTTAATAATTCCATCAATAAAACCGTTTGCATAATCGTTTTTATCTAATAATGGGTTAATAATTGCTAATGCAAGATGATCAACAACTAATTGTCCTCTTAATTTTTTCTGATGAGTTGGATCTGTAATGGATAAGGCACCAGTAATTTTACCCAATTGATTTAATGAAAAATCCCAATTTAATTTAGTTATTTGTTCATTTAATTCAACATTTAACTTAAATAAATCAAAAGGTATAGTTAATGTTTCCGATACGATTATTTGTTGAATATATACCTTGGTACCAGTGATATTGGCTTTTATAGAAGGTATTTTATTCAAAGTAGTAAATTTAATATCAGCTTTTCCATCAATACTACCAACTAACTTAGTTTCGCTGTCATTAGGAATAGGTAACTTAGCGAGATCAATGTTTTTTAATGTCACGCTTGTATCTGTATTAGGCGCTAATGATAGAGGTTTATCTAAACAAATACTTGAGCTATTATTCAGCCAACAATGAGCTCCAATGGTAGGCATGTGTGAAATAAAATCAAAAGATAATGGCAATGTTTTAGCTAATTGCCAATGGTTCTTATTACCTAAACTTAATAAAATGTGAGAGATATTTCCAGACCATTTAGTCCTATCTTTAGTAATTTGCCCTGTTAATGATGTAATAATTGAAGCTGGGCTCCCTTCAATATCCACCGATAGGTTATGATGATCCTCATTTCCAGAAAGTTCGATATTGGCTTTTTTAACGGATTCATTTTCAAACTTAATACCTTGCCCAATTAGTTTTAATTGCCCACTAATTTGCTTTTGGTATTGTAATTTACCTGAAAGGTTTGCTGACTCAACAGTGAATTCGTGAAGATTTAAATCACTAACTGTTAGATTAGTATCCATTGTTTGATCATTGATTGTACCATTTATTTTTACATTTCCAATAATTCTACCTTTCATGCCATTAATAAATAGTGACAGCGATTCTAAACTTATTTTTCCGTTTAAATTGCCTTTATCAGTTGAACCATTAACATTGATTTGATTATTTCCCCAAGCAATAGCAAGATTATTTGTAGTAATTGAATGTTTAGAATCAATTTGCAAGCTTCCGTTAGCCAAAAAATCGGCTTGTTTAATGTCACCTTTTAACTGTAATTCAGAAAGACTTAATTGCCAATGATTGCCCTCTAATATTCCTGTTGTTTTAAATTGACCATTTAAACGAATAGGGAAATTAGGCACTTCTTTACTAATATCTACATTGGTCAATTTTATTTTAGAATCCCATTTTAATGCTTTTCCCCAATCTATATTTCCAGATGCATTGACTTGTCCTTGAGGTAACTGAATCATGCCATGAACAAATGAGATACCTTGATATGTACCATTTCCAACGATATCAAACGTTGCATTCGGAATATTGTTAGCTTTTGTTGTCCCAATCATTGCTAATTTATATTTTTGAACATTGCCATTTAATGATAAATCAAAATTATTTAATTGATATTGTGCATTGCCTTCAATAGGCCATTGAATGTGCTTTCCGCTAATACTTGCCATAACAGGCATATAATTTTTAATAAAATTAATATTCCCTTCTATTTTAGCCTTATTTAATCCTTCAACCGCAATATTGGTAGCTATTTCGCCAAGTAATTTACCTGTAATTTTACCGCTAAGTTGATTATTTTCTGTATTTACTATTACAGATGCCGTAATAGGCCAACAATCACCTAATGTAATATCGCCTGAAACCAAAGCATGGCCATTAGCATGAGGTGTTTTGAAATCGGTTTCGACACGTTTAACCAGAATATAGTTATTGATTATATCGGTTTGAATTGAGGCTTGATTAAACCAATAATCTTGTCCACCAATATGTAATAACCAGTTATCACCGCTTAAACGGCTAACATTGATATCTATAGGAATATGAACTTGCGGAAGTGCTTTAATAATAGGTTTATTAAACCATTGATTAATTTTTTCATTAAATGGTACAGTATTCTTTATTTCTTGATTTACTGAACTTTGTGGTTCATCAGCAAAAATAGCAGTTAAGTCTTGAGCAACAGTAGGGTAAACATAAATCTTATGGTTTATCCAAGTTGCTTTTCCGACAAAGTCTGACATACTAAATGTCATATCATTGATATTAGCTTTAACATTGGTTACGTGTGTATTATAAAGTTCAATTGGTAATGGTGTATTTAAAACAATTTGGTTTTTAGATTCCGGTTTATTAGGATCAGTATTGGTTTTACTGGTAATAATATTAACAGTTACACCATTAGCACCGAAATATTTGATGCATATTTTTGTTTGCATTAAACATGCACTAGATAATTCTAAAAATGCTTCATTAACTTGAATATCAACACCAGGCAATTCAAGCGATAGTCCTTTAATATGCAAATTATGAAATGAGCCTTCAACTTGTGCAATTTTTAATTCTGGTAAAAATTTATCTAAAACAACTGTTGTGAGCTTGACCCCTAAACTAGTAAAAATCATAACAAAAATAAATACAATTAGAAAAATAAAAATAGATAGAATAACAAAACTTCGTCTTTTCCATTTTCTGATCTTGTTTATTTTTTTATCTCTAATTGTTTTTTTCGTCATGTTATAATTCAGTCCCTAAACCGATATAGATATGAATAGAACCAGTATCTTTTCGATTTAGCGGTGTGGCTAAATCAAATTTTATTGGTCCAACTGGTGAAGCCCAACGAACACCAATCCCCGTACCTGTATAAAATTTACTTTTATCGACTTTATCAATTGCCTCGCCGGTATCGGCAAAAAAAGCCATCCACCAAGGTCCTGTTAAATTATATTGGTATTCCAGCGAGCCAGTAATCAACTTAGATGCACCTTTTAATTTTCCTTTCTTATCTTCAGGCGAGATAGATTGGTAACTGTAACCACGAATGCTGCGATCGCCACCAGCAAAAAACCTAAATGATGGTGGAACGCGGTTAAAATTGCTTGCTTGTATTATGCCGAAATTACCACGGGCAATAAATCTATGGCTATTTTTAATCGAGCGGATCCAAGCTTGTTGTGCTTCAAAACGAACAAGGTTAATGCTCGAACCTAAAGATTTACTTGCTACCTCAATTGAATAACGTTGAGAGTCACCCCACATTGATAGTAAATTACCATCGCTACGAAGCCTAGCAAAACTGATGGAAGGATAATAAAGAAAAGTATTGAAACTGGAATCAGCTTGTGTAAAATCGTCTCGTAAAACATTAAAACCGAGTGCGCTTTGCCATCCTTCAAAATTGTCCCAATTTCGGACAATACCAAATGTAACAGAGCGTGATTTTGTATCATTATTATCAATCTTTTTAAAGCCAGCTTGGATATTATAATAGTATTCAAGTGGTGATTTCTTCATCGGAACTTTATAGCTCAAAGTAACAAATTTTTCAGGAGAGGAAAGTGATAAATTACTTTGAAAGCTTTGCCCTCGGCTATTAATCCATGGTTTACTCCAACCTATTTTGCTATGAATACCATTATCGGTTGAAAACCCAAGCCCTAAATCCATACTATTTTTTTTTCTTGGTGTGGTGATAACATCGATTGGAAGTGATTTATCTGCAGTAACATGAGGAAAGTCGGGAACAACAACAATAGAATTAAACCAGTTAGTTGATGCAAGACGTCGATTTAATATTGATAGCTTTTCTGCGGTATATTTATCACCTTCTTGAAAAGGCACAATATTTGCTAGGTAATCATCACGGATTTTTGAGTTATGAAAATTAACTTTACTAAATTTATACCGTTGACCTGTATCAAAATCAATATTCCAAAAAGCTTGATGATAAAAATTTGAAATAGCTAATTGGTGTACAGTCATATTTGCGTCAAAATACCCTTTTTTTAGGGCTAAATTTTGCAAACTTTTTTTGAAATTTTCATATGTTCCATGATTCAAAACATCCCCAATTTTGGGTAAGCCGATTTTAAGTAAATTATTGTAATCTTTGTCTTTTTTTCCTTCACCGATAATGTTGATATTAAGTTGCTCTATTTTGGTTGGCTCGCCAGCAGAAATATTGACTACCAATGTTTTCGGGTCTGAAACATCGTATTGAAAAGTAGGTGAATAATAACCTAAAGCTTGGAGAGCTTTTTTAGCTTCACTTTCAAAATAACGTTTAAAATTCGGTGTGTTATCAATTCTATTCGGTGATATCAATGAAGTACGTGCATCAACATTATCTGCAAGTTTCCCTGATAAACCTTGAATAGATAACTTCATATCAGCAAAACTTGATGCTGAAGCTATTATTAACAGTAAACACAGTGAACAGGAATATCGTAACACATATACCTCGTGTATTATTTAGGATTCAAGTAATGTGACATGTCCAATATAAGGTAAGTGACGATAATGTTGTGCATAATCAATGCCATAGCCAACAACAAATTCATCAGGGATTGAAAATCCAATATATTTAACATGTACATCGACTTCACGTCGAGATGGCTTATCAAGCAAAGTACAAATTTCAATACTACGCGGATGTCGTAATTTTAAAATAGCCATGATTTTGCTAAGTGTATTACCTGTATCTATAATATCTTCAACGATTAATACGTCTTTACCACAGATATCTTCATCCAAATCTTTAAGGATTTTAACATCACGATTACTTATTACTGTATTACCATAACTTGATGCTGTTATAAAATCAACTTCATGCCCAACGGAAATCGCGCGACTTAAATCTGCCATAAAAATAAAGGAACCACGTAAAAGCCCAACTAAAATTAGTTCATTTTGACTGTTTTTATAATTTTGGCTAATTTCTTGACCAAGTTGTATAACTCGTTTTTGGATATCATCCGTCGATATCATCATTTTTAATATGTGTTTTTTCATTAATAATGCTCAAACTAACTTTTAAAAAATTAAACTAGATTTTAACAATTTTTGCTGATAAAAAGAATAAGTGAAGAAGTTTTTTATCTTATGTTTTAATAATTTGATTAGAATAATCCTGTTTTAGAACAGGCATTCAGTTTAATATATTTTCATTATTGATGCTAAAAGCTAACTTTTTTTGTAAACGCCTTTTTTTAAAAAAGTTACTTAAAAGCACACTACATTCATCAGCAAGTATACCGCCTGTGACATCAGCATAATGATTAATACCTTGATAAGCTAAAATATCAATGAATGAGCCTGCTGCACCTGTTTTAAAATCACTTGCGCCGTACACTATACGTTTGATGCGACCATGAATAATCGCTCCAGCACACATAATACAAGGTTCAAGTGTGACATATAACGTAGTATTAACTAAACGGTAATTGTTAAGATATTTACCAGCCTGCTCAATTGCCATTATCTCAGCGTGAGCGGTTGGGTTATGTGTTGATATCGATTGATTGAACCCTTCACCAATAATTTGATTATTTTCATCGATGATTACCGCTCCAACAGGAATCTCATTTTCTAACTCAGCACGTTTTGCTAACATTAATGCATGGCGCATCCAAAATTCATCTAACATGTCTTTAAAATCATAAGCTCTTTAAATCTAACACATCACGCATATCGTATAAACCGATAGATTGTGAACGAAGCCATAACGCAGCTCGCACGGCACCATTAGCAAATGTCATACGGCTTGATGCTTTATGACTAATTTCAACTCGTTCGCCAATATCGGCAAAAATAGCGGTATGTTCGCCAACAATGTCACCTGCTCGAATCGTTGCAAATCCGATAGCGCCATTAGGACGTTCACCTGTATGACCTTCTCGGCAGTAAACAGCACGGTCTTTTAAATTACAATTAAGTGCATCTGCAATGGCTTCACCCATCGCAAGTGCGGTGCCAGAAGGGGCATCTACCTTATGGCGGTGATGTGCTTCAATAATTTCGATATCGGTATAATCGCCCATGACTTTAGTGGCTTTTTCTAATAATTTTAACACTAGGTTAACCCCCACACTAAAGTTGGCAGCAAACACAATACCAATTTTTTTTGCTGCATCGGCAATGGCTTGTTTACCTGCATCATCAAAGCCGGTTGTGCCAATAATCATCATTTTTTTATTTTCAATACAAAAAGCTAAGTAGGCGAGCGTGCCTTCAGGTCGCGTAAAATCGATTAATACGTCAAATTGATCTTTAGTTTGTTCTAGATTATTGGTAACTTTAATGCCACAAATACCGATCCCAGCAATCTCACCGGCGTCACTACCAATTAGTGATGAGCCAGTTCGTTCAAATGCTGCTCCTAAGGTAACTCCTTCGATTTGCGAAACAGCTTGGATAAGCTGCCGTCCCATTTTGCCACCAGCGCCAGCGATTGCGATACGAACCATATTTGTTGACATATAACTTTCCTTAACTTTTTTATGACTATAGATAAACAAATATTATAGCGGAAAATAAATAACTTATACATGCTTGTTACAGGTAATATTTAACACTTTCTTTCTAAACCTAAAATAATTAAGTCAAAAAAATGGACGCTAATTGCGTCCACTATGATCTTTTAATCACTCTATAGTACTTTTAATAATTCAACATCAAAAATTAATGCACTATATGGTGGAATTGATGCACCAGCACCTTGAGCACCATAGGCTAATTCTTGAGGAATATATAAACGCCATTTTGAACCTTCAGGCATAAGTTGTAACGCTTCCACCCAGCCTTTAATCACTCCATTGACTGGAAATTCAGCAGGTTGTCCACGTTCAACAGAACTATCAAATACGGTACCATCAATTAGTTGCCCCGTATAATGAACTTGTACGCTATCTGTTGCTTTCGGTAATGTGCCATTGCCTTGTTTGATGATTTCGTATTGTAAACCTGATTCAGTCGATTTAATGCCATCTTTTTTGATATTTTCTGCTAGAAAATCTTTACCTGTTTGAGCAATTTTTTCTGCTTGCTTGGCCTTTTCTTTGGTAGCTTGTTCATGCACATGGCGTAATGCTTCATGTAATTCTTGTAATGGCAGAGCCGGTTGATTACCCGATAATACGTCTTCTATCGCTAATTTTAACGCATTAAGTTCTAAATTGTTTAATCCAGATTCTTTTAATTGCTGTCCAATTTGTAAGCCGATAGCATAACTTGCTTTTTGTTCTATTGTTTCTAGTTTCATTTTGTGCCTTTTTTGTTAATGGTAATGTTAATCATAATATAATTAAGGTCGTAGATATATAAATAAATGTCAAGCAGTAATTGTAAATTAAAGCTCATGAATGTTGTTTTATTAAATAATTTTTAAGAATTGATTATTTTGTGTGGCACTTAAAAAAAATATCAGCGATAATACAACTTTACATGATTTTTTAATGGGTTAAATTAATGCAATTTCGTAAATTTGCTGTGCTTTCAATTGTAGCTAGTATTTTATTAAATGGTTGTTCAATGGTTGATACTTTTGTTTACAGGCCAGATATCAATCAAGGTAATTATGTAACTCAAGAGTCTATAGATCTGTTAAAAGTTGGTCAAAATAGAGAACAGGTGTTATTTATTATGGGTACACCAATGTTAACTTCTGATTTTGGTGATAAAGTTTGGTATTATGTATTTCGTCAACAGCCACAGTATGGTGAAATTAGCCAAATAACTTATGCAGTTTATTTTAACGAAAGGGGTATTGTAACTGACATAAAAAATCACACACTTGATGGCTCAAAATCATTAGAAGAAATGAATAAATAGGAAATCTCTGATTTATAAAAATGAATTACATTATCACTGAAAAGGTTTTATGTTCTGATTTTTAACTAACAAAAAATTTAACTGAATAAACTGAAAAACCTCACTATATTACGAGGTTTTTCATATTTTATAGTCAAAAATAAATAAATCATAAAGGAATATTTTCAAATTAATTTGTGAATATCCAAACAGATTCATTATAGGTAATAACCCAAAATATAAGATTTTAACGATAGAAAAATATATTATTAATATCCATATTAACTTCTAATATTTCTACTTATTGTATAATAAAAAAGCGGTAGCTAGAATAACTTAATTAAATTAATTCTTGAGGTATTATTTTCTTGTGAAATCAACATTAAATCGTTTTTCAATAGCCCCAATGCTTGATTGGACTGATAAGCATTGCCGTTATTTCCATCGTATCTTAACCAAACAAACTTTACTTTATACCGAAATGGTGACGACTGGCGCTATATTATATGGCAAAGGCGATTATTTAGCGTTCAATTTCGAAGAGCAACCAATCAGCTTACAGCTAGGAGGTAGCGATCCTAACGGACTTGCTCAGTGTGCAAAATTGGCACAGGAGCGTGGTTATAATGAAATCAACCTAAATATTGGTTGTCCGTCAGATCGAGTACAAAACGGCATGTTTGGTGCATGTTTAATGAGTAAAGCAGATTTAGTTGCAAAGTGTATTGAACAAATGCAAAACCAAGTTGAAATTCCAGTTACAGTCAAAACACGAATTGGTATTGACGATTTGGACAGCTATGAGTTTTTGTGTGGTTTTATCGACAAAGTAAAACCCTATACCCAAACCTTTATTGTTCATGCTCGTAAAGCGTGGTTATCTGGCTTAAGTCCTAAAGAAAATCGTGAGGTACCGCTACTTAATTATGAACGAGTATACCAGCTCAAGCGCGATTACCCTGAATTAACTATTGCTATAAACGGTGGAATTAAAACCATTGATGAAATAAAGCGTCATCTACAACATGTTGACGGAGTAATGGTTGGTCGCGAAGCTTATCAAAATCCACTTTTACTCACCCAAATAGATTCACGAATTTTTGGTTTAAATACACCAATCATTGACCCTATATCTGCAATTCATGCTCTTTATCCTTATATCGAACAACAGTTAACGCAAGGTGCACAATTAAACCATATTATGCGCCATACTTTAGGCATGTTTAATGGATGCAAAGGTGCAAGGCAATGGCGGCGTTCTATTAGCGAAAATGCTCATAAAAAAGGAGCAGGGATTGAAGTGGTTGAACAGGCTTTAACGTTCATCCAATAATAACTTATAAAATAGTAATTATTTTCACTTAATAGTCGTGATAATTGCAGGTGGTTAATTTGTCGTTATATACTAGTCTACAATTTTCTTAATGGTTTTTATCCAGTGCGTTTAAACTCAAGTCAACAAAAAGCCGTAGAGTATGTATCAGGACCTTGCCTTGTCTTAGCTGGTGCAGGTTCAGGAAAAACTCGCGTTATTATTAACAAAATTACTTACTTAATTCGGGTAAAAGAATACTTACCTAGGCATATTTTTGCGGTAACTTTTACCAACAAAGCTGCGCGCGAAATGAAAGAACGTATTGCTCACTCATTAAGCAAACAAGAGACAAGAGGGCTAAAAATATCAACCTTTCATACATTAGGGCTAGATATTGTTCGAAAAGAATATAAACACCTTGGTATTAAATCTAATTTTTCATTATTTGATGATCACGACCAAACGGCATTACTAAAAGAATTAACACAACAATGGTTAGATGGCGATAAAGACCTTATTAACCAACTGCGTGCAACCATATCTAATTGGAAAAACGATATAGTTGATGCAACTATTGCTATGGCAAGGGCACAAACCAACAAGGAAAAGCTCTTTGCACACTGCTATCAACTTTATGAAAAACAGTTAAAAGCTTGCAGCATATTAGATTTTGATGATCTTATATTATTGCCAACACTCTTGCTAAAAAATAACGAAGAAGTCCGCGAAAAATGGCAAAATCGCGTACGTTATTTGTTGGTTGACGAATACCAAGACACCAACACCAGCCAATATGAATTCATTAAATTATTAGTTGGAAACCGTTCTAAATTCACCGTAGTAGGGGACGACGATCAGTCCATTTACTCGTGGCGAGGGGCACGCCCACAAAATTTAGTTCACTTAAAACAAGACTTCCCGAAATTAGAAGTGATCAAACTTGAACAAAATTATCGATCATCGGGTCGGATTTTAAAAGTGGCGAATATTTTAATCGAAAATAACCCTCACATCTTTGAGAAAAAACTTTTTTCCGAATTGGGTTATGGTGAAACAATAAGAGTAATATCAGCTGATAACGAAGAGCATGAAGCCGAAAAAGTGGTGAATGATCTAATTGGTCACCATTTTGCGAATAACAGCCAATATGGTCAATACGCAATATTATATCGTGGCAATCATCAAGCTCGATTAATTGAAAAAATGTTAATGCAATACCGCATTCCTTATCGAATTTCTGGCGGTACCTCATTTTTTTCGCGGATTGAAATTAAGGATCTCATGGCTTACTTACGCTTATTAACCAATCCTGATGATGATAATGCTTTTATCCGTATTATCAACACTCCAAAACGCGAAATAGGTCCTGCAACAATTCAAAAATTAGGTCAATGGGCAAATCATCGAAGTGTTAGTTTATATCAAGCTAGTCATGACATGGGGTTAACTGAATTCCTTTCAGGAAAACGTATGGAAACTTTGCACACGTTTATCCATTGGTTTGATACACTAATCCAAAAATCCCACAGTGAACCAATGGAAGCTATTCATCAACTTCTGCATGGCATACACTATGAAAGTTGGATTTATGAAACATCCCCATCTCCAACGGCAGGGCAAATGCGTATGCGTAATGTTGAACAAATGGTCAGTTGGTTAAATGACATGTTACAAGGTGATGATATTGATGAGGCTATGAACTTAGAACAAGCAGTAGCGAGATTTACCTTACGTGATATGTTAGAGCGCAACGAAACCGAAGAAGAATTTGATCAAGTACAACTTATGACTTTACACGCATCAAAAGGGTTAGAATTTCCTTATGTATACCTAGTTGGCATGTCTGAAGGGCTATTACCACACCAAAACAGTATTGATGAAGACAATATTGAAGAAGAAAGACGTCTAGCTTACGTAGGCATCACCCGCGCACAGCGTGAGCTAACATTTTCATTTAGTCGTCAACGCAAGCAATTTGGCGAAACTATACATGTTGAACCAAGTCGATTTTTGTTAGAACTTCCACAAGACGACTTAGAATGGCAAAATCAAAGAAACGAATTATCCCCTGAAAAGAAAATGCAACAAGGACAAAGCCGACTAGCCATGCTAAAAGCGCAAATTGCTAATGCCAAATAAGTTACAATATTTCAAATAATAGTAGTAATAGCATTTTTATTATAAAAAACTAACTAAAATACGAAAAAATAAGGTATATTGATGATATTTTGTTAATACAAACTGATAAATTATCAAAAATCATTGACGGATCAAAATAGCTTTATATAATACTCGGCGTATAGTCAACAAATCATATCTATCATGTCTCCTTAGCTCAGCTGGATAGAGCAACGGCCTTCTAAGCCGTAGGTCACAGGTTCGAATCCTGTAGGGGACACCATTAAAACCCAAGGTAATCAATTATTTACAGTTGTAGAATTCAATGCTTGATATTATTTTTATATTCTTCAGTTAATTCTTTGTTATACATTTTTAATCCCCAATTTGTTTTATCTATTTCAATGACGACAATATAACTCTCATCAAAAAAGTTAGTTTTTTACTAGCTACTTTATTAAATTTTCACAATAAAAACGCATAATGATGCAAAATCTCAAATTCTAGATTTATCAGCTGAATTACGAGGTTAAACAATTAAATTAATTGAAAAACTGGAGCAGTTTGGGAAAATGCAAATGCTACATAGTAAATCATTAGGTGGTGGGTTATTTGAATTACGAGCGTTAGAGAGCAATAATATAGCTAGAACTATTTATATATATCAAAAAAAGTAATTTTTATTTTACATGCTTTTGTTAAAAAAACACTAGCTGGCGCATTACAAATAGCACGTAAACGACTATAGGAGATGATTAACGATAAGTAAAAAAGTACAACATTTAGTTAAATCAAACAGCATGCGCTCGCAGATCCAGTTGCACAGGCTGCGTATGATGAAGCAGAAAATGAGTGGAAATTAAGTGAATTATTGCTGGCAGCGAGAGAATATGCATAACTACCTCAAACTGAGCTAGCACCACTAAATACAAATATAAAAACGATTTTAAAATATTTAAGCGGGTGTAATGTAAAAATGAATATGAATTTATCTACACTATAAACTATATAAAAAATAATCACACAGTAGTAAAAAAGCTTTTAATTTATTTTGCGAGCAATTGATTATTATTTTTCCTGCATCATCCGCAGTTTTGAAAGATGAAAACTCAAGGAAAGCCTTCAAGCAGCAATGGCTATAAGCATTCAAGGAAAACGGAATAACTAAACTGGAATATTTGCGAGCGGGGCTAAAAGTGGCTAGAGCGCAAAATAACGACTTTTTACCGTCTACAGGTAAATTTATTGGGTGGTGTAAGCAAGGAATATCTGAACAGATAAGACCACACCAGCGGAACTAATTAGGATGTTAATGGGTTTTAGCGCTCAAAGGGGAATTATAGAGGCTGAGAATTACCCGTTTTCAAATAACGCTTGTTATTGGCTAGTTACAGATTTGATGAGTGAATCGAGAGAGTATTTTATCTAAAAAGATTTATTGGAACAAACTCGTATAGCGTTATCAGAAATGACAAAAAATTATTAATGGGGGAGAAATATCGAAACAAGTTAAACGAATTAGTAGTGAGCCAATTTCTATAACGCTAACGCGAAAAGAATCATTTAATTGAATACAAGAAATTAAGCGCAAGTGTTGATTTGCATATAATCATTAGTAGCTAGATACAAACAGCGGTAAGTTTATCTAGACGTTATCTGATAACTATATCAAAATTAAAATTAAAATGATTTTACCTTATAACAAGATTTTATTGCGAAACAGCATAGCGATGAATATGTGATTATTAGCTAATATGGGACAATTAGTAAAAAAATTACTATTGTTAAAGAAAATCATTAATCATTTGATATGACCAGAATTTTAATGTTAATCTAACAATTAGTAAGCTTATGGTATTGGTTTTATCCATTAATATAGGTGAGATAATTCTATACTTGAGTTTTAATTTTACTGTATATTTGCTATATATGTTGAGTTATTTCATCTATTAGGAATCAGGTCATATGATTTTAGGTAATATCAATCATTTAGCTTTAATCCCTTATTTGCCAGCTAAAATAAAACAATCTATTGAATATATAAAAGATAATGTAAACCATAACACGCCTGTTGGACGATATGATATTGATGGTGATAATATCTTTTTTATACTGTCTGATAGTACATCACGTGATATTGATGAAGCCAATCCTGAATATCATAAAAAATATATTGATGTACAAATTGTTTTAGAAGGGCAAGAGGGGATGGCCGTTAATACATTACCGCCTTATACCAAAGTAATTGATGATCAAATCGAAACAAATGACATTGCTTTTGTTGAAACGCCTGAAGAAGAAAAATTAATAATTATGCAACAAAATGATTTTATTGTTTTTTTTCCTTATGAGGTACATAAGCCTTTATGTTCAATAAAAAAAAATGTTGCAATTGTTCGTAAAGTTGTGGTAAAAATAGCAACTGAAAATTTTGTTTGATGTTTGTTGTCAGCATAACAAAAGTTATATTGTACTACTGTGACTGAATGTTATGCTGAGTCTTTTTTACTTTCCTTTTCCACTTAGTGTTTAATAATAATTTAGTTAATTATTATTAAACTTATTATAATCAATCTAGTCTATTCTAATATCGCCAAAGTTATTCGTTAACTTTTATCGAACTTTATTAATTTTTATCTTTTTCATGACTTGTATTTACCTATTTTTATGACCATATTAGCTTAATCAGGACTAATAGTTAGACTAAAGGCTTTCTGATAATATATTCTTATTGAAGAGTACTTTTGTACTATATTTCATCAGCTATCACTGGTATAATGTACAGTTGGTTTTCACTTTAATTGTTTAAAAAACAAACTTAAGAAGAGATCTATGTCAATTAAAGATATCGATATTCGCGGCGCAAGAACGCACAATTTAAAAAATATTAATGTGATTATTCCTCGAAATAAGCTAGTTGTAATTACTGGACTTTCTGGATCAGGTAAATCTTCATTAGCATTTGATACCCTTTATGCTGAAGGGCAACGGCGCTATGTTGAATCACTGTCGGCTTATGCACGCCAGTTTTTATCCTTAATGGAAAAACCTGATGTTGATCATATTGAAGGGCTATCACCGGCAATTTCAATTGAACAAAAGTCTACCTCACATAATCCTCGCTCTACTGTCGGAACCATTACTGAAATTTACGATTATCTTCGCTTGCTGTTTGCTCGAATTGGAGAGCCACGTTGTCCGAACCATAATTTACCATTAGCTGCACAAACTGTATCGCAAATGGTTGACAGTATTATGGTTTTACCACCTGAAAACCGTTATATGCTACTTGCTCCCGTCGTTACCGAGCGTAAAGGTGAATTTGTTAAACTTTTTGAACAACTTGCTGCCAGTGGTTATATTCGGGTAAGAGTAGATGGCGATGTATATGATTTATCTGATCCGCCTCAACTTGAATTGCAAAAGAAACATAGTATAGAGGTTGTTGTTGACCGTTTTCGAATTCGTGATGATCTAAAATTACGTCTTGCTGAGTCTATAGAGACAGCATTAGCTATTACTAATGGCATCATTAAAGTAGCAAATTTGGATGATCCTAAAGCCAAAGAGCAGTTATTTTCTGCTAATTTTGCTTGCCCAATTTGTGGCTATAGTATTTCGGAATTAGAGCCTCGGTTATTTTCATTTAATAATCCTGTAGGCGCTTGTCCTGAGTGTGATGGCTTAGGTGTTCAACAATATTTTGATCCTAAACGAATTGTTTTAATGCCAGAAGTATCCTTGGCTGCAGGGGCGATTAAAGGTTGGGATCGTCGAAATTTTTATTATTTTCAAATGCTAAAATCATTAGCAAATCACTATAAATTTGATATTGATAAACCTTTTGAACAATTGCCTGAAAAAATTAAAGATATTTTATTAAATGGCTCAGGAAGTACCGAAATACAATTCGTTTATACTAATGATCGCGGTGATGTGATTAAGCGTAAGCATGTTTTTGAAGGTATTGTTAATAATTTAACACGCCGTTACAAAGAAACGGAATCACAAACTATTCGTGAAGAACTTGCGAAATTTATCAGTAACCGATCTTGCCCAAGTTGTAAAGGCTCAAGATTATGTGCCACAGCTAGACATGTTTTTATTAATGATACTAATTTACCAACAATTAGTGATTTAAGTACTCAGCAGGCAAAAGAGTTTTTCGATAAATTATCTTTAAAAGGGCAAAGAGCACAAATAGCAGAAAAGATCTTAAAAGAGATTAATGATCGTTTGCAGTTTTTGATTAATGTCGGGCTTAATTATTTAACTCTTTCTCGTTCTGCTGAGACATTATCGGGCGGTGAAGCTCAACGTATTCGTTTGGCTAGTCAAATTGGTGCAGGGCTTGTTGGTGTGATGTATGTGTTGGATGAGCCCTCTATCGGATTGCACCAGCGTGATAATACCCGTTTAATTAGTACGTTGACACATTTGCGTGATTTAGGTAATACCGTTATTGTGGTTGAACATGATGAAGAAGCTATTTTGGCTGCTGATTATGTGATTGATATTGGTCCTGGTGCTGGTGTCCATGGTGGTGAGGTAGTGGCACAAGGCACGCCAAAACAAATTATGGCATCGAAAACATCACTAACAGGAAAATATTTATCTGGTAAAGAAAAGATTGAGATTCCTGCTGAGCGCACTAAAGTGGATAAAAAAAGGGTGTTGTCGCTTATTGGTGCCACTGGTAATAATCTTAAAAATGTTACATTAAATATTCCTGTTGGATTATTTACTTGTATTACTGGTGTGTCAGGTTCGGGCAAATCAACTTTAATTAATGATACTTTATATCCGTTAGCCCAAAATGAGTTAAATGGCGCTGAAAAAAGTGATATTGCTCCTTATAAGTCAATTAAAGGACTTAACTTTTTTGATAAAGTGATCGCAATTGATCAGAGTCCGATAGGACGTACACCTCGTTCAAACCCTGCAACTTATACTGGATTTTTTACCTCTATTCGTGAGCTTTATGCAGGTGTGCCAGAATCACGTGCAAGGGGGTATAACCCTGGTCGCTTTAGCTTTAATGTTAAGGGTGGTCGTTGTGAGGCATGCCAAGGCGATGGTCTAATTAAGGTTGAAATGCACTTTCTACCGGATATTTATGTACCTTGTGATCAGTGCCATGGCGCACGTTATAACCGCGAAACGCTTGAGATCAAATATAAAGGTAAGTCTATCAACGAGATCTTAAATATGACAGTAGAAGAAGGAAGAGAGTTTTTCGATGCAGTACCAATGATCTCCCGTAAGTTACAAACATTAATTGATGTTGGGCTTGCTTATATTACTATTGGGCAATCAGCCACAACTTTATCAGGCGGCGAGGCACAAAGGGTAAAACTTGCAAAAGAGTTATCTAAACGTGATACAGGCAGTACTTTATACATATTAGATGAGCCAACAACTGGATTACATTTTGCTGATGTTAAACAATTGCTTGCGCAATTACATACATTACGTGATAAAGGTAATACTATTGTTGTTATCGAACATAATTTAGATGTGGTAAAAACAGCTGATTGGATTGTCGATTTAGGGCCAGAAGGTGGTAATGGTGGTGGTGAAATTATTGCTGAAGGTACGCCAGAAGAAGTAGCTAAATCGAAATTATCTTACACTGGTCAATATTTAAAACCATTATTAGATAAACAAAAAAGAAAGTAAAATGTATTTAATTTTTGATTAAAGAGTTAAGCAAGAAAGGGAGGCAACTCCCCAGCTTTTATTCATTCTTTAATGAATAAATGAATATCGATAATAAGTTTGTAAATAAAATTATTTTGGTTATTTAAGTTTTTAATCGATATTTTAATCAGAAAATGGGTATAACTAAGGAGGGTATTTTGACATTACAAGTTACATTGATGATCATCATCGCCTATCTTTGTGGCTCATTGTCTGGCGCAATGATTATCAGTCAAGTTATGAAATTGCCTAATCCTTTAACTCATGGATCGCACAATCCAGGTACAACAAATATTCTTCGAATCAACGGTAAATTACCAGCAATTATTGTATTATTTTTTGATATGTTTAAGGGTACAATACCTGTATATATTGCTTATCGATTTGGTATTTCGCCTTTCTTTTTAGGCATTATTGGTATTGCCGCTTGTCTTGGTCATATTTTTCCTTGTTTTTTTCATTTTAAAGGTGGAAAAGGTGTTGCCACAGCTTTGGGAATAATGGCGCCTATTGGGCTTGATTTTACTGGGTGTTTTATTTTAACTTGGCTGGCTGCGTTATTGATAACTCGATATTCTTCTGTTGCTGCAATTATAGGTTTTTTGTTAGCGCCACTTTATGTTTGGTTGTTTAAACCTGAATTGACTTTACCAGTAACAATGCTTTCTTGCCTTATTATTATTCGCCATAGTAGTAATATTATGCGTTTATTGAAAGGAGAAGAACCTAAAAGCTTAAGGCGATGAAATGGTAATTTAGTTATATAAGTTAGATTCCAATCTGGCTATAAATTGTTTTGTGAAAATTTTCTAATTGCTGTGAATTTGTCATCATCTCGATTTGATTTTTATTTGCTAATAACGCTGGCTACTTCATCTTTTTGCTGTGGTAGGAAAGTAAAGGTGTCGAGCATGATAAATTGAAGATCAGTGATATTCTGTTTTGTTTAAATTCTTTATTTTAGTATGCCAAAAGAATAGGCTTTCATAAAATAAAACGAACAAAGTCAGAGCCATTCTGAAAATTTATTGTTCTTTGCCATAAATTCTTATTAATTTATCGAGTTATCTAAAAATTTTATTTTTAACTTGATGATCCTGAATATCTTGTTTATAAGATTCTTCATTCACTAAAAATAGAGTTGTATCGCTTGCTAAAACAGCCTTTTGTAAGCGTAATTTATCTTGCTCATTAAGATGCTTAATGCAAGCAACAATATAACTACAATTTTTACTTTGTAATGCCTTTTCAATTGTTGAAACTAAATTTTCATTTTTCAAGTTGGCTATATGGATTACTTTTTGTTTATCGAGTCCAGCAGTGTTAATCCATGAACGTTTTAACATTGGTTTTTCAGAAAGCCATAATTGCCATTTTTTTTCTTTATTGAATGTCCTTAATAATATGCGTTGTTGTTGTAATACTTGTTGAAAAGGCGATTCAAAATGGATAGCCAAAAGTTGTTGTGTGGAATGTTCAATAAGCATAATAAATCCAATACTGTGTTTGCATACAGTGTATATTAGTACAGTATTTTAGGGTTGTAAACTCTATTTATGATTATTTTTTATGTAATTTATTAATTGAATTATTTTAAGATCTCAAATATTGATACGATAAAATACCTAAATATGTCATTAAAACTGAACCAATCACATGAATCAATATTGTTGCTAACCCCCAAAATATTCGATCTTCTAGTAAAAAGTTAACGACCTCGGCAGAAAAGGTTGAAAAAGTTGATAAGCCACCACAAAAACCTGTTATTACCAATAACCGCCATTCAGGAGAAAGGTTAGAGTGATTAAAAAAGGCAATTGCAAAGCCGATAATATAGCCAGCAACTAAATTAGATAGCAATGTACCTAGTGGAATAGTAAAAGCAATAATATTGAGTTTAAGAGATAAGAACCAACGCATTAATCCCCCAGCTACTGAACCGACTGAAATGGCTAAAATCAGTTTTAACATAATGATATATCCTTGACTATACTCTGAAATATGAATTTGTTATCGCTATAGATAATAAGTGATTGGAAAATATGTAAAAGATCATACCAGTAGAAAATAGAAATAGGAAATCTTAATCAAATTGAGGTAGAATATTCAATATTAAGAAAAATTGAGGTATCTCTATGTTTACAGGTATTGTTCAGGGCGTTGCTCAAATTATTGATATTTTAGATCAAGATAAATTGCGAACTTACAAAATAAAATTACCTTGTCATTTAACCCAAGATTTACAAATTGGTGCTTCTATAGCTAATGACGGCTGTTGTTTGACGGTAACTGGATTTGATCAGGATTGGGTTTCCTTTGATATTATGCAAGAAACGCTTGCTTTAACAACTTTAGGCAATAAAAAGCTTAATGATTTTGTCAATATTGAACGTAGTGCAAAATATGGCGATGAAGTGGGTGGACATATTATGTCTGGTCATATTTCATGTATGGCAACAATTGCCAATATTAAAAAAACAGCAACTAACTGTCAAATAACTTTAGAACTTCCTAGGCAATTTATGAAATATGTTTTATATAAAGGATTTATTGGTGTTGATGGTGCAAGTTTGACTGTTGGCGAAGTTAATAACAACGGCTTTAATATTCATTTAATTCCTGAAACATTAGCAATTACAACCTTGGGTACCAAAAAAGTAGGGGATAGAGTTAATATCGAAATTGATTCGCAAACTCAAGCTATCGTTGATACAGTTGAACGTATTCTTGCAGCAAAAGGTAATAAAATTCAGTAAACTTTATTTAAATAAAGTGTGCTGATTGTTTTTAATTTGATTTAGTATAATAGGTTTAATGAAAATCAATCAGTACAGTTTAACTATTTTATTCTAAAAATAATAACGCTAGTTTAGCTTTTTTGAATGCATGAGAATAATCTTTATTATTTCCTTTTAGGAAAGGGGGGGGATCCTAGTCATTTTCAATAACTTTCATTTCTTTGAGCGTTTTAGGTTTTCATTAAAATTTTTATAAATTAAAATAGTATATTACATTACTTTGTTATTAGAGTGTATTGTTTGCCCGATAAAGTGATGCGGCGCGTGATAATTATTGTTTAAATTAATTGATAATTAACCACGCCGTGTATTTCTATATTTGAAAATAAATTACATTTTACGGTTTTGTTGGGAAAATTACATTTATATCTGATGTGTCGATACGAGTTAACAAAATTCTATATTTTTTCCAATTCTTTAATTTTTCTTCATCACCATCTTCAGCCATATCTAAATCAATAGCGTCGAGTAGTATTGCTATTTTCTCATTTGCTTCATTGAGTAATGCGTTTTTCAACGATTGATTATTTTTGATAATGCATTCATTTTTAGTATCACTATCTAATACCCATTTTGTGCCATCCCACTTACAAAAATCGAATGGTTCTAACTCAGTAAAACCATCTCTAATTTCGCCCAGATAATCAATCTTAATGGGTGCTTTTGTTTCAATGTTATAAACGGTTTTATATCTATTGTCCTCAACTAACACCCAGGCGTCGTTTTGCATACACGGCCAATATCCATTTTTGAATTCTGGTTTTATTCGCAATGCGTTATCCGGCGGTAATGTGTTATCGTTTGCTTCGAGTTCATGAGTAAACGGTTTTAGTTCATTTGTGTTATCAAAATAATAATTAATCATATTAAACTCCGAGATAAATTACAGGTGTCATGCCAATATTCAAAGGTCTTGTATCGTTTGCTGTTACTTGTACTACGCGTGATGCGTCGAAAGTGATAGTCCTTTCTGGAAAATCAGAATCATTCGGATGTGTAACAGCATTTCCTTTTCTGTTATTTAATCCTGAGCCATTCGTGCTCGGTTCCCCAACATGAAAAGCACCGGCTCCTGCCGTTCCCCGCCATTGCATAACGTTATAAAGTTTGCCCCAGATATTACGAATAGCATCATTTTCAATGTTACCAACTTGTCTTTTTGATCCATCAACTGAACGCTCAAAATAACCTCTACCGTCAGCCGAAAACGCGGTTGGGACATTGATATGTTGTTGACCGTTAATTACTTTGATTGTGATTTTATGATCTTCCTTATAATTTGCTGATAAACTGTTCAATGCTCGGCCCTGTGGAGAATTTAGTAAATAGTTATCACCATTTCGGAAATACCAGCCATGCGGTAGTTCTGATGCTCTGAATGCAATTAGCTTTTGTTCACCAACGATGTATGGTTTTTCAGCTCCAGCAATCATCAAGTCCCAAAATTCATTATTGTTAGGATTGATATTTTTTACAGTTTTTTTTGCGATAAATGCAGAGCCATCAAAACCAACAACGTCATCTTTTGTATATGTTGTTGAACTGTTGTACTCTCCACACCAGTTAAATCTAATGTTTCCCAAATTAATTGTTGCCATTTTTCCTCTCTTTTCTATATAACCATCAATAGATTTTTATTGTTAACAGTAAATTCACAACCTCCAGGTGCAATTACCCACTCAAGAAATTCTGAAGTATGTAACGTTTTGTTATCTATATTTTCTGCTGTTTCTAAAATCAATTTTGCACCATCTCTTTTAAAACCATAGAATTGTGTAGCTACGCTTTGTGCTATTTGTTTAATGCTCTCAATTTTTGCTATAAATTCGTTTGAATTTTCAATGACTAGCCACGGCTTTCCGTTGTTCATTTCATCAGTAACATTAGTTTCAGGTAAAACGTGATGAGGTAAATTACCTGCCCATGCATAATATTTTTTTGTTTGTTCATCATAAACAATTTCATTTCTTGTATTTATAGTACATCCATCATTGAAGTTACCAATTGACTCATAGCCGATCTTGGCTTCGATTAGCTCATTTACTTGTTTTTGTAGTTTTTCGTCATTGCCGTCAACATATTCCTTATTAACAGCATCATTTTTGTTTTCTGGTTTTTTTAAATTTTCGATACGATTACCTTTAGCATCAAAATTAGAATTATTTTCAGATGCAGATAATGTAAAATTTAGTGAAATATTAATTGCATCGACTTCTTTTTTTAAATATTGTGTTCTGTTAGCGAGTTCATAATGAGGTTTGTTTGCTATACCTCGCACGCCACCCCCAACACGATCTGTTCTCTGTATGAGATAGATATTATTTACCCATGTTGTTTCTTCTTTTAAATGTTCCATTATTTATCCTCTAACTAATATGCAAATTCGTATCGTTCATCATATGCAATTTCATCATCGTATAAGATGTCGTTAAAATCATTAAACTGTATTATTCTGCCAAATTGTCCAAAATCTGATTTCGGATTTTTTGATAAATCAGGTAATAGTTGTAATGTAGTTTCAATATTTGAAAATTCGGATTTATCATCAATCAAGCTGATAAATTCGATAGGATCTAGTGATAATCTGAAAAGCTCAATATTTATTGTTTTATCATCAACTATATTTTTTCCTTCATAACGCAATGCTAAATCTAATGGTTCATTGTTTAAAATACTAATACCACTTAATCCTGAATAATCATATTCAACTAAAATTCGTGAAAATTTTGGTTTTGTTATAAATAAAATTGAGCCATCTTTACAATCGACAATATAGTCAACATGTTCATTTAAATTTTCGATAAAAACATCTCTTATATTTTGATGTTGTAAGTAGATTGTCATACCTGATTTTATATTTCTGAACTCTTCTTCAGCCCAACTTTGGTGATATGATACAGACTCCCCGCGTAATAATAATTTCAGATTTTCTAATGAACGATTAAACCACGTTGCAGTAATATTACCGCCCGTAAACGTAATAAATCTTTTGCTATTAACTAAGCGCCCCCCAATACTGCGTTTACTATATTGTTCTTCAAATTCAAAATTAATTTTTAGTGATGATACATCTCCGATCCATCGCCATTGATGATCACTTTTTTTAGGTGCTAAAAACACTTTACCTTGACCGTAGTAATATTCACTTTGATTAGACATTATTTACTCTCCATGTGATATGACCTTCAGGCAGTGTTGTTACAAATTTTTGCAATGATTCATAACCATCTCGAATGCTATATAAAGTTAAAATATGTAAATCATCGTAAATATAGTCGTCTTGTGAGGAATACGGTAATAATATGAATGTATCAGTGGTATTAAATTTCCACAGAATTTCTTTTGTATAATAATCAGCAATTTCTATTTTATATGTGGTGCCATTTTCAGGACCTATATTATCGGACAAACAATCAATCAACTGATCTGCTTGCAATGTGCGGTCACGATGTGAAAACGTCAACACGTAATTATCTGCGTTATCAACAGATGACGGGTATAGAGTATCGTTTATTTTTATATTCCCCGGCAAATAAGGGCGAATTTGCCTATTTGACATAACAATACTTTCAACTGGGGCAATTTCTTGATTTAATACACCTGCATTTGTTTGTGTTAATAGTCTTACTTTAACTTTTTCACTTGATACGTATTCAATGCCATCTTGCTCTAATATGTTCATATAGAAACGAATTTTAGATGAGCCTTTGTGGAAAGTTGGTAGAGAGTCTAAGCAACCACGCCCAACTGTAATAATATTATTCTCAATTGCATCAATGCGCATGAATTCATCATTAATTAATATACCTTCACCAACTTTTGGCTGATAATCAGATTCAATTTCAAATTTTGTTGTTAACTTTTCGATATCATTTATTAGTGTTGCACATGGAGTCCAATCTCCTTGAGTTTGTGTAACAAATTCAGCTCCGGTAGCCTGAGATTGTAAAATATAATTAATTGATGCGGGAGTGGGGGCTGATGCCATTACACCTATGTAACCAGAGGATGGATTAACATAGTCTAGATCTGCCGCACTTAATGTTGATACCAATACCGCATATGGTAATTCGATTAGTTGCACATCATTAACAGCATGAATTGAGTTATCCGGAGCTACCCATCGGTTAGCTTGTTGTGATGCACTATACGATGTAGATGATAGGCTAAAAACATCTTGCACACCGGTTATTAATAACGAACCATCACTTTGTTCTTCTATTTTTCCAACTCGGAGAATCATATTTTCAATATCACGGTCAGGCAACGATACACGAAAACACGATGTGGGTTCTAATATACCACCCCGTCTATCAAATTTAATAATTAAACGTGTAATACCTGCGGCATTCATTTCCAGATCTCGTTCCGCCAATCTAGCAGCCAGTTCTTGTGTTGGTACTGCTTTATATTCAACTGAATTGCTAATTAAACCGACTTGTTGAATTGATGCTAGGTTTTGAGCGCGAACAGTACCATCTTCGTGGGTAACGGGATTACTATATGTAACAACTATTTCATTATATGTCGCATCATTACTCGCTGAATCATCATCTTGTACTGATAAAATACCGTTATCATAATTAAATAATGGTAATTTTTCTGGATTATAGTCGTTGCGAATTAGCTTTAATGTTAATTTCCCCGTTGATAAATCAGCATATTGAGCAGCACCAATATGATCTAAAATTTGTTGTATAAATGTTTGCAGTTGATCTTGTCGATTATATCGAAAACATAAACCAAACTTTTCATTAAATAGTGTATCTGCCGCTTTTTTAAAACTTTCAATATCGATTTCATCCCAGTTTAAGCCACGTCCCCAATCTCGATTGGTTGCGCACTCGAATAATATGTGTGCAGGATTCATTGCATAAATATTTCGAATATTATGATTCAGCTCTTTATTCAATGCTGCTATTTTCCGTTGCCTTTCTTCTTCTCGTCGTTTTTCTTCCTCTTCTTTTCTTTTTTCTTGTTCAATTTGTTCAGGACTTTTGTTTTTATTTTTATCAACAAAGGGATATTTATTTTTATTCTTATTGTGTATTGGACCATAACGACTTTCAATTTCACTTTCAATGCCTATTATTTCTGACAAGTCATCACGTAATACAATGGTGCATTTTTCAGGATACCAAACATTGCCTTTATCCCAACCTTTCACCGTCCGCCGGACTCGGTAAGACCATGGTTTTGGCGATGCACTGTAACAACTAATTAATCCAGAATAAAACGTTGTAACCATCCCCCGAAATCCAGGAATCAACCCTTTTAAAATACGGTTTAAATTATTGGATGGAGTTTGATTTTGTTCACCCATCATTATTTCAAGATTTCCTTGAATTCCGCCTTCACCACCTGTGTCCTCGCCGCCAAATAAATTGGGTTTATTAATATAAATATAGCAATTTGTATTTGCTTCTTCTTCTTTTCCAATCCATACAATTTTTTTATCAGCAGTTATGGCGACGATAGAGTTAATTGGTCCACGACCCAAACCACAAAATAAATCCCAGTAATATCGATAACCAACGGTTACTTTTTTCTTTTTAGAGCCCATTTTGCGCTATCCTTGTTTTTGCAATATTGACAATATGTAGTGCCAATGCATCACCTGTTTTTAAAACTATTTCTGAATCAATATATCCATCACGAATAAACGCATTTAAATCCAAGTTATAGCGTTTAAAAAACTCACGTAATCCTCCAGCACAGCCACCACCAGCACGAATATGCTCCATGGTTATTTTCATAATTGACACTCCAAATTACTTACGAATTGCACTATAACGATAGTTACCATAACCCAGTACGAACCAGTCAGATGTCCAACAGTCACCAAAAAAAACGCACTGCGGAGTACCTTCGTCTGGAATGGGCATATTCCAATCATCTTCCGTCGCCTCAGTTGGACGATTACTTTTTGGTTGTTTCGCTGTAACACGTGCAATCACATAACTGGCAACAATAACAGCAACAAATTTAGCAACAGCCCACCACATAATAAAATTCCTCCAAATTAAAACAGTTTGACGATTGTGAACGGTGAAATGCCCGGAATGTGTGGCTGTCCACCATAATTGAGATGGTTATTAAATTTTTCATTGCAGGTTTTGATTGTTTTGTCACATCCTGGATACAAGTTAATATGCATACCTTTATGTAAACCTTGAGTTCCCCCTAAAATACCTATCACATTATTAACATGCGCTTTTAATCCGCGTAGCTCTTTAATCCCATCAATGTAAAATTCCATATATCCACCAGAAAAATAACCTGATGCAATATTCGATATATTTACAGTAATATTTGCTCCATCAAGAGCAATGATTTCAATATTGGCCACTTTGTAATTATCTTGCCAAATTCGACAATTGTGGTCATAAAGGGCATAGGGGCACGAACGGCCATAAGTTAATCTTAAACCGCTTCGTTCAAATGAACTTGCAACACTTGCCGTAATTAATTTTGCTTTTTCAATTGATTCACGCTTAACTTCTTGGATTTTTCCAACCCACACTACTTTAAAATCTGTATCATTTTCGTGTAATTGATAAATGCGAATTACGACGGGTTTAGTCGGCGGTACTCCACGAAATAAATGAACTACATCAGATGTTGACGGCAATGTAATTTCTAGACTATTACCCGTGCCTATACTTAGCCCTGTATTACTGATTGCTTCACTTATCCAAGTCACACCATTAAAATCAATATTTCGGTCAGCATTGGTATAGCGATAATATTTTTGTTCATTACGAATAAATTCATATAGCGTTAATGGTTTACCATTATTGGTTGAATACTCAAATTGATTCCAGCTCATTGCGTACTCCTCTAAAACTACAAGTAATATTGGCTAGTCCATCGGCATCAGTAACATGTTCCCAGCTGACAGAATCGGAATCTAATCTACACAGTGTTAAAAATGAGACTGACAAAATATCTTCAGCATTTGCATTGATTGATTCATTGAGCAATAAACGCTCAATTTCATCCGAAACGATGGCGACAAGTTCAATACGACGATATAGCTCATTGCCATTACATAACGTGATAACTAAATCTTTTCGACCCGACATTAATCCAATTTCATTAAATCCCGTGTTTTCAACTTCAAGAACTCGACCATCAACAGTTAGAACATTAAAATCACTTGCTTGACTTGAAACCCAAATATTTTTTTGACAACCATTTAGATAATAAAACAATTGTCGTAATTGCATTTGCTCAACTCGTTCCGTTATAAACCATCTAAATTCCTGAACAAAAAAGGGCAATTTTGCAGTATCTAATCGACTTGGAATACTTGAGCCATTATCTAGTTCTAATAAAAATCGCTCATATCGAGCTTTTAACGATTCTGACCAATCCGGATGCATATTTAACACAGGAAAATGGCGATAAATGGGTAAAAATGAAATATTGTTACTAAATGCGTTATGTTCAGTAATTCGAAAACGAATTTGCGCACTTAATAAATCATCATTATATCGAGTCAATTCTGGAACATCTGTTAATACAGCTAATCGAGTAGGATAAATACATGCACCGGCCAAAAAATTTGATTTAACTGGATTAACTAATGTGATTGAATCTGTGCTTATCGCTGCGACTTCAAGCAATGCTGTTTGATTAACATTGTTAATCTCACTTTTAATTAGTACTTTATTACCAACTACAAAATCACGACCTATTGTGCTGCACGGCAGAACTATAGCCCCACGATTGACATCATCATTCAAATAGGTAACATCAGTATAAATAGGCAGATACCACGAATTACCACCAACAAAAGCCAATCGATTCTCAAATTTGGAACGCTCACTACCATTAATTAAAATAGAAAACTCAAATGTACGACGAGGTGATAACCGTCTAGCAATGCGTTGTTCTGCACCACTGTACGATTGTAAAATATCGGTTTTCCATTCCAGTATTTCTGTTATGCCATTAGTCCAATCGGGATCAGCTTGCCATAAAAATTTTTTCATTATGACAACTCCTGTTTTAGCGTTTGGGAGTTTGCACGAATCCATGTCATCATGGCACGAGAACCAGCAACAGAACTAATACCTGATTTCATCATTTCACCGCTATCTAAAACCAAAGTTTGTTGAATAACCGGTGCCGATTGTGCTTGGTTAGTTGCTTTTGATGATGAGTTTTCATCATATAAATTGGGTGCTGTTCGTCTGCTAACATTAGAAACTAAACCGCCAGTTGCGTAACGATGCAATCGCCCAGTATTAATCGCATGTAAATAGTCAACACCATATTTTTTAACTGAGGCAGCTTTAACAACATATTCACCGTTAGATAATTTTGCTGGGATAGAGTCAGATGTTGAAGTGCCAGCACCAGTTATATAACCACCAGTCGCAGCCGCTACTGCGGCAGCACCCATAGCTGAACTTCCGGCATTTGCACTTGCCGCAGTAATCATTGCAGCGCTAATAATTTCACCTGCTGCTGTACCTGCGGTAATCATTGATGCTGAAATAGTCTCGGCGCCAATACCTGCCGACATCGATATTGACTCACCCATCAATCCAGCGCCAGTCGCGCTACTTGTTGCAATTGCTGTTTCCATCAGCCCTGCAGAAGCAGCAGCACTGGCATTATCAACAGCTGCATCAGTGGCAGAGCCAAACAACGAACTACCTAGATTTGATAGTCCATTCATTGCCATATCTGCTAAACCGTTTGTCGCCACTTGTGCCATCGACGACAAAATGCTCTGCGCTAGGTTTTGTAGTGCGTCTTTTAATTCAAAAGTACCTTTTGCTAAAGAATCAAGACTACCTTGGATACCGCTTTGCAAGCCGTTTTTAAATGCATTGGTTAATGCATCAGTAGTTTTATTTAGCTCTGCAATTTGTAGTTGTAATGTTGCTAATGCTTTTTGTGCATTTTCGCCAGCTTGGCCCGGTAATTCAGTCATGGCTTGCAGTGTAGGTAAATACTCGGCTAGCTCTTGAGCTGTTTGTTTATGCAAATCAACGAACTGGCTTTGGGCTTCAACTTGTGTAATTAAACCTGCTGTAACTTGTGCTTGTAACGATTGTTCTTTTGTTGATTGACGTGATTGTGCTTGCTGAATTTTTGTTGTAATTTCATTTAAATTTGCTTCAGCTTTTTTGAGTGGTAAAAGTCGGTCGATTAAGTCGATACCTTCTCTGTTACCCGTTTTTTTAAATTGTGCTAATAAGTTGTTATACCATTGCTCAACTGTGTCATCACTAGCTTTTGTACCAAGTAATAGTTCATTTAATTGTTGCTGCAACGCTAGATTGGTTTTGTCATTTGTTAATGAAAAATCAGTTTTTTTGTTATGTTTTGCTGCATTTTTAGCGTCAACTTGTTTCGCTAGTGCAATGGCTCGGTCTTTTTCTGCTTGTGATGCATTTTTATACTGCCCTTCATTGATTTCATGCATCACACGTTGCAGTTCTGTTGTCAGTTTTAGTGATTTTTCAACCCCTTTATTGTATTCAAGAATACCTTTATCAGTAATATTTTTAACATCTTTATCATATTGACCACCAGCAAATGATTTTCCGTCACTTGAAGTAACGCCCTGTGCTTGCAAATCTTTACGACCTTTTTCATTGGCCCAAAGTGCTTCATATTTTTTACGTAATTCATCAACCGCTTTAGCTTGTTTTTCGGCATCGCTTGCATTTTGTTTATGAAGCTCGTCAAGTTCTTTTTGAGCATTGATTGCTTTTTCATTAATGACATCGGTGTCATGCTTTTCTTGTGCTTCTTTTTGAAGCTTATCTCGTTGAGCATATTTTTCTTGTAATGCTTTATCATCATTCTTATTGTATGGAATAGATACTGATCCAGGAACAATGTAAAAACCTCTTTTTTTTGCTTTCTCCATTCTTTCAATATCTTCTTCTAGGCTTGATAACCCTAAACTAAATTTAATATCTTTTTTTAATCCATTTCCTACATCACTCACTCCATTTTTAAAATTTTTCCATGCCTTTTCTAACCAATTGAGTTGTTCTTCCATCTTATTAGCACTGACTTCCATCTCTGAAGCATATTTATCTGTAGCGATTGCAATAGCTTCTTCGGTTCTACCTTGTTCTTCTAACGCACTTATACGCTGATAAGTAGCCAGATCTAAAAAGTGATATTGTTTATTACTTTCAACAGCCCAGCTAGTGACCGAATTTTCAATACCTTTAAATGATTGAACGGCGTCTTGGGCACTTTTTCCTGTCACTTGTGCCATATATACTGATGCTGTAGCAATATTTTCAATGGATTTTGCTGATAACCGCCCCCCTGATGTCAGTTCTGCAATAACACCACGTGTTTCACTGTAGTTATGATTAATTTTACCGATACGTTGAGACATAGCCTCAAGCCCACCCGAGGTAGCACCAGCATAATTACCCGTTGAAATTAATGCACGATTAAATCGCTCTTGGTCTGAAATTATCGTACTTATCACTTGTGACATTTTGTAAGCGGCAGCAATAAAAATACCAACTGATAATGTAGTAGCACTAAATAATGGTGGTAACCGTCCCGTCATATTACCAATTGTTAGCAATGAATTTCCCGCTGATGCAAAATTACCGTTCGCTAATTGTTTAAACATACTGGCGATACTACGACGTGCACTTTTAGTATTGAGATTTAACTTTTTAGTACTTTCATTTAGAGACTCAACAGTTGATAATGCAGCACGTTGATTACTGATTTTTGATAAATAATCATCAAACGTATCACTATCAATCACGCCTGCTTTTTTTGATTTTCTTAATTTGCTTTCTAGTTCATCTAAACGACTTAGACCTTTTGTAGCAGGATCAATACTAGCAAGTAATTTGTCTAAACCTTGGCGCAGTTTTTCAACTTCTTTTTTATGCGCTTCAGCTGCTTTAGTGGCAATACTTTGTGCTTTAGCTTGTTTTTCAGCAGCAGCGGCAGCTTGCGCACCACGGTTCATTGCCTCAGTTTGTGCCGTATAAACATCTTTGATGCTTTGAGCACTTTTTTTGTTAGCATCTTGAGCAACATTTGCTGACTCTTTCAGTTCAGCATTTAATTGACTGATATTATCTTTTGCTCTATTCACATCAGCTGTGAACTTCATTGCAATATTCATATCGTTATTGGCCATTATTGCTCTCCGCGTAACTGTTTTACAAACTTAGTAACTTGTTTACCACCATTAAACCCAACACAAACATCCTCAATTCGGTTAGCTCGTTCTCGGTTTTGTAACTTAATTAATTCATCGTAATACAGCAGTAACTGACGTTGCGTGTAATGCGGTAACTGCTGTGCATCATGTCCATTTTTAATTAGTAAAGTAAAAACCTCACTCCAGCTTACTGATTTGCCTGTTTTGCAGCGTTTTGTCGTATTATTTTGCGAGTTACCGCGTTCATAAAAAAACGAGAGTTAACAACCCACCACCAATCTAATAATTGCAAACCATCTTCATATGACAACGCTTCAATAAACGAAATCGGTTTTTGAATAGAGGTACTGATTAATGAATAAACCAACTCTAAGTTATTCATAATGATTGAGTCCGCTTGCTCAATCGTGATTTTGTTTGTGCCATTCATTTCATTCACAATTAATGCAACAAACTGGTCAATCTCATTCCCAATTGTCAATGCATCTTTAAATGAATATTCACGTACTGTAATTGTTTCACCTGCTAGCACGATCTCACGATTCGGCATTAATGTTGCTAAATCATTTGATTCTTCTTTTGTTGCTGTCACTTTTTCTGCCATGTTATTTACCTACTAATAAAATTAGAGAGTTGAATAATTAGCGGTGACACGTCACCGCATAATAAAATAAATTTATTTCGCCTTTTGAACGTATGAGCCAAAATAACCAAGCGAACTATCCTTGTTTTGACTCATATCAGCTAGAACAGTAGCAGTTAACGGTAATTCACCGTATCCCTCATTATGTAATAATGAAAAATTCGAAATAGGGTTAAATTTAACGCGGAATAGCTCCACAATTACATGTTCATTTTCTCTGTCAGTATTGATACCATCAAGCATAAACCAACGCTCAGGCGGTTGACGGGTAAAAATGCCCAGACTTTCAGTCTTAGCGTATGAATAATCTACCGTTGCAGTTAATGCCGTTGTAGTTAATAATTTAATTAATCCTGCGTGAGCTGATTCGATTTCATAATCCGTGCCTAATACTAATGTAGAACCATCTGTCGTTTTTAACTCGACATCAGCTACAAATGGATGAGTTAACTTGATACGATCACCAATTATCAGGTTCTCTGGTAATTTTTCATCTGTCGCTATACCCGCATCAACAGTAATTTTTTCACCATAAAGCGCTAACGCAATGTTTTCGATTGACCAATCTTTTAACGTAAGATTTAACGTGCCGCTTTTACCCAGTGTTAATTCACCAACTTGTAGACGTTGCCCTGTATATGATTCATTTTGTGTTACCGTTTCAACACTTAGTTCCATTTCACAGGAATCAGCCGTACCCACATGCCTAAAGGCATTAGGTCGAACAGGTGAACTGGCGGTATTACGGGTGGCAAGATTTATGGTACCTTGTAAACTCATTAATAAATCTGACATATCTTTCTCCTAAAATTATTTATCGGCTACCGATGAAGTGTTGGGTTTGAAATGAATCAATCCAAACCAGCACGCCATTTTGAAAACCTAACGTTTGCCCACCAGTCCAACTAACTGGGCGAACGCCGTCAATAAACTGAACTGTTTTACCAATCAACAAATCACGCACCGCACCAATCACTGGATTTGCCAATTGTTTTACATTTTGAATATTGGTTGCTTGGCTAGAAATATCACGAGCAACAACCACAACACCAAAATTAACACTGACTGACTGCCGTGTACCTGCGGGCTTATCGTTGGGTGTTTCTTTACCAAGCAAAACGTAAGCCGCTGGTGTCGGCGCTGAAGTTAAATCGGTTAACTTACTGTATTCAGCACTAGTACCAACAAAAACTAAGGTTTTATCCGCTAATAGGCTTCTTAGCTTTTCAGCAATCACTGAAACATCAAATGGTGCGCTACTCATCGTCCAAAATCCCTAAGTGTGTTCATGTCAAACACTCGAACAGGGCCAGTTTGTTTAGGCACACCACCAGCAACAGGCAATGCATCATCAATGCCTAGTGAATATTTCCCTTCAGCTACCATTTTTAGAAAGCCCAGAACTTGTTTGTAATCACGCACGATAGGATCGCTTTTTTCATCAGAAACACGATTGCGATGCAATTTGTAACGAACAATAATGCGTGCCCAATCAGTTAACAAACGAGGTACCTTAACTAAGGGTAGCCTGTGTCCACGTTGCCGTAAAAAGCCGTTTATTTCAGCTTCAGTATCAGCTATTGATTCATTAATGCGTGCGATTGCTCGATTTGCATTAATAACATCATCAGGCAACCAACTTGAAACATCACCACCATTAATAATGACTTCCAACAAATTAGCATCTACGGGCATTTCACCATCTTGAGCAACCAATTGGGATAGCTCAACGAGTCCTGGACGTTCGGATAAATTTAGCAATGTAATGTATGGAATATTCATCATCTTTACCCAAACCAACGATAAATTACCGTTGGTTGTTGTTCACATTATTAACTGTTTGTTGGAATAACATTTTCAAACAAATAGCCCGCATCTTTAGCCACAACTAGCTCTTTGACCGATTCACCGACTCGAACACGTTGGCCACCACGTAAACCGATATCAGGATCAACAATCGAACCCGAAACACGATCTTTAAATTGGGCTGTAAAGCCAAACGTCACACCACCTTTAGTATTTGCTAATTTATTGCGAACGGTGAAACTAGCTTTATTGCCCCACGCACGTAATAGGGTTGGTGATTTACCCGGTTTAGCACTATTTAGGAATGCATCACCAATATAAATCGCTTCTAACTCTAATAAGTCAGCTAAAAAACTTAGTGGAACCAGTCCGTTTTCACCGGCATTTCCATGATATGCAGCAACAATTTTGGGATGACGACGTAATATTGTTGCAACTCGACGACCTAGTGTGCCAATATTAGGTCGCACAATCATTGAATCAAAAGCGTCTGTAATTAAACCAATCGGATCACTTTTATCATTGTTCCACTGTTGCGCTGCTGTTAAAGTTTTGGTGTTGGTGTAGTTACTTGCATTAAATAGTACATTAGCGGCTCGAACTTCACGATCTAACAAAATTAAATCAGTCGTTGCTTCGACTGCATGACCGAGCGGGTTATGACCAGTGATTGCAGTATCAATATCGTCTTGCGGTACAGGGCTATCTAGTCCATAATCAGTCACTGAACTTTCTTGCTCTTTGGCACCAAATTCAACTTGATTTGGTTGTGCTGTCCGCCCAACTTTAGTATCTGGGAGCGTAAATCGCTCTGAAAAATCGTACTCCAACCATTTAAAAGACGTGCTAGAAACAGGCACACGGGGCAAAACCTCATCGGCAATTAACTTATTATTACGGTAAGCGATAGCAATTGCAGTCAACTGCGGTTCAACGGGAAAAGGACGTTGCATATAAAACTCCTATTTATAAAATTGTTTATCAAATGTCATGGACCATTAGTTAAATAAAAATTAAGCTTGTTTACTTGGCGCAATCCAAATAGTGCCTAATTCATCGGCAGCACCCACAACTTCGGCATAGCCAATAATAAAATCACCTGACATTGCTTTTTTAGCTCGACCATCGACATTTGCTGTGATTGGATCACCAATCGCAATTGTTTCGCTATAAAAAACTTGTGCCAACCCACTGCGCACAACGTCAAACACTTCACCATCACCACCACCAACAATTGTTGATACACCGATTAATAATGCAGTACCGTCAATTGCAGTTTTTGCTAGCCCATCTTCATTACCATGACAGACAATCACGCGTGGTTTGACTTCGCCTTCAGCGGTTTTTGCTACTGTTAATCCTAGAATATTCATATAAAAACCTTTTGGTTAAAATTAAAATGATGCTGACATTAGTAATCAGCCTGTAATTAATGCTCTTATTTTTTAGCTTTGGTTACATGCGTAACGGCTTGACTAATTGAAATAGTATTGCCTTTGTCTGCCTGTTCTTTTTGATAGGCTTTGGCTGCATCAGCAATGACTTTTGGATCTTGTTTATCAACGTTATCTTCACTATCACTAGCAGCCGATTTTTCAGCAAAGTTCATAAAAGCAGGACGTTCTGAAAGTACTTTTTTGATTAAATCAACTGGGGAACTGTTGACCGTTGTATCACCTTCAGCAAATGAGATCGGTTCATTGCCTAGTGACATAAATACTTCAACGACTGTAGTTTTATGTGTTGGTAATAATTTGCCAGATTTAACTAATTCATCAGCAAAAGCGGCAAATTCTGCCCGTTTGTTAGTTTGTTCTTTTTCTAGCAATGCTTGTTCACGTTTGGCTAGTTCAGCATTTTTAGCGTCAATTGCAGCTTGTTGTTCGGCAAAGCTAGCGTCTAAATTAGATTGTGGCATTTTTTCTTTCTCCTTTTGTTTTTGAGCAGATATTGAACGCAATGATTCAAGGCGCCATTGCGGTAAAAATAGGTCAGCACTGGCAATGCCGGCTTTTTCAATCAGCAGGTCACGTAAATTGGCTAAAATTGAAATCAAATTTTCATCAAATTCTTCATCAGCCATTGAGAACTCAGCAGCGCCTTGATCACCGTCTGATTCGGCAAAGCTGGCATCAGGCAAGCCTTTAATAGCAGGTGCTGCTGCACCTAAAAAACCGATGTGACGAGCATAATAATGACCAGGCTTAGGGTTGCCCGGTGAATCGGGTAAGTAAATTGAAAGTGAACGTTTTTTATAACTTCCCGCATTATAGGCTTCAGCAAATTCTGGATTAATCTGATCTAACTTGGCATAAACCAAACCATCTTTTACTTCGAATGATTTTGCCCATGCGTAAGCCGGAGCTGTTAGTTTTGGATGACCGATTACAGCAGGCGCTTCAGATAAACTTGGATCGTAGCTTTCTGCTAAATCAATACAGTTCTCTAAAGTAAAAGTGATTTTTCGACCATCTACCGCAGTATGCGTACCAGGTTTAAAAACGGGGATAAGTGCCATAAAAAATGCTCCAATAAATTGATATAGAGCATCATGATCTATTTTGAGGTAAGGGTAATCTGAACGCGGGCAGATAAATTTTTAATGATTTGGAAAGAGGAACGGCAAAATAATAGAAGAAATATACACTAAAAACTTATTATAAAGCATTTACAACACGATTAAAGCGATTCGTAAATAAACTGATTAGCCTTTTTTAATAAAGTAGCTTAAAATGCGTTATATTGCGTTTAAGCTAAACCTAGATGTTCACGCACAACATCGACCAATAGTAATTTATCTTGAGCGCTAACGCCAAGCCATGGTCTGGCGGGAATAACAATTTGCTTAACAGCTTGACCACCAACATTTAACGCTTGCTTATTACATGGTTTTATAACACCACCAAATTGATGAATTGCACCATACACTACGTTGGTACCAAATAACAAGGTATTACCATTTATTTGATAACGTAATGTACTGCGCAATGTGCCGTCTAGCGTTAAAATTTTATCTTTTTGCTTTGGCTTACTTTCTTGATACCACGGGGATAATGTTTGCCAAGGTATACCGTCTGGTGATTCTTGGGCATTAAAACGTGCCTCATGAATATCTAATAACACTTCACCCATGTGTTCAAATAAACCAGTCACATCATCTATGGCTACTTCAATATGAAGCATAGCATCAAGCGCATCTTGTATATTAAACTCAATATTTACGCCAGTCATTTTTTCACCTATACTATTTTGAATGTAAGTAAGCAGCTTCTGCCAAAGCCTCAAATCCTTACTTATGCACCTCAATTATGGCAGTGATTGAGGTTTATCGTTTAAACACTCGAAAACCAACACGCAGTTGCTCTAAATATTCAGGGTTATCAGGCGCAAATGTTGTTACACCTAGCCAACCATCATCACCGACCTCAAACACCGCAAGCATTGGCTTAACTTCACCATCAATCATAAAACGCGAGATATAACGCCGCCGAACTACCGATTTTTGCAGATGATCAAAGTATTCCATCCGTGCCCAAATCTCATCTGGCAGTTTTAATGAATCAGCTAGTAATAATAAAAATTGCTCACGACCACGTTTTGTCACTTTCAGTTCACCAGTTTTGCTAACAGTGAAAAGTTGTTTACCAATTACCAATGCTTCACCAGCAACATCTTTAAAAATAGCTGGCGTAGTTAACGTTGCGCCAAATTCATTTAAGAAAATATTGGCATAATCTTCTTCGGTTAAGCCTTTTTCTAATAATCTAGTTTTGCTTACTTCACGGATTGCCGGCCATTCATCAGTTGCTTTGCTTGATGGTAAACCTCGTTTTAAAGTTGGATCTGTATCTAATGGATTGGGCACAAAGTTATCAAGTCGTGATTGTCCGGGAATATGTTCAAAGCTAGGGTCAATTCCTTCAGGTACTCGAACTATTCTAGGATTACCGCTATTTTCACCAATCACTTTATCAACCCAATTAATTGATGGTGCTTTATCAGGCCCATTTTTTCCCATACGTTTTAAATCATCAGCTGTACGACCTCGAACACGGCACTGGCAACCATAACCGTTAGGGGGGAAGTGCGCATTCCACCAGGAATCATTAAAATCTAATACCAGATGATCCCAACTTTTATGTAGTTCTCTAGGGTGTTCAACATAATCACTATGTAAGTATTCTAGGTATGGAAATTTTGCATCACGTAGTTGTTGATAGCGACCAGCTTGATAAGAACTGTTTAAATTAGTTTCGTAAATAATACGAGTACGCCAGTTAAAACCACCGTTATAGCTCCAACCATGTTTTTCGACAATTTCGGCAAAATCTTTTCTAAATTCTTCAAGTGTTGTACCTTGGCTAATAGCTTTATCGATTGCGGCTCTAAAATCATTTAGTAACGCATTACGATTTGCGCCAGCCACAACAAACGCATAATCATGTTCACTGTTGTAGATATCAGCGTAACCGTTTGTTGGTACATTTGCTTTACGGCTAAAGAGCTCAATTTGTTCTTTAAAAGGTAATGAACCATAAGTAAGATTAGCCATTATTGCTATCCTCAATCAACTCTGTTCTGCCCGACAAATTAGCAGCAGTCAATGCTTCAGCCATGACTTTTGCATAATCATCTAATTGCATATCTGGAATTAATTCAAATAACTTATCACGCAATTCTTCTAATGATTGTACGCTATCAACCAGTTCTTTAATTTGATTAATCCACTTATCAGTAACGGGCTGCATTTCAGTGTTTAAACGTTGTGACTGAAGTACCGGCGCAAAACCATTTTGCTTTTGTGCTTCAGCAAATTCAGCCGTTTTTACTGTTTTAATCGCTTCATCAACTTGTTCTGGTTGTCGTTTTTCTTCCCACTCCCCACCATATGTATCTTGAACATAAGCCAATGTTGGACGGAAGCCAGTTGATTCAATAATATTTTTATCACGCTCTGACATTGATTTTAGATCATCCGGCTCATCAAAAACTCGGGAAACTTGAGGAACAGCAGCACCAGGAAAATTCATCTGTGTAAACCATGTGCCCGGACCTCGATTCCATGACTCGCACATTACATCAGAATCTGATTTAGCAATTGATGTTAGTACCGCTGCTTGCAATGACTCATCACCACCGATTGAGCTTGATGCGCCGCCTGATGAGGTAATTTGTCCGACTGTTACACGCCTGATTGCTTCATTCATTGAGTCATAGAATGCCTTATAATCGTCTGCGCCTGAGCGTGCTATTTGTAGCAATTCAAGCGTCATGCCATCTGGCATGATGATGCCTGAATCGGTCTGAATTGCACGAGTGAGTGACAGTAAGTCCCTTTTTTGTTCTTGTGTTGCACCTGTACTATATTTGCCCACTGCCGTTGGCATGCCGAATTTTTCCAGAAAAATTAGCCAGAACTTAATATCATTGCGTTTAAAAAAGCTTGGCCAGTAAAGCCAGTGAGCCAAGCCTAAGCCGTAGGGTTCATCATCATGATCGGCACCAGTTGCATAATGCCAAAAGTACGGTGCATCACAAGCAACACCTTCATGCATATTATTGGGCGTTAATAAGCGCAGTTCACCCATTGGAGTAAACCGAAAACGACGGCGATCACGAACTTTGATATCGTCAATCCAATATAGATTATCTTTGATGCCATAAATCAACTCCGCTACGGCATAACCATAAAAAACACCGTAATGCATTAACTTAGTCACTCGGTCAAATCCAACCGATTTCAGTAACTCACTCATAGCTTCAGCAGCTTCAATATCAATTGGTTTATCTCCACCTGGTTCAACTTTCCATTCACGTGAAATTACGGCATCTTGACGTTGGGTAAATGCTGACTTGACTTCATCATCATTCAATACTTCTTTATAAATATCTAAACGACCGCCACCCCGATTACGAAGAACACTGTCATCTGGCAGCGCTAGCGAACCAACAAACAATTTAGTAATATCATTATTTTCACCTGTGCCTGCCAGCTCTCGTCCTGTTTCAACATGTGGCTTTTTGCCTTTAAACCATAACATTAAATAAATCCTCCAAAATCGTTACCGCCCCGTACTGTGCCAAAGCCTGTATCAGTTGTTTCCAGTTCTGAGCTATCCGAATATTGATTCAATGAACGGTAAGAATCACGATATCCAAGTGACTGATATTCAATTTCATACCTATCTTGGCTAGCTGCATTAATTGCAAGAAAGGCAGCCCAAGTTCTATCAGCATGACCATTACTATCAGAATCAGCAACAAAACGCGGTTGCCCCGTTGCTCCAGTCACTTTTTTCAACTTATGCAAATCGGCACGAAGGGCATTATTGCCTGCGGGAATACGAAGTTTTCTATCTTGAAATGCTTGTTTACCTTGTGTTGCTAATGTTAATTTATTTGGAGCGGTAAATAGCACACCTTCAACGACCATTTCACCATAACGTCGTTTAGCATCCTCAACAGGTTTTTCACCCATACCTGTTTGGTCCATACAGATACGAATAACACGATAACGCCTAAAAACATCATCAAGCAGTAAATCTTGTTCAGCAAAAGAGAGTCGTTTACGCTCAATAATTTCACGAGTCCAAAGCACGTCGCCAACTTGTTCAAGCACCCAAACAACAAATAGGTCATTACGTGCAGCAATATCAACACCAACAAAACAAGGATTGCCTGTATAGTGTTCAGGAACTCCTGCTTTTTCATCTTCGACACTGGTTATTAAATCAAAATCAAGCCAACTGCTAGCTTCATCAAGCCACTTGAGTTCAAACTCTTGTACCCATAAATCATCATCACCGGCACCTTTGCGTAATTCCTCAATATTTCGAGGCAACCCATCATTAACGCATTGATAAATATCCGCTACATGGCGTGACCAACCATCATCTTTACCAGTCATCAGTTCATAGAACTTATTCCCTTTACCATTGGGAGTGCTGATCACACGCAATTTTAATCTGGGCTTTGAAATAACAGGGAACAAGGCTTTCCAAATGGCACGGCTATCTTGATGAAAGGCAAATTCATCAAGTAACACACTAGCACTAAAACCACGAGCGGTGTCTGGATTGGCAGGTAAAGCAGTAATTTTACTGCCACCTGGTAATTCAACTTCTAACGCTCGAATATTGGCATCCCAATCATAATCGAGTTCTTTAAAACCTGCGGACATTGCACGCAGATGAACTTTAACACCCTCATTCATGGCTTCACGGGCTTGACGTTCACCCCGTGATAAAATAACCCAACGCGCACGTTTTCCGTGTGCTTCAGCTCGCAAACAATCGAGAACAATTTGCAAAGTACTGGTAAAGGTTTTACCGCATTGCCGAGAGAACATAGCAATAGCAAAACGGCTAGTGTCGTTTACCCACTGTTTTTGATAGTCATAGAGTTTTAAGGCTGGTTCATTTTTTACTGTCATAAGTCATACGCCGCTTTAATTACTTTAGCTAACATTTCAGCTGGTACTTCGCCTGTTTTTTCTAGCTCATCCAGTTTTTCTTTTTGCTCACGCAATAACTTTTCACGTGCTGCTTTTTCGATTTCCTGCCGCTCTTTAAAGCTTAATTGACGGGCTTGCATGGCTTCTTTGGCTGCTTTCGCTAAAAAACTAATTTCTTTAATCGTGATATCTTCCGATTCATGGGCTTTAAATGCAGCACGCGTTGCCAGCGTTGTAACAGCCTGAGCAAGTAGTGCTCCTGATTTATCATCAACACTGTCACCAAGCTCATCAACCAAAATACGTGATGCTGTTTCAATTTCACGTAAGCTATTGGTCATTTCATTAAAACCTTTTTGATAGCGGTGAAGACTGGAACGACTTGGCGTATCAGTACTTGGAAACTTTTGTTGCAGTTCGGTAATCATTTCATCAAGTGTAAGCTGATCGGCTCGTAATAATTTTTCGATATATGCTCGAACTTCTGGCTCTAGCTTGTGAATTGTTGATTTACGTCCCATATTAAGCTCCTGCGCCTGGTCGTTTGACACCATGCACAATCACTTTTCCTGTTGCAACATCCGCACCAAAATCAGTTAAACGTGCAATAATAACACTACCGATTGTTTCGATTTTGATTAAATCTTGCTGCCCAAGCCAACTTAAATGGGTTTTAACTTGGTCTCGACTAATAGCGTGGCCATAGTGATCTAAAGCACTATAGATAATGCTAGAATTACTACTGTAACTTGGCATTTCATATAAGATACGCAAAATAACCAACCGTTGATCTTCTTTTAAAAATTCAGCGTAGCTCATAATTCCTCACTTGTTCTTTAATAAAAATTGGTTAATGTTATCTAATTGACGAGATAATCCTGAAAGCCGATCAGATAACTGATTTAAAGTAGCTTCGTTGCTACTTAATTTTTCAATCAATTTAGTTACCTGATGCTGAGTCGGTAGTGATTTAACCGTCTCCTCAACTTGTGTTACTCGAATACGTAAATCTAATAATTCTTTTTGACTAGCCGATTGACGACCAATTAGCCATGAGTACACTCCTACAACCGCCATTACAACCCATTGCAAAAACTGCCAATTAAAGGTAAGTTCGTTAAAATTCATCGTTTATTCCTTTTTTCTTCTATCGAAGCACATTCGATACATAAATCAGTCACTAATGCTTTTCGACGTTCTTCAGCTATCGGCTCTTCACAGATTCGACAATACAAATTTGATACTCCTGTCTTTGCTTGATGTTTTGCTAGTATTCGTTCCCGTGCTTCCATTTCTACAGTTGATGCTAAATCAGCGTTATCCATTATTTACCTCGTTGATATATTTTATTAGTTCAATAAATCGACCTGAGCACTGCCCGTATTGGTCATAAAGCTGTTTTAAGGCTTCAGCTAAACCATCCGCCGTATTATTTCGTCGTTTTACGGGTAATTCGCATGGTACCGTCAGTTGTGCTGGTAAAACCATGGGTTGTTGCTTGTGCGGCATTTGCACGGGCTGAGTCGATGAACTGCAAGACACTATCATCAAACACGCAATGAGTGCGATCATTAGCCGTTTTGTTAAGTGCATCTTGTAATGCTTGAGTTGATTGTTCATCATATAATTTCCTTTCTGCTATCTGCTGTGACAATGAATAACTTGCATTATTAGCGGCTTTAGTTAGTTGCTTTGTACTCTCAATAAATTGGCTTAAAGTATTCATTGCTTGTTGTGCTTCTAAAGCAATATATTCTTGTTTGGCCATTGATTTGCCATGACTGATACCTAATTGGTAAAATGAACCAAAACCAACAATCAAAATTATTCCCAACAAAAAATAACTTTTATTGCTCACAAAAAAGCTTTTGATTAATTTGTATATATTTTTAATCATCACAAACTCCTAAACCCCAATTTTCATTTATATAAACAGGTTGCCAGCGGTAGATAATACGAATTGGATAATCACGGTTTTCTTTAAAATTAATGCTGTTACGTCCACCATTAATATTTTCAACAACGCCCCAGTAGTGAGTAGCATCTTGGTATTCTCGTTTTGCTCGCTGACGATCACGATTCACCCAACCAAGTCCGCCGTTATATGCCGAAAGGGTGAATCCCCATCTATCACAATCACTCGCCGTTGCATTAATACGCTGATATAACCAATAATCATATTGAACTAAGGCACGCAGTGCCCAAGATGGGTTATAAGGTTCGTTGCTACCCAATGATTTAGGATAAGCCCCTGCAATCCAATCCGCCGTTGCTGGCATAAACTGAGCCAAACCTTGAGCACCAACATGTGATTTTGCGTTTACTTTCCATCGAGATTCCTGATGAATTTGAGCTGCAAACAACGCAATAGGCGCATCAAGACCAAAAATTGCTCGTGCATTACGTGTCAGTTCCCGTTGATGTTGCTTAGCATCATTTGGTACAACTGCTATAGCAGGCGTTAAATGACAACTAAACAGCATAAATACAATAAGTAAGGTTAAGTAACGCATGGCTATAATCCAAGTGTTACGCCAAGAATCACAGCGGAAACAATCAACGCCCGCCGAATCAGAACAACCGCAAACAGGGTTCGATACTCATCAAGAACAGGGTATTCCGCACACATTTTTGAATCCATTGCCTCTGGTTGTTCATTGTTTTCTAAAGACTCAATATATTGCTTGGTATAAAAATCAGGACCAAACTCTTTCCAATCGTTATATAAATAACCGCCAGGAGATGCATAAGGGAAAAGCGCACGGTCTAGGTGGTAACCAATCACGGCAGAAAGCAAGACCAAAGCCAGTTTATAAGCAACAACAGGCAACTGTTGAGGTGAGAGTAACGTAATAATTGCAAATAAAGTAATAGCGACTAAATACCATTTAAGCAGACGAATTTGGGATAATTTTTTGATAGGGTGAGCCATAAAAAAACCTCATAATTAATTAAATTAATGTATGAGGTTATTATGATCTTACTTACTTGAAATGTAATTTGAACGGGGGCAGATTAATTTACTGAGTGTTTACCTATAGCTTCAATTAGCTCGGTTATAAACGGTTCTAACAATGTGAAACCAATTAAAAAGGCATAAATTAAAGATGCACCGATAATACACCATAAAAATTTTATTAAACGACTTTGGTATTTTATCTGGTTCTTAATAGTTTTATGATTAAGTCCCCATAAATCATTTTTCAAATTTTTAGGTAACTTATTCTCAAATAATTCAACTTCCTTCTTAATATCATCTAATAGTTTAGATTGATTGAAAAGCACGATGCCACATAATGATGCATAGACAATAAGGGACAAAATACTGACCCAATGTATGTCTAATTTAGCAAAATTAAATACTGCTGTTGCGACTGGAAGACCCAATACCTGAGTAACCGATTTACTTAATGCTTCATTAATTCGAGTGATGAACTTTGCACCACGCTCTTCAATTTTTTTCACAAATTTGCTGTAAGAAAAATCTTCTAAATAAAGTTCATACTGAATAACTGTTTGATGATTAATATTAACAACATTTTCCAGTAAATGACAAATATCGTGCTTATTTGAGCCTTCTTTTTCGGTCAAATAGTCAGTAACAGCAACGGAGAAAGCATTTTTCTTAGCATGGAAATGCTCTTTTTCAATATTACCATCAAACCATGAGCATAGCTCTGTAATTGCTTTAATTTTCTTTTCATCTAATTTTTTTAATAAATTAATGAAATCGGCTGCATTTTGTGGTTTTAATGAAAGTTCAAAAGGTTTTTGATTAAAAAATACTATAACAGTATCTGATTTAGAATAAAACAACCCATTAACTTTATCTTTTCCTTTTAATAACTGCAATAATTCAATTATTTTTTCTAAATTTTGTGAATTTATGCTAGTATTTTTTTTACTAAATACTAACCATTGATGCTCTACTATTGTCTCAAGGTTTAAATTATCCCACCATTTAGTTTTATTTTCGAAATAGTGTTCATAACTGGCATATCCAAACCCATCTTGAAGAATTGGTTTTAATGTAAACCCAACGTTTTCACCAATGGTGATATCTGTTTTATTAAGCTGAAATTGATCACTATGGTTATCATTCCACGTCAGTAAATTAGTAATATCATTTTGATTTTTAGGCGTAACAAATCCTGTAAGCTCTTTTTTGCTTACCTTCATCTCCGTTACTAAACTAAAAAATTCATTCAACATTACTGTACTAAAGCCTTATAGCGTGTGGTTAATTCGGTATATTCATCATCACTAATTTTAATTTGAAGGTATTTATCTTCTTCAATGGTAACCGCTTTAATAGACTCGCCTATTTCTGATTTCGTTCCTTTAATTGTAATACCTTTTTCGGCCAATGATAAATCAAATTTTTCATAACGCTGTAATTTTTGTCCATCCACTCGAAAAGAAGAGTCTAATACTATATTATTTGTTTGACGGTATTCATTAAATTTAGGTTTATCATTTAAACCATGTGTTGTAAGTGCTGTGTCTAGTAGCTTATCAATATCTTCTTCTATGTGAACTGGTTCACCTTGATCTAGTTTGGTTCGCATTAATGTTGTAATATCTGTTTCAACCTTCTGGCGAGTTTTTAAGTCATCAAAAGTTGATTCAGTGTAATTCATTACACTTTGCAATAGCAAATTTGTTGTTTTACCGTTATCAATTTGTTCACTGACAGGTACAAACTCTTGGATATACTCTGGTAGTTTGCTACTGCCACGTTGGATCCATTGAATATAGTTATCTTGTGGTGGGTCATTTGGATTTGCATGATGCAGTGCCATCTGAACTAGATTGATTTTAAGTCCTACTTTTAACGCATCATTATCTATAACGCTAGTATTAGAAAATTCACCGTTTGTATTGATATTGATATATTTATTTAAGCTAATTAATGAGAGTAATAAGTAATCTGTGTTACTGCGATCTCGATAGAATATCATTGGCACGTATTCGCCAGTCGTCGCACTTTTCTTAGTGACAAAATGGAATAATCCTTTTGCTATTTCTTTGGATAATAGAAGGTAATCAATTTGGTCGTTAGTAGAAAAATAATCATCTGCTAAGGCCTTAGAAAGAGTATTTTGAATACCAAAACCACCACTAATAGAACTATTGCGTCCTGATTTTTGTAGCTGTTGTTCTGCATATTCAACAAAATTTTTTAAATGCTCATTATTTGAATGCAATGCTTCTTGTAGTTGTAACGTTGCAGCTGAACCCTTTGTATTTTGTTCTTTTTTTATTTGGTGGATAATACCAGCTTGAATTGTGTATGCCATTCCCATTTCCTCTAGTTTAACTAAATTTTATTTTATATTCTGTTATAAAGATGTTTCTTTCCATATTACCTTTGTCTAATTTTCTTCCAAACACTGATACTGATAGGTAACTTTAAACTGATTACACTCTAAAAAATCACCCCAAACACAAGAGCGTTGACCAACATCAAATGCTTTACAGTTTTTTTTAATATTATAAATTAATCATTAATAAGCTTCATTTTCTCAATAATTTCAAATCTATCTGTGCTTGTTAAATGGCTAACTTCTTCAACACCACCTTGAGATAAAAGTAATCCACTTAGTTCAGATGGGTTTTTATAGATTGCAAATTCATATTCTTTATAACCAGTAAAAGCACCATACCCATTTTTAGCATTAATAAATACAATATAAATAGTTGCATCATGACCATCTATTTTTCCTTGCATATAACCTTTAAATATATATTGTGCACTATCAGGATCTTTCAGTTTACCCATCATATAATTTTTTATTTTTTTCTCATATTCTGGGTGAGAATCACAGCCAACTAATAAAAAAATACTAAATATAATTGAAGTACAAAGTAGCCATAAATTTTTCATCTTTAATCCTTAAAAAATAATCGCACCAAAAATAAAACCCACGGCAAATATCGCTAACGTAGGTTTTGTTTGAGTTTTAAATAATGTTATTACTTGATTATAAAAATTTTGATTATTTAATTTCTCTAAATTAGAAAGTTCTTCAACATAATTTAATACATTTTGTAGCTGCATTTTATTAAGCCGTTTTAAATCTGAAGTACAAAATTGCCGTTTACTGTAATGATTCATCTTATTTTTTAATTCATCTTTGCCATTAATTTCACAAAGAATCAAATGGATAAGCATTTTGCAAGATGCTTTTTCTTTAGCTGCTTCAAATTCATCAGTTAAAAATTTATCAGCAATAGGAAATTGTGAAACAGTTATTTCATTAATACTACAAACACCAAGAGTAGCGTGTAGTTTAAGCCATAGTTCTGGTGCCGTTAACTCCCCGTAGTTTTCAATATCAGAAATTAAACTATTAAGGGATTTTCGTTGAGCGGGAACCAACGGGCGAGTATCTAACTCATCATCATTACTTGACGTAATATTATAAATATCTCTACCAGCTATTTGTTCTGCCGTATTATCCTGAAGTCCAACCGTCACTTTATTTTCCGCCTCCTAGTTGTATAAATATTTCCACCAGCAATTTGACCTTCACCACGAATTGTATTATTCGAAATATTAACCCCTGTCTGCTGAGCCGTTCCCGCCGTTAGTGCACCTAAGGCTGCCGCTTTAATTGCCAATGGTGCTATTCTAAATTTGTCAATTAAATCTTGCTCATCAACAGATAAATTATTTGTTGTTCTAATACCAGTTACAACATATTGAACATCTAACCCAAAATTAGCTAATGTAGATAAATATAACGCATCAGGAAATCTCTCACCTTTTTCATAATTAAGTTGAGTTAATTTTTTTACATTAGCAATTTCCCCCATAGCAACTTGGCTAAGGCCCATACGTTCACGTTCTTCTTTTAGTCTTAATCCGATATTTTTTTGCATACTTTTTATCTTGACAGGTATAAATATTTATACCATAATTTAACACATAATTTATAAATCACTTATTAATAACTTATATCAAAAGGAGCTAAAAATGTCTAAAGTTCTCACTCCCGAACAAGTTAAACAACAATTTCAACAAAAAGGTAAAACTATCAAATCTTGGGCGATTGAAAATGGTTACCACCCCGTTGTTGTTTATAACGTTTTAAACGGTTTAAGCCGTGCTCATCGTGGTAAAACACACGATATAGCAGTAAAACTTGGCTTAAAACAAGCTTACTAATGCTGATTGTAACAGTTTTTCATATACAGAAAAAGGGCGAAAGACATGCATAGATCACAAATTTCAACGTCTGGCACTCGAATACTTAAGGTACTAAAAGCGCTTAAAGGTTATACGTTAACGGGATTATCTAACGGCGATATCGCAAAGATGATTAATGAATCACCTGTTAATGTAACGCGTTCACTTCAAACACTAATCGAGGAAGGACTAGTAATTAAGTTAGATAATGGTTTGTTTGCTCATAGTGTGCAAATGTTGCAAATAGCCCAAGCACATGCAATTCACATCACTAAAATGCAAGACCAAATAACAGAAATCAATCAGCGTATTACGGCTGGCGCAAGATAAGGATAACCAAAATGGCAAGAACCGCAAACAAAGCAAAAGAAGAAATTGAACTACCTGCAATTGATGAGCAAGGGATTAATGATGCAATGAATACCATGACTACTATTCAAAGTGAATATAACGAAGAACGCGACCTAGTTAACCAACTTTTAGGTCAGGCTCAAATGGCTGATGCTTTTGGGAAATTTTCCCAAACTGTTTGGGCTTCTAAATTAAATTTTGTTAAAGAAAACAAGCTTTATCGTAATTTATCAGGGAAAAAAACTCCAAACGGTTTGGAGTTAAAAGGAACTTGGGAAGAATTTTGTTCATTGTTAGGAGTATCTGATGAAAAAGCTAATCAAGATATAGCAAACCTAAAATCATTCGGCGAGGAAGCCCTTGAATCTATGTCTCGCATGGGCATTGGCTACCGTGAGTTACGCCAATATCGTAAGTTACCCGAAGACCAAAAAACGGCATTAATTGAAGTTGCTAAAGCTGGTGATAAAGAGGCATTAGTTGAATTGGCAGAAGAGTTTATTGCTAAAAATGCTAAGGAAAAAGAGCAGCTCAAAAAAGAAAATAGTAATTTGCAAGCTGATTATAAAGCATTAAGCAAACGTAATGCTGATGTAGCGAAAGAAAAGGAAGAATTAGCAATAAAATTGGCTCAATTTGAAATGAAAACCATACCACTTGATGAGCGTTTAGAGCCGTTTAAAAAACAAATAGCAGAAACGCAATCACGCATGGATAAGCTATTTGAAGAACAAAGGCAGTATGTAGACATTATGTATAAATTAATGCTCGAAATACTGGAGAATGACCCTGATTACGATCCCGAAAAACCATATTCATTGCCCGAATCAATGCAAATTGCATTATTAACATTGAATGGTTCAGCTGTATTAACTTTAGATCAAGCTCGTTATGTGCATCGTGAACTTTGGAGCAAATTTGATAGCGATATTATGGAAGCTCAACAGCGACAAGAATCTTTAGTAAATGAGAATATCCAAGATTTATATAAATGATATTTCATATCAAGGGAATTTAAAATGGTATCACCTAATATTCGCAACTATTTAAATGAATTAGCAATTAAGTTAGATAAAACAGATTTTGGTTCAAGAAGCGCTATTATGAGTGAAGCACAAGCCTTTTTAGGTATTTCTAAACAAACTATTTACCGACAATTAAAAGAGTTTTGTGGTTGGTCAAGTGATCGGAAATGCAGAGCTGATAAAGGTGATACAAGTGTTTCTGATATTGCTTTAAATGCGGTCGGAGCAATATGTAAAGAGTCAGTGCGTGATAATGGTAAACAAACTATGTTTACAACAACAGCAACAAGTATTGCAAAACAAAATGGTTATGAAATTGGTGTAAGTACTAATCATTTTGCAAGATTATTACGAAACCGCAAAATGAATGTAAAAGCACAGCAAGTGGCCAATCCTGTTCAGTCATTACGTGCATTGCATCCCAATCATGTGCACGAAGTAGATCCCTCTCTATGCCTAATTTATTACATGAAAGATAAACAACATATTATGCGTGACCGTGATTTTTATAAAAACAAGCTAGAGAACTACGCAAAAGTTAAATACAAAGTTTGGCGTTACACATTGTATGACCGTGCATCTGGCATGATTATACCTTGGTATGTCGAAGCAGCAGGCGAAAACCAACACTCATTATTCCAATTTTTAATGTTTGCCTGGGGTAAGCAAGATGGGCGGTTATTTCACGGTGTACCACAACTTCTCTATTGGGATAAAGGTTCGGCTAATACATCATCAGCAATCAAGAACTTGCTAGACCATTTAGAAGTTAAATATCTAGAACACGAGGCAGGCAATGCAAGGGCTAAAGGTGGTGTTGAAAATGCCAATAATATCATCGAAACACAATTTGAAAGCCGTTTAAAGTTTCAACCTGTCAGCAGTATTGATGAGTTAAATCATGCAGCAATGAACTGGGCGGAGGCATATAACGCCAATCGTTTACCAGGACAAGATACACGTTTGCGTCGTATTGGATTATCAGAACCCGTATCACGTCAATCACTTTGGCAACATATTACGGCAGAGCAATTACGCACATTGCCATCAATAGAAGTTTGCCAAGCCATTATGGCAAGTCGTGAGCAAGAGCGCCAAGTTAAAGCTGATTTAACCATTAGTTTCAAACATCCACAATCAGAATCATCATTAGTCTATAGTTTAAAAGGCTTAGACGGCATTACGGTAAAAGATAAAGTCAGTGTTCGGGCGTTAGTGTATGGCGACTGTGCTGTACAAATCGAAGTACCACGTTATGACGGCGAGTCATTAATCTACCGTATTGAGCCAGATCGCAATTTTGATAAGTTTGGACAACGTTTAGATGCACCAGTGATTGGCGAGGAATATAAATCTAAAGGTGATACTGAAATTGAACAAGCAGCAAAAGCGATGGATCAAGTTGCATACCCGAACATGACCGAAGATGAAATCAAAAAAGCGAAGCAAAAACAAGTAGCACCGTTCGGTGGTCAGCTCAATACACTCAGTTATCTAGATGATATTAATCATCCTGCTTACTTTGAACAAAAAGGCAATGAAATTAAAACACCGGAACATTTAAAGCCAGCTACCACAACATTAACGCTAACCGCAGCTTTAATGCGTATTACCAATTCAATCGGTCGCAGATTAACAACTGATGAAAATAAGTGGCTATCCGCTCGTTATCAAGATGGTGTACCGGAAGATTCGTTAGATTCACTAATTCGTACATTTACAACACCTGTTGCAGTTGGTAACGGTACGACAGGGTTTAGGAGTGTTAAATAATGCTGAAATTAAAAAGCGTAATGACGCAATTCAATATCAAACAAGCGCAACTCGCCAAGCATATTGATTATAAAGGCAATTCAATCAGCCAAGCAGTAATTAGCCAGCTTGTTAATCACAATATTTGGCCACGCTCTATTAAGCATGAAGAACTAGAGCAGAAGATTGAAAAGGCATTAATAAAATTAGGTTTAAGCAATGATTATTTACTAAATATTTTTGAAGAAGAAACTGACACAGCCGAAATCTTGGCGGACGACGCTGTGCCAGTTGACTCAAATGAAAACTTAACAAAGGAGTCAGCCTATATGTTACTACGAAAACAAACTATAAATCGAGATGCACGGGCACATTTCCGCATTCCTAGGGATCCATTTACGGATGAAATGACCGAAGATGCCGACGTTTATCTATCTGATGATATTCGTTATGTACGTGCTGCAATGCGCCAAACAGCAAAACACGGCGGAATGCTAGCCGTAATTGGTGAGTCGGGTAGCGGTAAATCAACACTACGGCACGATTTAATTGATTGGATCAATATTAATCATGAACCAATAACGGTTATTGAGCCGTATGTATTAGGGTTGGAAGATAACGAAGTCAAAGGTAAATCAATAAAAAGCATGGATATTAGTGGCGCAATCATTAATGCGATTGATCCACAGACCAAACCAAAACGCAGTGCTGAAGCACGAGCACGGCAAATGCATACTTTACTTAAAAATAGTGCATTATCAGGTCGTAAACATTTAATGATTATTGAAGAAGCTCATGGTTTATCAATTCATACGCTTAAGCATTTAAAACGCTTTTACGAGCTACAAGAAGGCTTTAAAAAACTACTGTCAATTATCTTGATTGGGCAAACAGAGCTACAAACAAAACTATCAGAATACAACCCTGAAGTTCGTGAAGTGGTTCAGCGTTGTGAAGTTGTGAACTTAAAACCACTTGATTTTAAAGTTGAAGAATATATCAAGCATAAATTTTCACGTGTTGATATGGACTATACAACGTTATTTGATTCATCTGCATTTAATGAAATCATCAATCGGTTACGTGTTGCAACAACACGTCGAGGTGAAAAGCAAGTGCGTTCATTATGTTATCCATTAGCAGTAAATAACCTTGTTTCTAACGCATTAAATCTAGCTGCACGCATTGGTGCGCTAAAAGTTACAGGTGAAGTAATTGTTGAGTGTATCAAAGACCGAGGAGATATCTGATGAAAAAGAACCAACTCATCAATAATAGCATCAATGCGGTTAATAAGGCTGTAACTATATTATCTAATGAAGAATTTACCGTCATTGGTTTTTATCATGATTCACTTTCAAAGCCAACTATTGAAATTGAGCATCACCCAAAGTGCAATAAGTTTATAGCTGTGGGTAAAGCGATGTATTACCGACATGAAGGTTATTACAGGTTTGGGCAATTTGAATTAAATGGCTGCCGAGTTATATGGAAAGAACGCGATATTAGTCGCTTGCATTAATCGAATAGGAGCTATAGAAATGATAAAGACTAAAAAACGTATTAAAACTACCGCATCAATCTATGTTGTGCAATCAAAAGATCAAGCAACAGAGGCTATTAAATATTTAGGCGATATACAGCGTGAATTAATCCGATTAGAAACCGAAATGAACGATAAGATCGCTGAAATTACTGCAAGTTATTCATCAAGTATTGAAGTATTAAAAAAGAAGTCAGTAGAAATACAAAAAGGTATCCAAATTTGGTGCGAAGCAAATCGTGATGAACTGACTAATGGCGGTAAAGTTAAGTCTGCAAATCTAGTTACTGGTGAGGTTCAGTGGCGTAATCGACCGCCATCTTGCACTATTCGTGGTTCCGAATCAGTTATTGAGGCATTGAAAGAACTCAAATTAACGCGATTTATTCGTACTAAAGAAGAAATCAACAAAGAAGCTATTTTAAACGAGCCAAATGCAGTAGCGCATGTTCCTGGCATCACTATCAAAAAAGATGTTGAAGATTTTGCGATAGTGCCATTCGAACAGGAGGTTATCTAATCATGCAAACACAAGATTTTTATATTTTGTATCAATTTATCCTTAGTCAAATGCCTAATTTTATTGAGTATTGTAAAGAACGTGACTTATCGGCATGTGAAGCCGATCGTATTGTTGACGAGTTAGAGGAATTAGCAAATGGCTAAATTCTCTAACCCTAAGCGTTATATGCCCGACCATTATATCTCCATCAGCCATGAACATTCATTTATGCGTGAGGTAACTAGTCAGGGCTATGTTGATGGAAAGCAGTACGATGAACTTTATGCTGAATATACAAAATTAAAATCAGCTAAAACATTAAAACAACGTTTGGTTAGTTTTTTTAAGGTGTTTTTATGACAAATAATAATGAAAAGTACATTGATAAAATCAAAAAACTTTTAGCATTAGCAAAATCAACTAATCCACATGAAGCTGCTATTGCTATGCAAAGAGCACTAAAGTTAATGAAAGAACACGATATTAATGCTAGTGATGTTGAACTATTTTCAATTAACGAATCAATGGCAAAACGTACACCAACTGATGCAGAAAAACAACCGTCTTATGTCGGTATATTGGCTAATGTTATTTGTTCTGCATTTGGGGTTAAAGGTTATTTTTGTTATAACAATGAAACGAATCACATGACTGTTAAATTTTATGGAATGAGAGAACGCCCTCAGCTTGCAGCATATGCGTTTGATGTTCTTGTAAGATTGATTATTAAGGCGCGTAAAGAGTTTTTGAATGGCCAAAATAAGCGTATTAAAAAATCAACAAAAATGGCTAGAGCAGATCAATTTTGCATTGGGTGGATTAATGGAATTTATAATGTTTTAAGTAAGTTCGTTATACCTGATGATGAAAATAAAATACTAAATAAATATGAACAGGAAAAGCTTGATTTATCAGAAGCAACATTACGCAATACTAAAAACTGCAATGGTGCAGATGACGCTAAATATAAAGGGTATTTAGCTGGAAAAAACATAAAACTGAATCATGGTTTATCTGGTTCAGGTAATTCTCCATCATTAATAGGAGTTAAATAGATGAAATCTAAATACATCAAGCTGATTCATATTGCAAAATCTCAACTTAATCTAGATGACGATACATATCGTCATCTATTACTGACTATAACTAAAAAAACTAGCACTAAGGATATGACAGTTTGGGAACTAGAAAAAGTTATAACTAATTTGAAATTAAAAGGTTTTAAAGTTAAATCATCAAAAAAAACGGGGAAGATAACAGCTACAGAACCAGTTCATAAAAAAATACGCTCATTATGGCTAGCACTAGCTGATGCAGGTGAAATCAAAAATCGTTCTGAAAAAGCTATCAATTCTTATGTAAAACGTATTACTGGTGTTGAAGTGATGGATTGGCTGACTCAAAAACAAGCAATGGTTGTAATTGAAAGCCTAAAAAGTTGGCAAGCTCGCATATAAAGGAAGAAGCATGAAATTAACACGTTGCCCAATTTGTCATAACGAAATTAATTTAGAAGCATTAGTCGAAGATGATTCTGGCAGAGAACTACTTATATTAGTAAGTAATTTAAACTATGGCTGTGCTAAACCGATGATTGCCTATATTGGTTTATTTCGTACTCAAAAATCAAATTTAAGTAATTCTAGAGCAGTAAACTTAATTAATGAAGTTCTGAAATTATATCAACCAAGCAGGCATCTAGCTCACGCACTACGGGAAACAGTTAATAATATTCACGCTAAGCGTTTAACTAGTGAGTATAAACCGTTTAAAAATCATAACTACTTAAAATCTGTTTATGAATCAACTAAGCATTTATTTGCATATGTTGAACATAAAGAAGAAGACAAACCAATTCGTAGTAGTAATGAAGAATATTTTGAACAGATGTATAGGGCTGGTGTTGACTTTAGTAAATTAGAAAAAAATATACCTGGCGCACTAGATTGGTATAAGAAGAAAACAGGAGCGTAAATTATGACTAAATCTGCAATGTCTATTAAACGTCATGAATTACTAACACATGTATCATTATCTGTAGCTAACGATGCGATGGATTACGGTTTACCTGAAGATATTGCAGTTCATCTTGGTGATAGTATTGCAAATACAATTTCAGAACTGTTTGGCGGTCAGAACATTACGTTTCCACGTGACTACAGATTCAAACTAAACCAACGTGACTTGCAAATCTATAATGCATTTAAAGGCAATAACTACGCAGAACTAAGTCAAAAATATAAAATGACAGAACGAGGTATCAGAAAAGTAATCGACCGAGTTCATAAACGAATGATAAAAGAAAAACAACCAACACTGTTTGATTTTAATGACGCCTAATTAATTTTTGAGCAAAAATTTTTAGGCAATTTTTTATTTCATATTTTGTAACACTTTTTCAAAAAACAATTTCATTATTTCCCTGTTTATTTTGTTATATCCCATTTATCTCATCATTCTGTTATTATTTATCATGTTCTATTTCAATAAAGGCTCAATGATGATTTTAATATCATTTTAATTTTTTAAATGTTTATAGATTAATGATAGTAAAAAGCCTATACCATTTAGGCTGTAATGATATAGGCGATGATTAATTTCATTTGAATAAATTAATAATAACCAAAGAAATTTTTGAAGAATTCTTTTTTAGTCATTGTGTTACCATTAATGTAGGTTTCTTCACGATCTCTTGAGTAGTCAATGTCAGTAAAAATTCCTTTAACATTATCTTTTTTTAACGTAATAAATGGTATATTGTTATTTGCGTATAAAGATGCCATCAATTCAAGGTGTTTACTTGTTTTGTTAACTTCCTCTGATGTTACTGTAGTATCAGACGGTTTTTCAATTTGTGCAAGAAAATGAGCAATGATTCTGAATGGAGCATCAATTTTTAATTTTATTGATTTAACTTGATCGATGTCCTCTAACAACAGTGAACCAGTGCTACCAAGTATATCGATATCACCACTAACGTTGATATCGCCTTCTTCATTATGCCAGTTTAAGCTTTTAATTGAAAATTTCATATTTGTTTGTGTATTTTCATCTAATTCAGGCATATCTTGATTAGAATATAAAGGATAGTTAATGAATTTCGGAACAATGCCTTCATAATTAAAATCAAATACACCTGAACCTAAATTTTGCTTACCAAATATAATAGAATTAATATTTGTACTCAATGATCCATTTGCCATTTTTATATTGTTTAATTGACCATTTTGTTTTATTGATAATTGATTTATTTGAATTAATGGTAATTCTTGTTTTAGTGTGTTTTCTTTTCTTATTTTTATTTTTTGAAAGCTGGTGTCATTTTTATAACTTGAAATAGTAAAATTTCCATTTCTGTTGATATTAAATGTATAGTTTCCTTGATTTTCAATATTATCAGAATCCAAGTTTATCAATTCATTTGTATTTTCAGTATTAATATGAAGATTGCCGATATTTATTTTATAATCAACATTAGAGCTATTATTAGAGGTTGCTGATATGTTTAATTTTTCCATGGAAAAAAAATTATTTTTATCTAATGCGTAATTCAATTTAGCAAATTGCGCGGTTGATGATATGCAACTTAGGCTTTCATCTCCTTCAAAAGATAATTGACCTTTAGAGATATCTAATTGACCATCTAATGAATCTATTTCATTATTGGTTAAAGTGATAGCTTTATTAATAAGTTTGAATGTTAAATATTTACCATAACTTATTCCTAGATGTGCATTGATTAAAGAACTATTACCAGCAATTTTCCAAAGTTTTGGCGATGTTTCTTCATTCATTTCATATTCAATCCAAGCCATTTGTGGTTTTAAAATACCATTTTTAATTGCAGAAAGGGGGAATGGACCATGATGAATGGTAATATCATCATCAAACACTTTTAAAGGCTTTTCGTTTGGTTCTGTTTTATCTTTCGGTAAGAGGGTAATAATAAGATGTAATTTTGTAGAAAAGATATTTCTTTCATAGTTGCTTTTGGTAATATTAAGGTTATAAAGATCCTGATTTTTATTCGCTATATCAGTAATTTTCGAAAGATTATTATCGATATTACTTTCAATAGCTTTACCTGTGTGCCATGAGGTAAAAATAGTTCCAACTCCTAATACTGCAATAATGCCAACAGCTAAAATACTTTTTTTCATTGTGATTCTCTACTAGTTCATAATATTTTAAAGGTTATTTCATATTGAGGAATATCAGTAGTCAACAAATTATATATACTTTATAAGCGAAATAGATGATTTGTATTTATTCTGATTTCATTAATTTTAATCGATCTTCGTCTGTTTATCGACTATTTTGTCCTTTTAGCATATATTTTTATGGTTGTCTTTCTATTATTTGATTAATGATATTATTTTAGTATTCATTTTTAAGTAGAATAGGGTAATAAAAACTTGCGGTTGTAATGGCTCTATTAAAAAATTTCGTAGAGAAATATTTGTTATCACAGGCCTTTGTATTACTTTTTATAAATTATGGGATATACGCAGCCTCCAAAGTTTGAATTATGTTTTTTGCAAATTGACATTCAAATCATGCTATTTGTGCACAAAATATCCTTTTGTTAGTCCAACAATGAGAATTGTTCATGGTGAATAGTCATTATCATCAAATACAAAGGTTAGCTTAGTAGTTTATTATAAAGTGACAATGTAACTTTTGATGTTGATATTCATTTAACCACAATTAATTTGCTTAACCACTTAATTTAGTTTACTATCGATATCATTTTTGTAGTATTTTATTTATGTCACGTTGTTCCAATATATCTAATCTCTCATATAGCAATGATGCCAAAAGCTAATGTATCCTTTTTACTCATCACATTTTATATTTTTTAAACTTCATAAGTTATACTTGATGCTGAGAAAAATCAGTCAACAATTGTTTAATATATTCAATACGATCAGTTCTTTGTAGTTCAGATTTTTGCAATTTCAATCGATTTGAACTCTCTAAACGATAATATTTTGGTTGTTTTTGAATAATTTCAATCAAGTAATCAACTGACACTTTATTATCACTGCCGAATTCAATATAACCGCCTTTTTCGCCAAATTCGATTTTAGTAATACCTAATTGGGTTGCGTGATAACGGATTTTGGTGGTTTCTAGTAAAAAAAGCACTACATCGGGCAATTTACCAAAACGATCTCGCATTTCAACTTGAATATCGGTGAGTTCGGTAAGATCGGTGATACTCGCAATACGTTTATACAGTGATAAACGCGTATTAACATCGGGAATAAAATCATCAGGAATAAGTGTTGGTAAGCGTAACTCAATTTCTGTTTGTTGATTATTGAGTAATGATTCAAGTGTTGGCTCTTTACCTTCTTTTAGTGATTTAACGGCCTCATCAAGTAGCTCAATATAAAGGTTAAAGCCAATTGTCTCAATTTGACCGCTTTGATCGCTGCCTAATAACTCACCAGCACCTCGAATTTCAAGATCGTGTGTGGCTAGAGCAAAACCTGCACCTAAATCTTCAAGTGAGGCAATTGCTTCTAGGCGTTTTTTGGCATCTTTAGTGAGTAATTTAGGATGTGGGGTTAATAGATAAGCATAAGCCTGATGATAAGAACGTCCAACTCGTCCTCTGAGCTGATGTAATTGGGCTAAACCAAATTTATCGGCACGATCAATGATAATGGTATTGGCATTAGGAATGTCGATACCAGTTTCAACAATGGTTGTACAAACAAGTATGTTAAAACGTTGATGATGAAAGTCATTCATTACGCGCTCTAAGTCGCGTTCATGCATTTGTCCATGACCAATGGTAATTCGTGCTTCGGGCACCAGTTCTGCCAGTTTTTCGCTTACTTTTTTGATATCAGAAATATCATTGTGTAAATAATAAATCTGACCACCACGTAAAATTTCACGCAAAATGGCTTCTCTAATCACGAGATCATCATATTCTCGAACAAAGGTTTTCACTGCTAATCGGCGAGCTGGAGGGGTCGCAATAATAGAGAGATCCCGCATACCACTCATTGCCATGTTGAGGGTTCTTGGAATTGGCGTTGCGGTTAGTGTTAGAATATCAATGTTTGCTCGCATTGCTTTAATTCGTTCTTTTTGGCGGACGCCAAAACGATGTTCTTCATCAACAATCAACAAGCCTAAATCTTTCCATTTGATATCTTCTTGTAACAATTTATGTGTGCCAATTACAATATCAATTTTGCCTTCACCAAGAGCTTCTATAATACTTTTTTGTTGTTTGGCGGTTTTGAATCGAGACAGGCTTTCTATGCGAACTGGCCAGTTTGCAAAGCGATTACAAAAGCTTTCGTAATGTTGTTCTGCAAGTAAAGTTGTAGGAACTAAAACTGCTGTTTGTTTATGATTAATAACGGCTAAAAAAGCAGCGCGGATCGCTACTTCTGTTTTACCAAATCCAACATCACCACAGACTAATCTATCCATGGCATAAGGAGAGCACATATCGCCAATTACTGCCCCAATAGCATTTTGTTGATCATCAGTTTCTTGATAAGGAAACCCTTGGCAAAATAGTTCATACTGCTCTCGGTCTTGTTTAAATTCAAACCCGGGTTTACTTTCACGTTCAGCGTAAATATCGAGTAATTCAGCAGCAACATCTCGTACTTTTTCGGCCGCTTTTTGCCGTGCTTTACTCCAAGCATCAGTACCTAATTTATTCAATGGTGCGTTTTCTTCATCGCCACCAGAATAACGGCTAATTAGATTTAATGATGAAACAGGAACATAAAGCTTGGTGTCATTGGCATATAATAGAATAAGATATTCAGCCGTAATCCCGCCTGTTTCTAATGTGGTAAGTCCTGCATATCGACCAACGCCATGTTCTAAATGGACAACGGGTTTGCCGGGTGTTAGCTCAGCTAAACTACGAATAAGTGAATCAGTATTGATAGCTTGTTTATTTTCTTTTTTGCGACGAACTACTCGCCGTCCTAATAGCTCATTTTCAGTAATAAAGGCAAAATTATCTTGCTGATTGATAAAGCCTTGTTCACTAGCTCCAACAATTAAATAAAATCGGCTATCACTGTTTTTTCGTTCATCAAGTAAATCGATAGTAGTGGGATGAATACGAATTCGTCCAAGAATTTCTTGTAAAGCCTCTTTGCGTCCTTCTGATTCAACCGAAAAGATGATTGTTCCTGCAAAATTTTCAACAAATTTTTGAAATTGCAAATAAGGATCTTTTTGTTGGATCTCAATAGCAATATTAGGTAATGCTACATAAGGCAAATTAACGTTTTTATTTGATTCTGTCGTTATTGCATGCGATAAAACCATTCTTGGGTAGTTTTTGAAATTGGCAAAAATCTCGTCAGTTTTAGACCAAATAACATTTGGTGCAAGTAATGGTCGCATAGGATCGACTTTGCGGCTTTCATAACGTTGGGTAATATCTTGCCAATATTTATTAGCATATTGTTCAATATTAACTGTATTGATAATTAAGCTATTTGCTAAAAAATAAGAGAATAGAGATGTCAATGGTTCGTTAAAAAATAGCGCTTGCCAATATTCAATACCGGTTGGCAAAATATTTTTACTAACTTGTTGATAGATGCTTTCTGAGTCTAATCTAACCTCAAATTGTTCTCGCCATTGACTACGAAACAACTCAATAGCTGTTTTATCAAAAGGAAACTCATGGGCTGGTAGCAATTGTATTTCAGCAATTTCATCAAAGGTACGTTGAGTTTCGACATCAAAAGTACGGATACTGTCGATTTCATCATCAAAAAAATCAATGCGATAAGGCTTATCACTGCCCATGGGGTAGATATCAAAAAGCGCTCCACGAGTAGCATATTCACCATGCTCCATAACTTGGCTGACTGAACGATAGCCAGCATTTTCAAGTTGAAGACGTAAATGTTCTCGGCTAATTTGTAAGCCTTTTTTCATCATAAAAACATGTCCACCCAAATAACTTTGTGGGCAGACTTTTTGCATTAAGGTATTAATGGGTAAAATTAACGCCCCTTTGGTTAAATGTCCAAGATGATAAAGGCAAGATAAGCGTTCTGATACGATATCTTGATGAGGAGAAAAACTGTCATAAGGCAATGTTTCCCAATCTGGAAAGATAATAGAAGGAAAGGATGTAAACTGCTTTACTTCTTCATGAATGCGCGAGGTTTGTTGCATATCATCAGTGACAATCACAACGATACCCTCATGTGCATTTATAGCTTGAGCGCAAAATTGTGATAAGGAAGAGCCAACTAGCTGCCCAATTTGCTTTACTTCGCCTGATTTTTGAGGAATTAAGTTTGAAATATTAACTTTTTTAGACATGATGAGTTCGTTGATGTCGCTGAAAATTTATCATCAGATTATAACGTAAATATATGGTTGTTTTCTAGAACAGATTAATCCTGTATGATAAACATCTTGCGTTTAACAGACAGACTTTGTAAAAAAGTTTTAGGTACTAATATTACGTTTATGTCAAAAATATTTCGCCCCTTAGTTTTTTATATTGGTTTGCGCTATGTCTATGGGCAAAAAATGGATGGTTTTGGTCGTTTTGTTTCATGGCTATCAATGATCGGAATTATGCTTGGTTCACTAGGGTTGATCTTGGTTTTGTCGGTTATGAATGGTCTTGAAGATCAAATGCAAGGTAGCATTTTAAAATTTTTACCACAGGCACAAATAACATCCTCTTATGGCAGAATTGATTCAACTATGATTGTTAATCAGCAATTCAAAACGCTTAAAGGTGTTAATCGTATTACGCCTTTAGTTACCAGTGATGTGATATTGCAAAGCGAACAAAGTATTACGGTAAGTACGTTAATGGGGATTACCGCAGAAGATAACGATCCTATTAATAGCTATATTTACAGTGGTTCGGTGTTTGATCTTCAAGCTGGTAAATATAATGTGATTCTTGGGCAAAGTTTAGCCAATCAACTTGGTGTGACGATTGGAGATAAAATTCGCTTAATGGTCACCGATGCAAGCCAAATTACTCCTGTTGGACGCATACCTTCACAACGTTTGTTTAATATTTCAGGTTTATTTTCGGTGAATCATGATATTAATCAATCTTTAATTTATGTTAATCAAAACGATGCTAAAAATTTATTACGTTATCCGGCTAACAATATTACTAGTTGGCGGCTTTTTTTAGATCAACCATTAAATATTACATCGGTTGTTAACGAGCCATTACCAGAAGGGTTAATATTTAAAGATTGGCGTACGAAACGAGGCGAATTGTTTCAAGCCATAAAAATGGAAAAAACTGTTATGAGCTTGCTAATTAGCCTGATTGTGATTGTGGCTGCTTTTAATATTATAACGTCATTAAGTTTATTGGTTATGGAGAAACAAGGCGAAGTTGCAATTTTTAAAACGCAAGGCTTATCGCGTTTTAAAATTATGTTAATTTTTATTATTCAAGGCGCAAGCTCAGGTGTGATTGGTACGCTATTAGGTAGTACTATTGGGCTTTTATTGGCGTTTAATTTAAATGAATTTATGCAAGCATTTGGGCTATCCTTTGCTGGTATTTTATTACCTTCATTGGTTGAACCTATACAAATTGTTTTTATTATTGTTGGACTACTTACGTTATCGTTAGTTTCTACCGTTTACCCTGCCTATCGCGCAGCTAATATTCAACCTGCTGAGGCATTACGTTATGAATAATCTTGAAATACTTCTTTCTGCCAGAAATCTTTGTAAAACATATAAAGAAGGCAAAATGATAACTGAAGTTTTGAAAAATGTATCATTTGATATTTACTCAAAATCATTGTTAGCAATTATTGGCAGTTCTGGATCAGGTAAGAGTACATTATTGCATCTTCTTGGAGGGTTGGATAAACCTACATCAGGTGAGATTGTATTTAAAACACAATATTTAAATCGATTGTCTGAACAAGAAAAAGCTCAACTACGCAATCAAGAAATTGGTTTTGTTTATCAATTTCACCACCTATTGCCTGACTTTACCGCACTTGAAAATGTAGCGATGCCACTATTAATTGGCGGTATTTTACCTAACGAAGCTAAAAAACGGGCTATGGCAATGCTAGAGTCGGTTAATTTAGTCAAACGAGCAAATCATCGCCCTTCCGAGCTGTCTGGCGGAGAACGCCAACGGGTGGCAATAGGGCGTGCATTAATTAATAACCCCGCTTTAGTAATGGCTGATGAGCCAACAGGTAACCTTGATAAATCAACAGCGGATTCTATTTTTGAGCTACTGATTAAATTAAATCGTGAACATGGCACTGCGTTTTTGGTTGTTACACATGATCTTGAATTAGCTAATAAACTTGATAAGCAATGGGTGATGAGAGATAGTCAACTTACTGATGATAGCGCATCATCAAATAACAATTAATGGATAATTAATATGAATTTATCTTTAATTACCGCCATAAAATTTCGAAAAGGGCGTCGCAAAAGTGGTATGGTGTCATTAATTTCGATTATCTCAACACTCAGCATTGCTATTGGTATTGCGGCATTAATTATTGGTTTAAGTGCTATGAATGGTTTTGAACGTGAATTACACAATCGAGTGTTATCGGTAGTGCCACATGGACAATTCTATCCAAAATACGGCAATTTAGATAATTGGCAACATGTTCAACAAGAACTTAAAAACAATAGTAATATTGTATCAGCCTTGCCATTTGTTAATTTTACTGGATTAATTGAAAACGGTAGCAAACTTGGTGCAGTGCAAGTACAAGGCCTTGACCCTGAACAAGAAATGCAAGTAAGTTCACTACCGAATTATGTGCTGAATAATAAATGGCAAAATTTTAAGGCAGAAAATCAACAAGTGATTATTGGTGCTGGCTTGGCTAAATCATTGTCTGTTCAAGAAGGGGGATGGGTTTCATTATTAATTCCTGTGTCAAGTAATCAAAATCAGCTCAAACCTCCTAAAAGAGTGCGTTTGCAAGTTGTTGGTATTTTGGAATTGAGTGGTAGTTTAAGTAATAATCTTGTTTTAATTCCATTAACTGATGCACAAAAACTTCTTGACATTGGTGACAGTGTCACTGGGATAATGGTTAATGTTGATCAGGTTTATAATGCTAATCAAATTTTAAACCACGTAGCTTTAAATCTTGATGAAAATTTGATAGTTAATAGTTGGGAAAAATCCTATGGTTTTATGTACCATGATATCCAAATGATAAGGAAAATTATGTATTTAGCGATGATTGTTGTTATTGGTGTAGCTTGTTTTAATATTGTGTCTACCTTAGTTATTGCAGTAAAAGATAAACAACGGGATATCGCAATATTAAAAACATTAGGTGCCACAAATCAATTAATTAAACATATCTTTATTTGGTACGGCGTGATCTCTGGTGTAATTGGTAGTCTAATCGGCGTGATTTTAGGCGTGGTAATTGCGTGGCAACTTTCAAATATTATTGAGATCTTTGAGTCATTAATTGGACACAAATTTTTAAATAGTAATATTTATTTTGTCGATTTCTTGCCTTCTGAGATCCATATGATGGATATTGTAATTGTTTTTATGACAGCGTTGTTGTTAAGTTTAATTGCCAGCTATTACCCGGCAAGAAGAGCATGTAAAATCGATCCTGCACGAATTTTAAATAGTTTTTAGTTTTTCTATACTAAAAACTATTTAAACATAATGTATTGTGTACGTTTAATTGTTAATGTGATTATGCTGTTAATAGTATAATTGGAAATTGTCAGGAAGTTTAAAATGCATGTAACCCATATATAACCCCAATGCCGTAATAAAGTATAAAATGCTAATTAATACAAAGGTGAGTCTATTTGGATAGTGAAACACTTTAATACAAAAAGATATTAATAAACCTAAAATAAATCCTGAAATTGCCCCTCCTAAATGAGCCATATTATTTATGGATGGCAGCATACCTAACCCAGCAGTAAGAATTAAAGAGGCGATTATTGCTTTAATAGGCATATTTTCTAAATTCGTCCGATTAACCAAGCTGTAACCGAGTAAAGCAGTAATTAAACCTAAAATTGCTCCTGATGCGCCACAACTAATGACAGCATTTTGTATCGTTGCTATGTCGCTTGTTAAGCTACTAATTAAACCTGTAAGGAAATAAATACCAATAAAGACAAATTTTGGTATATGTTTTTCTAACACTGTACCAACACTTAGCAATGCCAGCATATTCATTACTAAATGCGAGATATTGGTATGCATGAATATGCTAGTTAACATCCGCCAATATTGGCCAGAAAAGGTTAATAGTGATACATCGGCCCCCCAATCAATAAGAAATATGCCTTCTAAAGTATCGTTAAAACTACGACTATCGAACAATCTTGATATAGTAAACCATATAATGTTGATAATTATTAATGTGCTAGTTACTTTTGCTTGGCGTCCTAAATAAAATAAATTTTGTAGAATGTTCATCTAGGTAAGGATCCTTATCAATGAATCAAAATGCGGTTAATATATTTGGCCGTTAGTCAAATTGTTTTCCTAGGATATACATAACTTGAAACAGCTTCGTTCCCAACATTTCTTGCAAATTGTTCAATCTCGTTAATAGTAAATTTTCCAATTTTTTACCACGAAAATCTTTAGGAATGTACAAGCTGATTTCAGTCGTTTTATTATAAGAATGATTGAATTATATATCTCAACAATAAACGGTAAATTTTCTAATGTGGCATTACTGTATTTAATCATGGAGTTAGAAATTAAAGGTTGATAAAGTTAATTGTAATTAGATTATCGATATGAAGCAACAAATGAATTATGGCTAAACTTTGGCACTTAAGATTGTAGCTAATATATTAATTTTTAGTTTAGCAAAACGATTCAAATCGTTAGTAATTTTAGAACTAAATAAACGATTTTTATGGAAAAATTAATTGTTTTAACTATATGATAAAAATAATCTTATTTTATAAATTGGATTGTTTCTTTTATAATCATTTTTTCTTATAAAAATAAAATTATGTGTAGGAAAATATGATGAAAGGATATATGAAAGAACTTTATTATTCTTTTAAGCCAGAACAGGTATCATTTTTATTTGATCATCATTTAAAATTAGTATCAAAAGAGCCCGAGTTGTCTTAGAAGCCTAAAGAAGAATAATGACATTGGTTAACCTGTTAATTGTTTTACCATTATCAATCTATTTATATGGTTTTATTTTTGGAATAAATAAACTGTTAGAGCAAAATATTATTATATTAATGTTTGTCAATATCGCACTGATATATTTGATTATAAGTCATTACATAACAATCTTTATTGAGATAAGGAGATTGAAAAAATTTTATAGTAAATTCAAATGACCAGTTGAAAACTACTATGCATTTTTTAGGAAAGTATCTTGTTTAAGTATGCTAAAATGGAAGGAATATTCTGCTTAGATGGTTTTATGTGCATTAGGGCAAACTCAAATATTCTTTCTTTTAATTTTTGTCTAGCGGGAACACCAAAAGGCAACATGTTAAAATAATATTATCCGTGTTTAGGTACTTTTTATGTTTTGATTAATGGCGATGAGCAAATACAAGTATTGATAAAGGCTGTAAGTAAGAAGATTGGGGATCCAATTAAACTTAGATGATTCTTGTATCTTGGTATCTGTATTGATATGTTATTTTTAATAGGAAGTTTTCTACAGTAGTCAATTTTTGATGTTTGCATCTCGTCAATGTAATATAATATGTCCAAAGCTCATATAGAAATCTTTATTTTAAGACTTTCAACCTAAATTTATTAGTTTATAGATAAGATGACAGCACTGTTATAACGCTTAACTTATTATGTAAATATCATTTATTTTATATATCTATTTTCAAGCTTGCTGCATAACTGACTATTTTATAAAATGAATTAGCAGTAGATTAATCATTTAACTCTTTGTTTAAATGACTAATCGAAAATAGGTGTTAGCTTAGTGACAAGTTACAATTCAATAACCACTCGTCCACGCGTAATATCACAGATGTTTTTCTTTAAAATTAGTGAGTTATCTGGGGTAATTGCAATGCTTACTTTTACTCCTTCAACATCAAAATCCTGATTTTCAATAATGGCATTGAGTTCTTTAAGTCGATTTTCGATAATAGACCACTCATTGTAATAGCAATGAAATTGCAATGGAATGCGGGTGATTAGCTTTATTAGTTCTGCTTGTTGCAGACAGTGGCTAGCTGAACCACCATAAGCTCGAATCAAACCGCCAGTACCTAATTTTATGCCTCCAAAATAGCGTGTTATCACCACTACAATTTGATCACAGTCTTGCCCTTCAATGGCGGATAAAATAGGTCTCCCTGCAGTACTGGTTGGCTCGCCATCGTCATTAAAACGATATTGTTGACCAATTTTCCATGCCCAGCAGTTGTGAGTGGCGTTAGGGTCGCTAATTTGATTAATAAAGTCAAAAGCTTGCTCTGCTGATATAACAGGTGCAGCGTTAACAATAAAACGGCTTTTTTTAATTTCTTCTGTCAGTTCTGTGGGATTAGCTAATGTATATGACATACTTATTCTGGTAAAATCGATTTATTGTAAGTAATAATACTGAACAGAATTAAAATGTCTATTAATTTACAACAATTAAAACAAACCCAACAGTCATTAGCCAAACAGGTGATACTGAAAGATGACTTTAATAAGTCTGTAAAATTTATTGGTGGTGCCGATGTGGGATTTGAGGATAAAGGTAACACTACACGAGCTGCAATTGTTGTGTTAAGTTACCCTGATTTTACAGTGATTGAGTATTATGTTGCTCGTTTAAAAACTGAGTTTCCTTATATTTCTGGTTATTTGTCTTTTCGAGAATATCCTGCTTTACTTGCTGCTTGGCAACAAATTCAGCAGAAACCCGATTTACTTTTGGTCGATGGACAAGGCATTGCTCACCCAAGGCGATTGGGTGTTGCAAGTCACATTGGTTTGTTGTTGGATATGCCAACTATTGGCGTGGCAAAAAAAAGGCTTTACGGACAATATGATCCTCAGTTGCAACAAGTAGGACAGGCAACACAATTATTAGATAAACAAGATCAAATCGGTTGGGTATTACAAAGTAAAAATAATTGTAACCCATTATTTATTTCATCAGGACACCGTGTTAGCCAAGAAAGCGCATTAAAATGGGTAAACTTTTGTTTGCGTGGCTATCGTTTACCTGAACCAACACGTTGGGCTGATGCGATTGCGTCGAATAAACCATTATTTAAGAAATTTTTATATGACAAATAATCATCAAAAGCCTTTAAAAAAAGGAGGTTTTACTTTTAAACGTTTTTTTGTTGCACACGACAAAAGCCCTATGCAAGTAACTACTGATAGTTGTTTACTCGGCGCTTGGGCGCCAATTCCCTCTGAATTGCACCGTGTGCTCGATATTGGTAGTGGTTGTGGTGTAATCGCTTTGATGCTGGCACAGCGTTTAGAAAACCAGATTTGCCAAATTGATGCAATTGATATTGATAAAGCCGCTGTAAAACAATGTCAGAAAAATATAAAGCGAGCAGGATTTCAATCGATCATTGTACAACAAGCAGATATCAATCAATTTCAAGTCGGTATTACCTCTTTTTATGATTTGATTGTGACCAATCCACCTTATTTTGCATCAGCAGTTGAATGTAGGAATGCTTCAAGGCAGTTAGCCCGCTATACAGAAAGTTTGAATTTTCATCAACTCATTGATACAGTTAAAAGATTATTGAAACCTCAAGGGGTATTTTGTTTGGTTTTGCCATTTAATTTATCTAATCAGTTCAGGTTGCAGAGTGAATCAAACCAACTATATTTACAACAAGTAATGAATGTAAAGTACAATGCTAACAAGGATTTTTCATTGTCATTAATGGCATTTTCATTAAGTAAAAAGGATAATATTTTAATACAGCAACTTTGTATGCGTGATGATAATGGATGTTATTCCCAAGAATTTAGAAAATTATTAGCCGAATTTTATTTGTTTCGAAAATAACAGCTATTTAGAAGTTTAACTAGGTATAACATAAAAATAGAATATTGCTATAATGCCTAATAGGATTATTATGGTGGCATAGATTTTATCGTATATAAAGCTAAAAGCAGGGAGCGATCGTTGTTTTCTGGCATATAAATAAAATATTAAACCAACACTATATAAAATCATCGATAATAATAGGTAAGAGACTCCACCTGCATAAATAAGCCATGTGCTATAAATTGAACCGGCCGTTCCTAAGAAAATTAGGAAAGTATTACCACGATTAATTGCTAATTTTAATACAAAAAATGCAGAAAGTAGATAGGGAATAAGTACCATGGAAGTTGATAGTTGAATTAAAATGTTATAACCAGATTGATAAAAATGTGCAAGAATCATCAATATACTGATTAATGCTGAGGTTAAGCATAAAGCATTGGCTGGTGTTCCTGTTTTATTAAGTTTTCCAAAGCAGCTTGGTACAGTATGATTGTTGCCTTTACCGGTTAAAAATAGCATTTCAGTAGCTAGCATCAACCATGATAATAAGCCGCCACTAACAGATACAATTAGTCCGATGTTAATAAAGGTAGCTCCCCAATTGCCTACGACGTGTTCAATCACCAATGCCATGGAGGGGTTCTTCATTTGTGCCAGTTCATGCTGTGGCACTATGCCTAAAGAGAGTACCGATACGCAAATCAATAATAAACTGGTGATTGCAAAGCCGAAAAAAGTGGCTCTGCTAATGCTTAAAATACTTTTGGCGCGTGATGCATAAACTGTGGCACTTTCGATTCCCAAATAAACCCAAACGGTATAAAGCATGGTGTGTTTTATTTGATCGGCAACCGATCCTAATTGCGGGGTCCCCCAAAAATTGGTTTTAAAAGTATCCACTTTAAAAGCTAAAATGATGCAGATAATAAATAAACAAATAGGCACAATTTTAGCTAATGTTACCACGCAATTTAATAAAAATGCTTGGTTAATACCTTTTAAAATAGATAAATTAACTATCCATAAAAAGATGATTGCACTGATAACTGAAGGTAGAGTGGTACCGTTACCAAAATAACTAAAATAATCAAATGATCCTAATGCACTAAATAAAATGACTAAATAGCTGGTGCATGACATCCAAGCAGAGATCCAATACCCCCAAGCAGCATTAAAACCAATATAATCACCGAAACCTTTACGTACGTATCCATATAATCCATCATTGATTTTATAAAATCGTATGGATAAATATTGAAATATTCTGGTTAGCATTAGCATGCCAAATAGGGTAATGACCCAAGCAATTAATATAGCTCCAGGACCTGATGCTTCAGCCATGTTTTGTGGTAAGCTAAAAATACCACTGCCAACAATACTGCCTACAACTAATAAAGTCAGTGGTAATATGCCTAGTTTGATTTGGGTTTTTATATTCATAATATAATCTTGTTATTGGTTTTTATTAATCAAGCACAATTTGGATTGATTCAAAATCGTAATGACATGCAGCTAACACCGCCGTCAACTTTGCGATATTCAGACGTATCTACTTCAATCACATGATAACCCAATGCGATAATTTTGTTTTTGGTTGTTGGGTAACCTGCAGGCATAATTACCTTACCATTAACCCAAATGCAGTTGGCTGCATAACTTTCTTGCTCAGGAATTTCAATGATATTAAGATGTTGAAGTTCAGGTTTCTTAATAAATTCCCCTGCTGCTAATAAATTGTTGTTTTCTAAATAAGCAAGACCTGTTTTTAGATGTAAGACTTTTTCGAGCTTAATTACTGAGCCACATAATCCATATTTTTCTAATATTGCAATGGTTTGATCAGCGCCAGCTTGATTAGTTCGTGCTGATAAACCAATATAATAATGATCACCAACCATCATTATATCGCCTGCTTCAACTGTGCCAGGTGCTGTAATACGTTCAATTTTATTAGGGTAAAATCTTTCAATGGTGTCAGTAATGATTTTGGTTTCATCGCGTCGACTTTTTACACCTGGTCTGGTAATGATGGCACAATGTGGAGTGCAAAGCACTGGATCCTCAACAAATACTGAATCAGGAAAACGTTCATCTGGTGGTAAAATGGTAATATCAACATCACATTGCTGTAATGCCTGAATATATTTATTGTGCTGCTCTAAGGCTCTTTGATAATCAGGCTTTCCTAAGTTAACCGATGTTAGTCCATTTATAAGCGATTTGGCAGGTGTTCTGGTGATAATGTGGCTAATTTTTTTCATTTCAATTTACCTCTTTTAATAATTATGCTTTATTTATGAATAATAATTCATGTTAAAGTGAGTTTCAAGATTAAAATTGATTTTTTATGCATCTTGTGATTTGGTTAATAGGAAATCTAAACAGAGAAATTTATTTTTTTGCTTGTCATAATTGAGGTAGTAAGAAGAGGGGGATTTAAGAGTTAATTAGATAAATTAATGAAGGCATATTTAAAAATAGGGCGATATTTCGCCCTAAATAATGTTTTTATTCGCCTGAAAAATCAACTAATGTAAAACAATTAATTCCCATATTGATTAATTTAGTTTTACCTTGTAGATGAGGTAAGTTAATAACAAAAGCAGCATTTTGAGCGATGCCACCTGCTTTTTGAATTAATTTTGCTGTTGCTGCAACAGTCCCTCCAGTTGCAAGTAAATCGTCGATAATTAAAACTCTTTCACCTTTTTTAATCGCATCTGTATGTATTTCTAGTGTATCGGTACCATATTCAAGTTGATACTCTTCTTTAAATACGTTACGCGGTAACTTATTTGGTTTGCGTACAGGGACAAATCCAACCCCTAAGGCGAGAGCGATTGGTGCAGCAAAGATAAATCCTCGTGCTTCAGTGCCAACGACTTTATCAATGTTTTTATCTTTATAATGTTCGATAAAAAGTTCAACCGATGTTTTAAATGCGATAGGGTTTTCAAGTAGGCTTGTTATGTCACGGAATAAAATCCCTTCTTTAGGGTAATTTGGAATAGTGATGATACTATTTTTTATAAGTGCAAGTTTTTCTTGTAATTGAGTCATATTCAATGCTCTCTAAATATTCTCTATAAGAATGGCTAATTTTTTATTATATACCTTTGCTCTTTATGCTTGCAATAAACAAGGATCACATCGTTGTAAAAAATAAAATTAATTTTTTATCAGGATTTTGTCTTTTGAAAATTTTTAATATTGTTATTAATTTTCATTTAATATTTAGGAAATAGCTGCATTTAACATTATGCATAAATAATAAGAAATAAATTAATACAATTAAATAAGTATTATTTTGCCATAGTAAGCAAATATTTTTATTCATATAAGTATTATTCATTACATTTTTCCAGATTGTAGCTATTGGAATGTATTATTAATTCGATATATTACTTTGCTAAGTATGAAAGGTTATTCCATGATGTTGTTTGAATTATATGTGTAATATGTCAGATTTAATGTGGTTATTTTTGAATAAATTATAGAATATTTTTATTTGAGTATTTTACTTATTAAACTTATAGCGTTGATAATTTATTGTGATGAAGAATTTATTTTTTTCAGTAGATTAGGGTAATAACCTAATTTAAATCCAACATATTGTAAAAATCAAATATTTTCAAGTGATAAGGTTATTTCATTAATATAAAAATGTTTATGTAATGCGAATCTTTTTTCCAATAGGATTTGTCAATGTTTTGGTGTTTTACAATTTTTTACAATTAGATACATCAATTAGACAATTTAATTGATAAAAATACGATAATTGGATAAATTATTCTATGAATGAGGAGTCAACAATGAAATTTATAAAAACATTAGCTGCTATCTGGCTTTCAATATTTACTCTTGGTTGCTATGCAAAATCAGTTGATGATATTCAAATCCGTTCTGAATTAGCATCACCAATTATTTTAGAAAATAATCAAGAAAAAAATTATTTAAAAATATCCCTAACAGGTAAAAAAGTAGATGCATCCGTTCGAGTGCCGATTAATTTGGCGATTGTTATCGATCGTTCAGGTTCTATGTCGGGGCAACGCATTGCAAAAGCGCGAGAAGCTGCAATTTTCGCTGTTAACATGCTTAATGAAGATGATACTTTATCAATTGTTGCTTATGATTATGATGCTAAGGTGATTGTGCCTTCAACTAAAGTTAAAGATAAGCAGAAACTGATTAATCTTATTAATGAAAATATTGTTGCTGGTGGTGGTACAGCTTTATTTGCTGGCTTAAGTAAAGGTATTAATCAAGTCGAAAAACAACTTTCTAAGGACAAAGTGAATCGTATTATTTTACTATCTGATGGACAGGCAAATATTGGACCAACTTCAGTCAGTGAGCTTTCAGATCTGGCAATTATTGCTGCTAAAAAGCATATAGCTATTAGTACGTTTGGTATTGGCGCAGACTATAATGAGTTGTTGATGTCGTCGATTGCTAGTTATAGTGACGGTAATCACGTATTTGTTAATAATTCTTTAGATCTTGAGAATGTGTTTGTACGTGAATTTAATGATGTAATGTCAGCTATTGCGCAAGATGTTATTATTACTATTCAACTAAAAGATGGTGTTAAACCTGTTCGTTTACTCGGTCGTGATGGGGTTATTAAAGATAACCAAGTTACTGTCAGAATGAATCAAATTTATTCAAATCAAGAAAAATATCTTTTATTGGAGGTTATTCCACCTAAAGGTAAAGTTGGTGAAAATAAAACATTAGCTGAAGTTTCTTTTGAATATGATAACTTGCGAACTAAGAAGACCGAAAAAAAGACAGATACCATTAAAATTGCTTATACTGACAGACAAGAGGTTGTTGATGATGCAATTCTTCAAGATGTGGTGGCTGAATCAGAAATACAAAAAGTTACACTTGAAAATGAAAAAGCATTAGAACTTTACAATCAAGGAAATTTAGATGCAGCCAAAAAAATATTGGATGATAATAGCAAAATGCTCGAATCACATGCTTTAAAGTTAAGCAATAGTGCGCCAGAAGCCAGTATAAGATTAAAAGAGCAAATGGAAAAAAATAAGATCATGGCAGATGCTGTTTATAAAGAAGATGAAAAAATTTACCGTAAACAAATGGCGGAAAAACAATACGAATCTAAGCAAAGTGTTATTAAAAAATAAAACGATGAAGAAATTAGCAGCGATTCTATCTATTTTTATATTAATTGCAGCTTTTATTTATTTAGGTTGGCGTAGCATTGAACATGAAGTCTTTATGCGTGAAAATCATGAAAAAATGTTAGCACAAAGCCGAGTCGATAATATAAAATCATCAATTGAATCGTTGTTTAATCAACGTTTGGTTTATCTTACTAGCTTGTTTCAACTTTTGGAAAAAAATGCCGATAGTTTTGATAATTTATTGGCATCACAACCAGATATCAAAAATGCATTCGAAATTCATCGTAATAAAATTATTTATTTAAGTAATAATACAGACTTGCAATGGATTAAAATTGTTGAGTCGATACAGTATGATAATTCTATTTTATTTAGTCCTAATACCTCAAGTGAACTATTTCAGCCAACTTCTGGTTGGTATCAATCTTATGGCTATCTTATTTTTTGGTCAAAGCAAAGGGATACTATTAGAGGTTTTGAGCTTTCACTAATTAACTTTTCATTAGATGTTATTTGTTTATTCGAAAATCAGCCAATTATAGATAATTTCAAATTGTTTGATGGGGATAAACAAATTTATGTTAATGGTGAGTTGCCTTCTGCTAACAATATCAATGTGATGCTTGATTATCCATTACAAAATTGGCAATTGACTTATTATTACTCATCACCAAAGATTGTTAATCTATATTGGTTAGGTGGTTGGGCTCTGGTTATATTTGTTACTTTCATTGTAGGAATTGTTTGGTATGCCTATCGAGATTATACTCGAACTGTTCGTTTAGCCAGACAACAAGTCAGCTTTGTTGGGCAGGTGTCTCATGAGTTTAAAACACCTTTAACCAATATCACGCTTTACTCTGAAATGTTAAAAGAACAGTTGGTTGATGAACCCGAGCCAATTCCAACTTATCTAGATGTCATTTTTAGTGAAAGTAAAAGGCTTACAAGGCTTGTACAAAATGTGCTTAACTTTAATAAGCAGACTAAACTTAATGTCAAACTAGTTAACTTAGCTGGGTTAGTAGAGCGAATTTATCACACATTTAAGCCGATTTTAGATACAAAATCATTACAGCTTAATTTGATTATTAATTGTGATAAGGATTATGTTATTAATACTGATGAAGACAAGGTGATGCAAATTGTCAGTAATTTTTTAAGCAACGCTGAAAAATATGCAGCGGACGGTAAAAAAGTAGACTTGTTACTTAATAAGGAAGAAAAACAGACAGTTATTACAGTACGAGATTATGGAGATGGTATTCCAAATCATCTTTTAAAACAGATCTTTAAACCTTTTTATCGTATCGATTCTTCAATAACTGAAGGAGTTTCTGGAACCGGAATTGGGTTAACCATCGCGAACCAATTAGCATTGCAATTGCGTGGCACAATTGAGGTAACTAATGAGGAGCCTGGCATTGCCTTTTCATTAATTTTATCGGAGTAAAAATGAAAATTTTAATTGCCGAAGATGATCAAAATATCCGTAGGGGTATGTCTGATCTTTTAGAACAAGAAGGATACACTATTATTGAAGCTGAAAATGGTAAATTTGCGTTAGAATTATTTGAGCAGCATCAACCTGATTTTATTATTTTAGATATTATGATGCCTGAACTTGATGGTTACAGTGTTTGTCGTGAAATTCGTAAACAAAATGATGATGTGCCAATTCTGTTTTTATCAGCAAAAGATGAAGAAATTGATCGTGTCGTTGCGCTCGAGCTTGGTGCTGATGATTATATGAATAAACCATTTGGTATTCATGAACTTCGTGCCAGAATTAAAGCGATTGCAAAGCGTTATTTAAAGTCGCAATATCCACAACAAACAATAAATGAATTCTTTATTTTTGGGGATTTAATGATTGAACCTATGGAGTTATGTGCTAAACGTGGTGAACAAATTATAGAGCTTTCTCTACGCCAAATTAAAATACTGGAGTGTTTTTATAAAAATAAAAATCAAGTTGTTACTCGTGATATGTTATTTGATTATGTCTGGGGATATGATTATTCACCAAATAGCCGAACTCTTGATCAGCATATTTCAAAGTTACGCAAACAAATTGAGGTAGATCCTTTAAATCCTATATTAATCAAAACAATTCATGGATTAGGTTATCGTTATTAAAATATTTAAATGTGTTTAAGAATTTTATATACATATAAGTTAAGAAGTTGTGTAATTCTTGTTTTATAGAAGCTTGAAAAAAGGTATTATTAGTGCTAACTCTATTTATTATGATAAATAAACAAATTTATGCAAATTAGTCCTTTATTAGAATCTCTCATGGAAGCTTTCCGTTGTTTACCGGGCGTTGGTCCCAAATCTGCACAGCGAATGGCTTTTCACTTATTACAACGTAATAGACAAGGTGGCATCAAATTAGCGCATGTGCTTCATGAAGCAATGATTAATATCGGTCATTGTCAGCAGTGTAGAACTTTTACAGAAAAAGATATTTGTACTATTTGTGCCAATGTTCGTCGCCAAAGTAGTGGACAACTTTGTGTGGTTGAAACACCTGCTGATATTGTTGCTATTGAACAAACAGGGCAATATAGTGGCCGTTATTTTGTGTTATTGGGACACTTATCGCCATTAGATGGTATTGGACCAAGCGATATTGGTTTGGATTTGCTTAAAAATAAATTGGCTTCTGAATCAATTAATGAAATCATATTGGCTACCAATCCGACCATAGAAGGTGATGCAACAGCAAATTATATTGCGCAAATGTGTTTCGAGTTTAATGTTATTGCAACCCGTATCGCTCATGGTGTGCCGGTCGGTGGTGAATTAGAAATGGTGGATGGAACAACGTTATCGCACTCGTTTGTAGGTCGCCAAAAAATTGAATTCTAATTTGAATTTTATTACTTTTGTTTGTTATAAATTTATCATTCAATGATTGAAGATATTAAATGTTTTATTGGTATATTGAGTTAGGAAACGAGGTCTGATATGAAGTATAAAGCTGTTGCCTTTGATATGGATGGTACGCTATTAACCAGTAACCGTCTAGTTTTGCCTGAAACGATTGATATGATCGAAAAAATCAGTGCTAAAGGTGTTAAAGTTATTTTGGTATCAGGGCGTCATCATTCAGTGATTTATCCTTATTACTATCAACTTAAATTAGCAACGCCTGCGATATGTTGTAATGGCTCATATTTATATGATTTTGAAAGGCAGAAAACTTTCTCTGCAAAACCAATGACTAAAGAACAAGCTAAAATATTGTTAAATTTAGTCAATAAGTTTGGCATTCATACTTTAATTTATACCGATAAAATGATGGTTTATGAAGTGCTTGATGATCACCTTGAAGGGTTTTTCAAGTGGGTAAAATCCTTACCTTTATTTTTACAACCAGAGATCAAAAAAATTGACAACTTTGAGAAATTGATTGATGAAGCTGGTGCTATATTTAAATTTGCTACTAGTAGCCATGATATACCTGCTTTACAACAATTTTCAAATGCAGTTGATTCCTTAGGAGTGTTTTCGTGTGAATGGTCTTGGTCAAATCGAGCAGATGTAGCAGTTAAAGGAAATACCAAAGGAAATGGGTTAACTCACTGGGCAGAGCACGAAAATATTGATTTAAGCGAAATAGTCGCTTTTGGTGACAGTTATAATGACATAAGTATGTTATCTATTGCTGGATTAGGGATTGCGATGGGTAATGCTGATGATGAAGTGAAAGCCAAAGCAAATTATGCCATTGGCGATAATAATGGCCCTAGTATAGCTAAAGAGCTTGAAGAGCTCTTTTTATAATTGATATTTTAATAAATATTCTATGTTTGAAATTCTTTATCAAGATGATGACTTAATTGCCATTAACAAACCATCTGGTTGGCTTGTGCATCGCAGTTGGTTAGATAAAAATGAAACAGTTGTTGTGATGCAAACATTGCGTGATCAAATCGGTCAACATGTATTCCCTATACATAGGCTAGATAGACCAACCTCTGGTGTTTTGTTGTTTGCTCTTTCTAGTGATGTAGCAAGAATTATGTCAGAAGAATTTGCAAAAAAACAAATTGAAAAAACGTATCATGCGATTGTGCGCGGTTATGTTGAGGGGGAAGCGGTGATTGATTACCCTTTAGTTGAAGAATTAGATAAAATTGCAGATAAATTTTCTAATAAGAATAAATCAGCACAAGATGCAGTCACATTTTACAAATCTATCAGCAAAATTGAAGTTCCGATTAAGGTTAGCAAATTTGAAACAGCAAGGTATAGTTTTGTTGAATTAAAACCACAAACAGGCCGTAAACATCAACTACGTCGCCATATGAAACATATTTTCCATCCGATATTGGGGGATAGCAAACATGGTGATTTACATCAGAATCGTGCATTTGCAACTTATTTTAATATCAAACGATTGATGTTACACGCAAGCAAACTTGAAATCACACATCCAACCCAACATAAACCAATAGTTATTGAAGCTAAATTAGATCAAAGTTGGCAAGATATCCTTTTAAATTTTAAATAGTAGTCATTATTCCATATTACTTTGTAATTATTTGATTACCTAGTATTATTTAACTTATTTCCTTTGATGTTGTTTATTTTACCAAAGGGAGTTTATGTAATATATTAATTATAATTTAAATTGATAATGAAATTTTTAAGTGTATTTTATTAGGGTTTATGGTAACTGCATGTTCCAATAATGATTCTCCTGAACAAGTAGCAAAAAAATTTACTACAGCAATCTACAAAGGTGATTCAGATACTTATGAATCTTATAAATTTTCCTAAAGATAATGATAATAAAGGTATGGATATGCGAATGTTCGTTAAAAGAAAAATACAAGAAGTACTACAGCGAGGTAAACAATTTGCTGATGAACATGGTGGAATTGATAAAGTCAAATCTGAACCCGTAAAATATACTAATGATGAAAAAAACATATCAGTGATTAAGGCTGATGGTAACTGGCTAATTAATCTTAAATAAAATAGCTATGTTATAGCAAATATAGATTACTCTTTCAAAGAATCTAAAAAAGCTAATATTGTATCAACTTTAGCTGAGTTTATAACGCCTGGATTAGCCGAAACATATGCTATAGCGAAACCTAATTTTATATCTAATAAGCAACAGTAACAAATTGTTAGTGATCTTTTAACAAAACAAGGGGAAGCTTTCATATTAACCCCCTCGTGAAGAGCTGCATCTTTATTGTACAACGTTACTTTTTGATTCCATTATCAAATTTCAACCCGATTTTAATGTTAATTGGCAATCAATCAATTTTCCATTTCTAAGTGGTGTTTATTTATTTCCTAGTGATTTTGCGAATAACAATGATATTACATAGATTTATAGACATCCTTCAACACAATAAAATGTCGTTATTTTGTGTAAATTGAGGTGGCATATCATATTAACTGCAGTTAAAATTTTTTATCAATACTAAAATTAGTATGATTAATTACCATATAACCTTGGAATGATTAAATAAATTTCAATTTCAAATATGACTGATGTAATTATAATCTATTTTACCTTGACCTCTTAATAAGCCAATGCTAATATTTGCAACCTATTCATATAGAACGCTCTATACGGCGCGTTGGCAGAGTGGTCATGCTGCGGATTGCAAATCCGTCTACCTCGGTTCGATTCCGGGACGCGCCTCCATTTTAATAATCTTTATTTAGAATAATCTTATAATCACTTTATGCGAATTTGTCATTAATCAAATATTGTATATTAACGATTTATATTAACTTTAAATATTTCAACATGTTTTTAATATTTATTTTTTAGTTTATTGAGATAGGCTATGAGCTATTTTAATTATCATGCGAAAGCAAAGAATCTAATAAAAAAAGGTTGTCTTATTCGGTATGAATTTGTAGATAATTGGAATAACATTAAACCGGCATTAGTTTTATATTTTAATGGGGCTAAACCTATGCCTATTAGGGAATATCGCTGGAGTGAATATTTACCTTTACTTAATAATGCTGATTAAATTATTTGCAATAAATGTTTTATCTATAATTTAATTTTCTGTCTTTATACAATAAGATATTTATTAACTTTTAGTGCAGTAGGCTTATAAACATTTGCTATGCTGATAATAGCTGATTTATTTGCTTTGCTTTTAAATAAAGCTAAATATGGTGATACTTTGATTGCTTTGATAATATATATTTGCCAATCAAAATTCTAAAGCGTAAAATGCCCTCTATTTTGCTTAACCTATTACTTAATATGTAATACTGACTTGAAATCAGAGGCATTTTTGATGACACTTTTATATGCTAAACCAGAATTACTTTCTCCTGCCGGTTCTTTAAAAAATATGCGTTATGCGTTTGCCTATGGGGCTGATGCGGTATATGCAGGGCAACCTAGATATAGTTTGCGGGTTCGTAATAATGAATTTAATCATGAAAATTTAGCAATTGGTATTAACGAAGCCCATGCTCAAGGCAAAAAGTTTTATGTGGTAGTTAATATTGCTCCTCATAATTCTAAACTCAAAACTTTTATTCGTGATTTAGAACCCATTGTAAATATGAAACCTGATGCTTTCATCATGTCAGATCCAGGTTTAATCATGTTAGTTCGCGAACATTTTCCTGATATGGAAATTCACTTATCTGTACAATCGAACGCTGTTAACTGGGCAACAGTAAAATTTTGGCATCAAATGGGATTAACTCGAGTCGTTTTATCGCGTGAATTATCACTTGATGAAATTGCTGAAATCCGTGAAAAAGTTCCTGAAATGGAGTTAGAAGTGTTTATCCATGGCGCATTGTGTATGGCATATTCTGGGCGCTGCTTGCTTTCGGGCTATATTAATAAGCGTGATTCAAATCAAGGAACATGCACTAATGCCTGCCGTTGGGAATATAAAGTTGCTGAGGGTAAAGAAGACGAAGTGGGGCAAATTATACATAAATGTGAACCAATCTCGGTAAAACAAGTTGAACCAACATTAGGAATTGGTCAAACTACTAGTAAAGTATTTATGCTTGAAGAATCAGGTCGCCCAGGTGAATATATGCAAGCTTATGAAGATGAGCATGGTACATATATTATGAACTCAAAGGATTTAAGAGCAGTGGAACTAGTTGATGATTTAACAAAAATTGGTGTCCATTCGCTCAAGATTGAAGGAAGAACTAAATCTTTTTATTATTGTGCAAGAACAGCACAAGTGTATCGCCAAGCTATTGATTCTGCGAGTGAAGGTAAGCCTTTTGATCCTCGCTTGTTACAAGAGCTTAATGCACTTGCTCATCGAGGGTATACGGAAGGATTTTTACGTCGCCATAAGCATGAAGAAATGCAAAACTACGAACATAGCCATTCAGTTTCGGAAAGGCAGCAATTTGTTGGTGAGTTTTCTGGTAAACGATTAAATGGGTTGGCTGAAGTTATCGTAAAAAATAAATTCTCTGTTGGAGATAGCGTTGAAATTATGACACCGAAGGGTAATAAAACTTTCACGATTGAGCGAATGGAAAACAAAAAAGGACAACCTGTTCCTGCTGGTTTAGGTGATGGACATATTGTTTATATTCCAATTCCTGAAGAAATCGATTTAAATTATGCATTATTAATGCGTAATTTTGATTAGTTTGGTTAAGCATAAAAAACTGTTCGGAATGCTCGAACAGTTATATTAAACAGAATCTTATTATTGACGAATTAAATTGTCTCCATAACCTATCCATTTATAGGTAGTTAAAGCTTCGAGCCCCATTGGTCCGCGTGCATGTAGTTTTTGTGTACTAACTGCTACTTCTGCACCTAATCCAAATTGCCCACCATCAGTAAAACGTGTTGATGCATTGACATAAACTGCAGCTGCATCAACCTGATTTACGAACTGTTCTGCATTAAGCAAGTTACGCGTGAGAATGGATTCTGAATGACCCGTACCATATTTGCGGATATGCTCTACAGCCAGCTCAAGTGAATCAACAATGATCACGTTTAAATCTTTTGATAACCATTCTTGCTGTAATTCTTCATTTTTTACTGGTAGGATAGTTGCATTACCTGTTTTTAATATGTCATAACAGTCTTGGTCGGTATGTAATACGACGTTATTATCTGCCATGACCTGACAAAGTTTTGGTAAAAACTGCTCTGCAATATTTCGGTGGACTAGTAACGTTTCAAGCGTATTACAAGTGCTTGGACGCTGAGTTTTGGCGTTGGCAATAATTGGTAGAGCATTATCAAAATTAGCACTTTCATCAATAAAAATGTGACAGACTCCAATACCACCAGTAATGACGGGTATTGTTGAATGCTCACGGCATAATTTATGTAAAGATGCACCACCCCGGGGGATAATCATATCGATATACTTATCGAGTTTAAGTAACTCATGGATATATTTACGATCAGGATTATTAATACATTGGACAGCTGTTTGAGGTAAACCAACTTGCTTTAACGCTTTTTGGATAACAGAAATTGTGGACATATTAGTATTGATTGTTTCTTTACCCCCGCGAAGTATTGCGGCATTGCCAGTTTTTAAACAAAGAGCTGCAATATCAATTGTTACATTTGGTCGAGCTTCGTAAATCGCACCAATAACGCCAAGCGGCACTCTGTGACGGTGTAACTTCAAGCCGTTTTCTAAAGTAGAACCATCAATGATTTGACCAATAGGATCAGTTAATGAAATGATTTTACGGACATCATTGGTGATAGATGATAGTCGTTTGGGGGTTAACAATAATCGATCAAGAATTGCTTCATTTAACTCTTGCTCTTTTGCCAATTTAATATCTTCCTTATTAGCGGCAAGAATTGTTGCACTGTGTTCTTCTAATAAATCAGCAATAATAGTTAAAGCTTTATTTTTAGTTGAAGTAGGGCATTGTGCCAATTGATATGAAGCAAGCTTGGCCGCTTTACCTATTTGTTGTAACATTATTGTTGCCTCTAAAGTTTATTTTTTACAATTCTATTTGCTAAGTGGTATTTTTTATAAAATAATTTTTTGCATAACGTTAATATTATATTGAAATTTGCCAAAAAATTTTTATTTCATTATTTACTTGGTGTTTTTCTACATTTTATTCATCTCTTAATGCCGATGATAGATATCAAAAGTATACGTTTCTTGTAAAGAAATAAAATCTAAGTAGGATATAACAATAATATTTTTCTATTTAAGTATTACTGTATGAATAAAAATAAGAGCAAAGAACAGTACTTCTTTGCTCTAATAAGCATCAATTTATGACTCTTTATCTTTTAAAACTGTATGTAAAGTGTTTAAAAACTCTGTTTTTGTGTCATTATCTAAAACACTTAAAGATATCTTTAAAGTAGATTCCTGTTTAGTTATTTTATTACAGTATTCTATAAATACTTTTTTAGGCTCATATCTAATAGATTTGATTTCATCGAAAAGCACGTTTATATTGCTTCTTATTAGTGCTGGTCTGAATGTAATAAAATCTTCACCAATGGTAATATATACCATAAAATATTGCAAAATTGATATAACTAGTATAGATAGTAACGGTGCAATGTTATACCCGAATTTTGGAGATATGACTAACATTGCTATGATAGCAATGATACAAAAGACAATACCAAACATTGCCAAATGTCGTGCATAAAATTGTTTAATGGTTTGATTTTTTGATTCCATTTTTTTTATCCTATATGTTGTTGTAATATCTTTTTATGTTCTAAAAATGACGTCTTTCTTCTAAAGATTTTGCATTTTCTTGACTTATAATTTTTCTTCCACCGAGAACACCAATTAATCCTAACGGTACAAAAAGAATACTACCTATAATGATTAATATACCTCCAATTTTTTTATTATGTGTTGTAATAATTAATCCTATAGTAGCAACCAAAGCAAAAATAATAACCAATGGTAAAAGTATCTGAGATGCCTCATCATATTTTAATGAAACATTAATATAAAATACTGCCAACCAATTGGCAATTATACCAACAATAGCTAATTCCATAATTTTCTTTCCTTATTGTTTATTACTTAATTAATTAACATATCATCACGGTGAACAGCAACATGACCATATTCATAGCCAATAATTTTGCTAATTTCTTGCGAATGATGCCCTGCAATTTGCCTTAAAGCATCATTATTATAACGACTAACACCGCACGCAAAGGGTTTGCCAAATTTATCGCAAATATCAATAACTTCACCGCGAGAAAAATTTTTCTCTACGCTGATAATCCCTTTAGGTAATAGCGAGCTACCATTATTTAAAATTGCATTAACAGCACCATCATCTAATAACACTTTGCCTGCTTTTGGTGCACCAAACAACCAGTGTTTACGATGTTCTAGTGGTGTTTTTTGTGGTAAAAAATGTGTTCCAATAGGTTTATTATTGACAATATCAATAATAACATTTGGTTTATTTCCTGCAGCGATAATAACTTCTATACCTGCACTTCCAGCTACTTCAGCTGCTTGTAATTTTGTGCTCATCCCACCCGTACCTAACCCTGAAACACTACCTCCGGCGATACTTCGTAAATTATCGTCAATATGATCAATTTCATGAATTAACTTGGCACTTTTATCAGCTCTTGGATCGGCTGTATAAAGACCTTCAATATCAGTTAATAAAATCAACTTATCAGCTTCGGCTAAAATGGCAGCTAGCGCTGATAAGTTATCATTATCGCCAACTTTAATTTCTGCGGTTGCAACAGCATCATTTTCATTGATGATTGGAATGATATGATTAACTAACATTGCTTTTAAAACGTCTTGTGCATTTAAAAATCTTTCACGATCTTCAAGGTCTGCACGGGTAAGTAACATTTGACCAATATAGATCTTATAGATAGAAAATAGCTGTTCCCAAAGTTGAATAAGCTTACTTTGTCCAACAGAAGCGAGTAATTGCTTTGAAGCAACGGTATTAGGTAGAGAAGGGAAGTTAAGATATTCACGTCCTGCTGCAATTGCACCAGATGTAACAATGATAATTTTATGCCCATCTTGATGTAGGCTTGCGCATTGCCTTATCAACTCAACTATTTGTGCTCGATTAAGTTGTTTCGTTCCACCTGTTAGTACACTGGTACCTAATTTAACAACTAGGGTTTGTTGTTTTTTAATAGTCATAGCATATTCTTATTTTTTCACGTTATATAACAGACTTCATCCAATTTACTGATTGTGTTAACGCCTTATGCAAACTTTTTTGTAACTGTGTTTTAGGTACAGTTATTACTTTATTTTGTTTGATTGAATGAATTAATTTTGCTTCACAAAGATCACTTAACTTATCACCCTTAAAGAGGATATTCATAACAGGCACATGACAAGAATGAGTTAAAAGTCCTTGATTTTTTAGTGAAAAATAATTTAATTCTGCTGCCAATTGTTGGTTGGATATTGAAGGTAATCCCAAACGGCTAGCTAACATATCTTTATAACTATTCGGTAGATTTTTTTGCAGATCTTTATCAACAAAGATTTGATGAATAAACGGAGTAAAATTAAATACGCCTTTTATTTTATTTGGCATCAAATAAGCTAAGCGTGTAGCAATATGCGAACCAAACCTAAATCCAGCAACAATAATCCGATGATCATCTATCCATGGAACAGAAGACAACTGCTCTAATATAGCTTGATGAATTTGGCTACTATTTTGTGATAAAGCAAAGTTACGGCTATAACCAACAGTTGGTAGATCAACAGTTAGCATGGCAAATCCATGCGGCGCTAAAAATTCACTAAAATAACGATAATAATCGATCTGCAAATTGCCTAACGCATTACAAATCAACACAACAGGGCAAGTCCCTTCGCATTTTGGTAAATGTAAAATTGTTTTGACACTACGATTATCGACTTTAAATTCCAGTTCTTTTATCAAAAATGGCGAAAATTGAAGAGCTTTTGCATAATATTGATAAGCGCATGTTTGGGCATACATTGCTAGCTGGTCATTTTTAAAATGAGGATAACTAGCAATACTTGCATATATGCTGGCTATAAGATAATAATTGTGTAAATTATTTTTATTTTCATCTATAAGATTTGCTTCATCAATTGATTCAGCTTTAGCTTGCCATACTGCCGCTTGATTTAAAAATTCATAGGTCCAGTTGCCAGATTGATAACCAACAACAGTGTCTAGCCAGGTATCATTTGTGTGGATTCGAGTTGAAGCGGCAATTTTTGATAAAACCGCTTCAGCCTCTAATTTGGGTAATCCACGCCAATGCCATAAAATGGGATTAATAATTCGATACCATCTGAAGTCAATTTCCCCATCTAGGGTGCTAATGCTACTACCATTACTATTATCAATGCGATTGATAAGTGTTGAAGTTTCAGGATAATCAAATTGTGGTTTAAATATCTGTTCAGTTAGATTTTCGGTAGTTGCCATAACAACCTTAACTTCCTTATCAATTATTTATGATCGCTAATAGGTTTAACAAACATGACTCCTGTATCCCATGGCTGTTCAATCCAAGTATCTTGTGCAATATCGACAACATAATCATCAACAAGTGGTTTGCCAGCAGGTTTTGCAAAAATAGTAACAAAGTGAGCTTTTGGGTATATTTCACGGATAGTATGAGCGGTATTACCAGTATCGACCAAATCATCAACAACAATAAAACCTTCACCATCGCCATTAGCTTGTTTTAATATTAATTTTTCTCTTTGGTGATCATGATCATAACTTGAAATGCAAACAGTATCGACATAGCGAATACTTAATTCTCGGGCTAAGATAGCAGCAGGCACTAATCCACCACGGCTAACGGCAATAATACCTTTCCATTGATTTGCAGGTAATAAGCGCTCAGAAAGTTGGCGCCCATAGGATTGCAACATTTCCCAAGTAACATTGAATTTTTTCTTTTCAGCAATAAGCTCTGCCTTATGTTGTTTTTTGGCTTGTATTTCTTCTTCTGTTAATAAAATTTGATCTGTTGACATTGAGTAACCTGCAATTTTAATCGATTGTATGAATAAATAAATATTAATGAACTAAAAATAGATGTAAAATTGCACCTTATTATAATGTGATTCAATAAAAAAAACCACTCATTAATTTATTACATACTTAATATTGAGGTTATATTATGCTTTCTACCTTAACGCCTAAATTTGTTTGGCAGATTTTTAATGATATTTGTAAAATTCCGCACCCATCTCACCATGAACAAATGATAACTAAATATATTGTCGATTTTGCTAATACTCATGGTATTGATTGCAAACTTGATAAAGTAGGTAATATTTTGTTAAGTAAACCTGCTACCAAAGGTATGGAAGACTGCCCATCAATTGCATTACAGGCTCACATGGACATGGTGCCACAAAAAAATGAAGGTACTAGTCACGACTTTTTAACTGATCCAATTCAAGCTTATGTCGATGGCGAATGGGTAAAAGCCAAAGGAACGACATTAGGTGCTGATAATGGCGTTGGGTTAGCATCTGCGTTAGCCGTTTTAATCGATCCTGCTGTTGAACATGGACCGATTGAAGTATTGATAACAGTATCAGAAGAAACTGGGATGCACGGTGCCTTTGGTTTACAACCTAATTGGTTAAAAAGTCACTATCTAATTAATACTGATTCTGAAGATGAAGGCGAAATATTTACAGGATGTGCTGGCGGCGTTGACTTTACTACAACCTTTGCCGTTACTTATGCAGTAATGCCAGAAAAGCATGATTGTTATATGAATATTTCACTTAAAGGATTAAAAGGTGGACATTCAGGTTGTGATATTCATCTTGGTCGTGGTAATGCAATTAAATTGATGGCTCGCTTTTTAGCGCAATATGCACAAGATATCTCGTTTAGATTAGCTGATATAAAAGGTGGTTCACTACGTAATGCAATCCCAAGAGAAGCCTTTATTGAAATTACACTAAATAAACAAGATCTGCCAAAATTAGAAGCCATTGTTAAACAATATCAAACAATTTTACACAATGAGTTAGGTCATGTAGAGCCTGCTATCGAAATAACGTTATCGGAGGTTGAATCAAACAAAGTAAAACGCGTATTAACTACAGAACATCAAAATAAAATTATAAGCTGGTTAAATTCAGCGCCTAATGGTGTAGTTAGAATGAGTAATCAACTTCATGGTGTGGTTGAAACATCGCTCAATTTAGGTATTGTTAGTATTGAGGACAATCAACTTAATGCCCATTTTCTAATTCGTTCTCAAGTCGATAGTGCTAAAGATGCGGTTGTATCAACATTGACATCACTTAGTCAATTAGCAGATGCCAATTATGAAATAAGCGGTGGTTATTCAGGATGGGAACCTAATTTAGATTCACAACTACTAAAATTAGCCAAAGATAAATATCACGAAATTTTTTCTCAGCAAGCAAAAATAATGGTGATTCATGCAGGTCTTGAATGTGGTTTATTCAAACAAAGTTACCCAAATATGGATATGATATCAATTGGACCAACGATTGTTTCACCGCATTCACCAGATGAAAAAGTTAACATTCAAAGTGTTTATCGTTATTGGGAATTATTGATAGCGATATTAAAATCAGCAAACCACCTAAAATAATCTAACGTGTACCTGCCGATCTTTATCGGTAGGTATTTTGAAGATATTGCTCGTGTTTATATTTACTAAAAAAACAATTCAAAGAAGAATTAGAGTTAATTAAAAATCCTAAAAAATGGGCTGAATATGCCTTTTCAAGCCTTAATCATCAACAATATTATGTGACAATCTTAGCAGGAGAAACTCCCTTAGCTTGTATAAATAATTCATTTTATGGAATAGACCTTAGCTTTTTAGAATAAATAAACGGATGTAAAGTCTGCACCGCCGCCGATAAAATCCCAATAACCAATATACCCGCATTTGGGATATGTCAAAAAACGCAACAACCTTGCGTACCGGTTCCGTTAGAATGGAAAGACACCTACAAAGTAAAAGTCAAAGGCAACCAAACCCTACTCTATAAAAGCACCTTACCGTGCAGTTTGGGCGGCAAAATAGAATTTATAACCAGCGGACAAATCCCCGTAAGCCGAGAAGACTTAGATAAACTGACCGAAGAAAACGCCGAAGACCCACCGCAAGAAGAAGAAGGCTTAAGTTGGTGGGATGCAGTAGAAATAGTACCCTTTGCAGGCGGTGTGGTCGGTATGGTACGTTCAGGAATTAAAGGAGACTGGGTAGGATTTGGATTGAGCGCAGCCTTTTTAGCACTAGATATAGGAGGTTTATTTTCATTTGGCGCAGGAAATGCCGCTTCAGCAGCAGTAAAAACAGCAAAACTGGCCAAAGCGGCCAGTAAAGTAGGTAAGGCAGCATCCAAAATAAGTAAAGCCGCCCTAACCGCAGGCGGAAAACTGCTAACCAAAGCAAGTGCTAAAGTAGCAGCCAAAGCCCTTGCCAAAAAAGCCGACGACATAGCCATACGATACGGCAAAGTATGAGTATTCGCCTGTTTCCCGGCCGGAACGCCTGTTCACACACAGCAAGGCATAAAAAAAATAGAACAAATACGCGAGGGAGATCGGGTATGGTCGCAAAACCCAACCGGTGGCGAAATAAGCCTAAAAAAAGTAACCGCCATAATCCGCAAACAGATAGACACCACCGTACAAATAGAACTGGAAGGCGAAACCATAGAAACCACCGCCGAACACCCCTTCTACACCAAACAAGGCTGGAAAGATGCCGCCGACCTCACCGAACAAGACCACATACAAACCAAAAATAAAAAATAGTACCGCGTAAAAAGACAAAACTTTCTTTATACTAAGAAAAAAGTCTATAATTTTGAAGTTGAAGACTGGCACTGTAAATGCCCCAAACTTAGCACACAACTCACGTAGAAAATTAAGCTGCTTGTTTTAGTGTTTTATACTCAATCGGTGTCATGTTATTTAACGCCTCATGCGGTCTTTCGGTGTTATAAATCGTTAGCCATTCTTCGGTTATTCTCCTTGCTTGCGCTAGGTTGTTAAAAAGATATAAATCTAACACTTCAGTTCGATAAGTCCGGTTAAATCGTTCAATGTAACCATTTTGATAAGGGCTACCGGGCTTTATATAATCAATGGTTATATCATGTAATTTAGCCCAGTTTATAAAGGTTTTTCCTGTAAATTCTGGTCCATTATCAACTCGTATTTTTAATGGATATCCATGATATTCGGCCAGTTTATCTAAGTAACGGGTAATCCTTCCTGCTGGTAAGCTTACTGCAATATCAATCCCTAACGCCTCACGATTAAAGTCATCGATGACATTGAATGTTCTAAAGCGACGTTGATTACGACTACTGTCACTCATAAAATCCATTGACCAACATTCACCTTGTTTATTGGGGACTAATAACCTTTCCGGGCATCGTAGAGGAATACGTTTTTTACGCTTTACCCTGAGGTTAAGCTTTAATTCACAATACACCCGATATACCCGTTTATGATTCCATTTATAGCCGAGCTTTCTGATACGATTAAAACATTTAGGAAAAC